>JBBRNQ010000116.1:0-13186 GCA_038230235.1 Actinomycetales bacterium
ACACGCGGGTCGAGCAGGGCGGCGGGGTCGAGCACCATCCTGCTCGTCACGTGGAAGGTGCGGCTCTCCCCCGGGAGGAGGGTCACCATCGCCTCGTCGACCACGGCGTCGGGATCGACCTTGTCGACGAGCAGGCAGACGTCGCGTTGCAGGCCCGCGGCCGTGACGTGCACGTCGTAGCCGCCGGGTACGGCCTCCGCCCGCGCAGACCCCCACTCACGGGTGAGGGCCAGGTCCTTGTCCTCGGCGAAGAACCACAGCGCGCGCTGGCTCCCGGTCTCGGCGACGAGCACGTCGCGACGCGCATCGGCCTCGGTGACGAGGGCGACCGCCAGCGGGGCCGTGACCGTCGATCGAGGCGGGACGTCGACCGTGAGAGCGGTGCGGGCCCGCTCCGCCCCGTCGAGGTCGAGGCGCCGTACGGTGACCTGCGTGGTCCACTCCTGGTTGGTGTCGTTGCCGACCGCGAGCACCAGACCCCCTTTGCGGGGCTGCACGCTGAGCAGGCGCGAGGCGTAGGCGTGCCGCAGCGCGAACCACAAGGGCTTGCGACGACCGTCGCCGTCGACGGCCGCCCACGACGTCACGGGCCAGCAGTCGTTGAGCTGCCACACGATCGCCCCGGAGCAGACCGGGTGCCACGAGCGCAGGTGCTCGAGCCCGAAGGACACGGCGCGTGCCTGCTGCACCTGCATGGCCCAGTGCCAGTCCTCGAAGCGGTCGTCGGGCGGCACGTCGAGGTGGGGCTCCATACCGCTGGTCAGCTTGGTCGCCCCACCGATCGCCTTCTGGTGGCTCGACATCGCCGATGACGATGGCGTGAGGGGGGCATCGTGGACGGCCCGGTTGAGGGTCGCCCAGGTCGGCGGCCCCTGGTAGCCGAACTCACTGACGAATCGTGGCACGTAGTCGCGGTAGTGCGTGTAGTCGAGGCTGTTCCACACGTCCCAGATGTGCATGGTGCCGTGGGCCGGGTCGTTGGGGTGGCGACGCTCGTCGAAGGACCACGGGCTCCCCGGGGAGTAGGGGCGCGTGGGGTCGAGCCGACCGACGAGCTCGGGCAGGACGTCGAGGTAGTAGCCGCGCCCCCAGGTGAGGTCTCCGAGCTGGGCGGCCCAGTCCCAGTCCTCGTGGCCCCAGAGGTTCTCGTTGTTGCCGTTCCACACCACGAGGCTCGGGTGCGGGCTGAGCCGGGTCACCGCCTCGGTGGCCTCGGCGACGACCTCGTCGCGCAGGGGCTGCTCCTCGGCGTAGGCGGCGCACGCGAAGAGGAAGTCCTGCCAGACCAGGACGCCCTGCTCGTCGCACAGGTCGTAGAAGTCGTCGGACTCGTAGAGCCCGCCACCCCAGACCCGCAGGAGGTTCATCCCCGCGTCGACCGCGTCGTCGATGCGCGCGGCGTAGCGGGCCCGGTCGACCCGGTGGGGGAAGCAGTCGTCGGGGATCCAGTTGGCGCCCTTGACGAGGACGGGTCGGTGGTTGACCGACAGCACGAACGGCGTCCCGTGCTCGTCGGGTGCGGTGTCGAGGGTGACCGTGCGGAAGCCGGTGCGGCCCTGCCAGCGGTCGAGCCAGCGGTCGAGCTCGGGATCGTCCTGCTGCAGCCCGACGGCGAGGTCGTAGAGCGGCTGGTCGCCGTAGCCGCGGGGCCACCACAGGGCCACGTCGGGCACCTCGACGGTGACGACGACGTCGCCTCCGCCGGTCTCGTTCAGGCTCACCCTGCCCGTGTACGGAGTACCGTCGGGTGTCGCGACGGTGGCCTCCACCGTGAGGGGCGTCGCCCGCGAGGGGTCGCATTCGACCTCGACGTGCACCTCGACCCGACCGGTCGTGCCGTCGGCTGGGTCGACCGTCGCGAGGGGTCGCACGCTGCGCAACCGGGCGGTGCGCCAGCGCTCGACGTGGACCGGACGCCAGATCCCCGCGGTGACGAGGTCGGGACCCCAGTCCCACCCGAAGTTGCAGGCCATCTTGCGCACCGCGTTGAAGGGGTGTTCGTTGGTGTGCACCCGAGGGCCCTGGGCCTCGCTCATCGCCTCGGCCGCGTCGAGCTGCGCGGCGAAGTCGACGACCAGGTCGTGTTGTTCGTGCGCGTCGTGCGCGTCGTGCTGGTCGTGCTCGTCGCCGTCGGCGCCGCCGGGAGCCAGCAGGGCGGTGACGTCGTACCGGTGGGTGCGGTGCATGTTGCGCGGCGTGCCGAGCACGTGACCGTCGAGGCGCACCTCGGCGACGGTGTCGAGGCCACCGAAGACGAGCTCGACCCGCTCGCCGGGCGCCGGTACCGGCACGTGGAGGCGGGTGCGGTAGCGCCAGGCGGTGCGCCCGACCCACTGCAGGGCGGCCTCGTTCTCGTCGAGGTAGGGGTCGGGGACCAGACCCGCGGAGAGCAGGTCGGTGTGGACGACCCCGGGCACGGTGGCGGCAACCTCCCTCCCGCGCAGGACATCGGGGACGGAACCGCCGGTGGCCGTGAGGGTCCAGGGCTGGTCGACCGGTTGCCTCACTTGACCGCCCCCGCGGTCACGCCGGCGACGAAGCTCTTCTGGGCGAGCAGGAAGCCGATGACGACCGGCACGCTGACCACGAGCGATGCGGCCATGATCTGGTTCCAGTAGACGTTGGTCTGGGTGGAGTACTCGCGCAGCCCGACCGCGAGGGTGCGGTTGGCGTCGTTGGTCATCACCGACGCGAAGAGCACCTCGCCCCAGGCCGTCATGAAGGAGTAGATGGCGACGGCGATGACCCCCGGGCGGGCCGCGGGGAGGACGACCCGCCAGAGCGCCCCGAGCGGGGTGCAGCCGTCGACCATGGCGGCCTCGTCGAGCTCGCGGGGGATCGAGTCGAAGTAGCCGACGAGCATCCAGATCGAGAAGGGCAGCGTGAAGGTGAGGTAGGTGATCACCAGGCCCAGGCGGGAGCCGACCAGCTGGATGCCGGTGGCGGCGTTGATGTTGGTGAAGATGAGGAAGAGCGGCAGGAGGAAGAGCACTCCCGGGAACATCTGGGTCGACAGCACCGTCGTCGTGAAGACCGACCGCCCGCGGAAGCTGAAGCGCGACACCGCGAACGCGGCCAGCACGGCGAGGATGACGCTGGCGAGCGTGGCGAAGCCGGAGACGACCAGGCTGTTGGCGAAGTACCTCGCCAGCGGCACGGTCGTCCACATGTCGACGAAGGGCGAGATGGTGATGCTCGACGGCCACCACGTGAAGATGCCCTGCACGTCGCGCAGCGGCTTGAGGGCCGAGGTGACCATCGCGTAGAGCGGGACGACGGTGAAGACCCCCAGCAGGAGCAGGGTGACGGCCCGGAACGACTTGAACCCGCTGGTGTCACGCACGACTGGACCTCCGGTTGGTGACGATCAGGTAGGCCGCGGTGAGGACCATGAGGAAGAGCAGCAGCAGCACCGACATCGCTGCCCCGATGCCGAAGTTCCAGGTGAGGAAGGAGGCGTTGTAGATGTGGAACGACACCAGGTCACCGGCCGGCGGTTGGGCGGTGCCGAAGAGGACGTACGGCGTGTTGAAGTCGCTGAACGTCCACAGGAACAGCACGAGGACGAGCACGATGTTGACCGGGCGCAGCGACGGCAGGGTGATCGACCGCCACGACCGGAGGTTACCCGCCCCGTCGACCGAGGCCGCCTCGTAGAGCTCGGTCGGCACCGACTGGAGTCCCGCCATGATCGTGAGGAACGCGAAGGGCCAGAGCCGCCAGACCGCGACCACGACGAGCGAGGTGAAGGCGTTGCTCCCCAGCAGCCAGAAGGGGCGGTCACCGACGAGGTGCAGGTTGTCGGCGAGCACGTGGTTGATGAGGCCGGTGTCCCGCTGGAACATGAAGTTCCACGTGAGGATGCCGGCGTAGGCAGGCAGGGCGTAGGGGACCAGGAAGAGGGTGCGCACGATACCTCGTCCCCGGAATGGTTGCTGCAGCGCGACCGCCGCCATCATCCCGAGTCCCCAGGACAGCACGACGGCGGCCACGGAGAAGGCGATCGTCACGAGGAACGACTGGAAGAGCTTCGCCCCGATGCTCGAGCTGAAGTCGAGGGCCAGGCGGTAGTTGCCGAGCCCGGCCCACGGAGCGGCTGACCAGTTGGCGAGGAAGAACTTCGTCAGGCGCACGAAGCTCATCCAGATACCCACCAGCATCGGGATGATGTGGATGAGCAGCTCCATCACCACGGCGGGCGCCAGGAGAAGGTACGGCAGCAGCCGGTGGTCGCGCGAGGTGGCGCGGCCACGCCGCCGCCGGGGACGGGTGGTGCCCGCCCCGGCGGTCGGCGTGGTCGGTGGGGAGCTGCTGGTCAGGCGTGGTGTGGTGGGGGCCGACACGGCATACCTCTTCCGGTGGGTGGACGACGCAGGGGCTCAGCTGCTGGCGATGCAGGCTCAGCCGCCCGTGGCGGCGGTGACCTGGTCCTGGGCGTCCTTCAGGGCCGACTTGACGTCGGCGGCCGAGACGGTGCCACCCGTGGCGATCTTGGCGAACAGCGCGTTCATGGCCTTGCCGACGGTGGACTCGAACTGGTCCTCCGCGGCGACGAGCGGCAGCGGCTTCGACATGGTGGCGTAGATGTCCTGGAAGGTCTTGGCCTCCACGGCGTTGTCGGTGAAGACCGGCGTCTCACCCTGCAGCACCGGGAGCGCTGCGAAGGGCTTGTCGAGCGTCTTCTGCGTCTCGGCCGAGGTCATGAACTTGACGAAGGACAGGGCGGCGTCCTTGTTCTTCGTGGTCTTCATCACCGACAGGTTGATGCCGGCGATGAAGGTCGCGATCTTCTGGCCCCCACTGGGGGAGGGGAAGGGGACGACGCCGTACTCGCTGCTCTTCATCCCGTTGCTGACGATGGAGTTGTCGGCGTTGTTCTGGTTGAGGATCATCGCGACCTTGCCCGAGGCGAAGTCGTTGACCGCCTTCGTGCCGTTGTCGTACTGCGCGTTGCTCGGGTTGACGACCTTGTCGGTCTGCATGAGGTCGAGGTAGCGCAGCACACCCTGCACGTTCTGGTCGCTGGTGAAGGTCGGCTTGCCCGCCGCGTCGAACCACTCGCCACCGTTCTGCGACCCGTTGATGAAGGCGAAGTGCACGTTCTCGGTGTAGCTGCCGGCGGCCAGCGAGAAGCCGTACTGCTGCTTGGCCGGGACGGTGAGCTTCTTGGCCGCGGCGACCATGTCCTCCCAGGTGGTCGGGGGGTTGAGCCCGGCGGCCTTGAACATGGCCTTGTTGTAGTAGAGGCCGTAGGCCAGGCCGTAGAGCGGCACCGACGTCGGGTCCTGACCGGCCATGCCGCCGGTGTCGAGGGCGGCCTTGACGAACTTGTCCTTGCCGCCGATCGCCGTCATCGCCGCACTGTCGTAGGGCAGGAACGCGCCGGTGGCCTGGAGCGAGGAGGCCCAGGTGTTGCCGATGTTGAGCACGTCGGGGCCGGAGCCGGAGGTGATGGCCGTCTGGATGCGGGTCTGCAGGTCGTTCCACCCGATGACCTCGAGGTTGACCTTGGTGCCGGTCTGCTTGGTGAAGGCGTCGAGGACGGGGGTGAGGACCTGCTTGTCGTTGTCGAGGCTGGTGCCCTGGTTGCTGGCCCAGTAGGTGAGCGTGGCGGCGGCGCCCGTGGCGCCGCCTCCGCTGGTGCTGGTGGTGCTGCCGCCACTGCAGGCGGTGACGCCGAGGGCGAGCGCCGAGATGCTCGCGGCGGCGAGGAATGCTCGTCGAGTCACGATCAGACTTCCTTGTCCGAGTAGGCTCCCGGGCGCCGACGGCGAGGTGGAAGCGGTGTGTGTCGACTATGGGCCTAACCGGTTAACCACGTCAACCGAACCGGTTAAGTTCGTGACCTGATCGTGATGTGCGGGGGTGGTGGACAGACAGGCGCTGGACCGGGAAGGTCAGGGCTGGGGTGGGCCGGGTGGGCCAGTCGTCCCGCGCACGATCAGCGTGCCGACCGGCGACGACCGGTGGACCTGCGTGCCCCCGGCGATGAGGTCGAAGAGCAGGTCGGTGGCCAGCCGGGCCTTGCCCATCAACCCGTGGTCCATGGCCGTCAGGTGCGGGCGCGCCACCCGGCACAGGACCGAGTCGTCCCAGGCGATGACCGACAGGTCGGCGGGCACCCGGAGGCCGAGGTCCGTGGCCGTCGAGACCGCCGCGGTGGCCATGATGTCGTTGCCCGCGACGATGGCGGTCGGGGCCGTACCCGGCCGCTGGGTCAGGAGGGTGGAGGTCGCCTCGGCGCCCGAGGCGAACTCGTACGTCCCCTCGACGTGGGTCACGTGCAGGCCGCGGGCGGCGCCCTCGCTGGCCATGGTCTCCATCCGCACGCGCTCGTGGGCGTAGACCAGCGGTCCGCTGAGATGGAGGACTTCGCGGTGCCCCAGCGAACGCAGGTGGTCGAGCATCACCTGGACGGTCTGCGCCTCGGGGGTGACGAGGCGGCCGATGCCGTCGTCGAGGGCGACGGAGGTGACCATCACGGCGGGCATGCCGAGCGCCGTGAGCAGCGGGACGCGCGGGTCGTCGTCGTGCTCGTCGTAGAGCAGGAAGCCGTCGACCCGCCCCTGGCGCGTCCACCGGCGGTAGACGTCGAGGTCCTCGCCCCGCTCGCCCGTCAGTCGCAGCAGCAGCTGGCCGTCGGCCTCGTTGAGGTACTGCTCCACCCCGAAGAGGGTGCGCATGTAGAACGCCTCGGCGGTGATCACGGCCGGGTCGCGGGCGATGACGACGCCGATCGTGCCGGTGCGCGACGCCGACAGGGCCACCGCCGCCGAGCTGGCGTGGAAGCCCAGCTCGTCGGCCAGGTGCAGCACCCGGGCCCGCGTCGCGGCGCTCACTCCGGGGCGTCCGTTGAGCGCGTAAGACACCGACGCCTTCGAGATCCCCAGCTGGGCAGCGATGTCACTGATCGTGATGCGGTCTCGACGCTGGATGCTCACGGTCACCTCCCTTCCTCGGCTTCAGGCGTGCGGTGGTCGGGACGGTCGGGCTGGCGGTGCTTCATACCGACCGGCAGTGGTGGTGCGTCACTCGAAGGGTGAGGGGTCCCCCGCACCGACGCGGCTGATCTCGGGGACGCCGGACGAGTAGTCGACGACCGTGGTCGGGACGGCCTCGCACTCGCCGTCGACGACGACGTCGACCACGTGGTCGAGCTCGTCCTTGACCATCCACCCCTCGGTCATCGCGTCGGTCGTGCCGGGCAGGATGAGGGTGCTCGACAGGAGCGGCTCGCCCAGGGCCTCGAGGATCGCCCGGGTCACCGCGTGGTCGGGCAGCCGCACGCCGACCGTCTTCTTCTTCGGCTCCAGGAGCCGCTTCGGCACCTCGCGCGTGGCCGTGAGGATGAAGGTGTACGGGCCCGGTGTGGCCGCCTTGACGGCCCGGAAGACGCGGTTGTCGATCTGCACGAGCTGCCCGAGCTGGGCGAAGTCGTGACACACCAGCGTGTAGTGGTGACGGTCGTCGAGGTGGCGGATCGCGGCGATCCGCTCCTTGCCCTCGACGTTGCCCATCTGGCACCCGAGTGCGTAGCCGGAGTCGGTGGGGTAGGCGATCAGGGCCCCGGCGCGGAGCCGGTCGACGACCTGGGCGACGGCGCGCGGCTGGGGGTCGTCAGGGTGGATGTCGATGAAACGGGCCATGGGTCGACTCTCGTCCGGGCTTCGGTCAGTCGCTGTCGGGCACGACGACGTTGAGCAGCATCGAGACCACAGAGACGATCACGGCACCGAGCACCGCGTCCCAGAAGAAGCTGTCGACGGCGAAGACGAGGCCGATGTGGGAGGCGAGCCAGGCGGTGAGCTCGAGCATCAGCGCGTTCACGATGACGGTGAAGAGCCCCAGCGTGAGCCAGATCAGGGGCAGGGAGAAGAGCTTCACGACCGGCTTGATGGCCGCGTTGACCAGCCCGAAGACGAGCGCGATGAGGACGATGGAGACGACGGTCGAGGTCCAGGTGGACCGCGGTGGGGTGAAGGTGATGCCGGCGATGAGGGCCGAGGCCACCCACAGGGCGACGGCGTTGACACCGGTCTTGAGGACCAGCCGGGACAGCGTGCTCATGGCACCATCCTGTCACGCACGGGCCCGGCGCTACCGTTGGTCCCATGAGCGAGATGCCAGGCGAGCCGCCCCTGACCACGGCCGAGCAGGTGCGGCTGCGGGCCGCCCTCGGTGAGCTCCCCGCCTACGTCCCGGGCAAGCCGGCAGCAGCGGTGCAGGGGGTCGTGACCTACAAGGTCTCGAGCAACGAGAACCCCTACCCGCCGCTGGCTCACGTGCAGGCGGTCATCGCCGCTGCCGCTGCCGACGTCAACCGCTACCCCGACATGGCGGTCACCCAGCTCTCGGCGCGCATCGCGGCCGCCGTCGGGGTGGAGCCCGCGCACATCGCGACCGGCACCGGCAGCGTCGCCGTACTCGCCCACATCGTGCAGGCGATGTGCGACGCCGGCGACGAGGTCGTCTACGGCTGGCGGTCGTTCGAGGCCTACCCGATCGTCGTGGCGCTCGCGGGAGCGGTGTCGGTGCAGGTGCCCCTCGACGCCGACGCCCGCCACCGGCTGGGGGCGATGGCCGACGCGGTGACGGACCGCACCAAGGTCGTGATCGTCTGCTCGCCCAACAACCCGACCGGCACAGCGGTGCACCGCGACGAGCTCGAGGCGTTCCTGGCGCGGGTGCCGGCCCACGTCCTGGTGGTGCTCGACGAGGCCTACCTCGAGTTCGTCGCCGACCCGGAGGCGCCAGACGCCATCGCCGTATGGAGGGCCCACCCCAACGTCCTCGTCCTTCGCACCTTCTCCAAGGCCTACGGTCTCGCGGGCCTGCGGGTCGGCTACGCCGTCGCGCACCCGCGGATGGCAGCGGCGCTGCGGCAGACCGCGACCCCGTTCGGGGTCAGCTCGATCGCCCAGGCGGCCGCGGTGGCCTCGCTCGACGCGTACGACGAGCTCCAGCAGCGGGTCGAGGCGATCGTCGCCGAGCGCGCCCGGGTCGCCTCGGCACTGGAGGAGCAGGGGTGGAAGCTGCCGGTGAGCGAGGCGAACTTCGTGTGGCTGCCGCTCGGGGCCGACTCCGCAGCCTTCGCGCAGGCCTGCGACGAGGCGGGGCTCGTCGTGCGCCGCTATGGCGACGACGGGGTGCGGGTCACCGTCGCCGAGCCCGAGGCGAACGACCGGCTCCTCGAGGTCGCGGCGGCGTTCGGGGCGCGGTAGGTCCGGGCGGGCGCGGTCGCGACCCCGGCTTGAGGTTGACTCGGAGTCGGTGGGCTCGGCTGCGCCCGTGGTGGGGGTTGACTCAGAGTCGGTGGGCGCGGCTGCGCTCATGGTGGGGGTTGACTCAGAGTCGGTGGGCTCGGCTGCGCTCATGGTGGGGGTTGACTCAGAGTCGGTGGGCTCGACTGCTGTTATAGCGGTAGTCGAGTGCAGCGACTCTGAGTCAACCCCCCCGGCGACCCGCAGTCGAGTGCAGCGACTCTGAGTCAACCCCCGTCACCGGATCGGGCCTCCTCGGCTGGCGTGACAGCTGCAGTCCAGCCACCCGCCCCGTCACGCGGGGTGGATCGCCCGGTGGTGCGCGCGATCGATCACCGCACGGATCCTCGCGGTGAGAGCCGGCAGGTCACCCAGCTCGCCCCACGTCACCCGTAAGACCTCATAACCCAGCTCGCGCAGTCGGTCCTCTCGCTTCTTCTCGAGCCAGAGCACCTCCTGTGGCGACAGTGGCCGACCCTGGTGGTCGACCTGGTCGAGTGTGCGCCCGTACTTCACCCTCCCGTCGAACTCGATGACCACCATGGCGTCGTCGACCACGAAGTCGACGAACGCGTGTATCCCCGGCTTCCTGACCTCGAACTGAGGGGTAACGGCGATCCCCATGACGTGTAACACGTGCCCCAGACGGGTCTCGCCCGGAGACTGCCGCCGCGCATCGGCGAGCTGGAGGAACGAGGAGAGACAACGGGTCCGGGGGTGGCTCTCGACCGACAGGGCCATGTCGCGCAGCTCCTCCGAGCTCGTGAGCTGGAGCCTGAGTGCGGCGTCGGCGGCGACGAGGGCCGCCATCGGCCCGCTCGACTCACCCACCTGCACCACGGCCTTGGCTGCCCTCACGCAGTCGCCGTCGACCATCTCGGGTGGCACGACCCTCCCCACCGAGAGCCGCGGCCTCGTACGGGTGGGTCCTGGGGTGACGCGGCTGAGCCGCACCCGGTCGAGGTCGGCGCCGTAGACAGGGAGCTTCTGCAGGACGAGGGCGGAGTGGTACGACGCCACCGCCCGCCCGTCGTGTGCCCTCAGCATCGCCCGGGTGGCCAGCTCGTGGCGATGCTCGGGACTGTCCGGTGTTCCGAGGAAGAACCAGCCCCGGTCGAGCGGGGTGATGTCGCCCGACTTCACCAGCCGGGCGGTGGCGCGCGGGTCGACGCCGTCGGCACGCAAGTGCCCGACGGTCAGGATGCCGTACGAGTCGGCAGCGGCGGTCCACGAAGTCATGCCTACGAGGGTGACGCAGGTCGGGGTCAGCGCGGGGGTCAGGCAGCGTGACCTGTGGACAACCCTCCCTCACCCCTGGGGTTGACTCAGAGTCGGTGCACTTGGCTGCTGTCAAAAGCGCAGTCGAGCACACTGACTCTGAGTCGACCTGCTCATCGTCCCGAGAGGCGACCTGTTCATCGTCCCGAGGGTCGACCGGCTCACCGTGCGGAGCCTCGACAGTTCGCTGTCCGGAACCTCCCCCTACTCTCCGTCCAGCGCGTCCGGATACATTGGCCCCCAGAACGGCTCAAGGGTGAGTGCGGTCACACCACGTCCGCGCCGCCTGTACCCGAAGCCTCGCGCTCCACGGTGACCCCGGGAGTGCCGGCCCGACAGGCCGGTCCGACCGACCGGCAGCAAGGAGTGACGGTGAGCGCAGCACCAGGTTCGACCACAGGGGATGCAGCGGCAGGCACCACGACGGCCGGCACCACGACGGCCGGCATCACGACGGCAGACATCACCGCGGGAGTCCCGGCGGTGGGCGACGGTGGCCCCGAGATGATCCAGCTGCTCTCCCCGGAGGGTCAGCGGGTCGAGGGCGGGAGCGACGCCGGTGACTACACGGCCTACGTCGACGCCCTCACCGACGAGGAGCTGCGCGGCCTCTACCGCGACCTCGTGCTCATCCGCCGCGTCGACACCGAGGCGACCGCGCTGCAGCGCCAGGGCGAGCTCGGCATCTGGGCCAGCCTGCTCGGGCAGGAAGCCGCGCAGGTCGGCTCCGGCCGCGCCCTCAAGCCGCAGGACTACGCGTTCCCGACCTACCGCGAGCACGGTGTCGCCTGGTGCCGCGGGGTCGACCCGCTCAACCTCCTCGGCATGTTCCGCGGCGTCAACAACGGCGGGTGGGACCCCAACGAGAAGAACTTCCACCTCTACACGATCATCATCGGCGCCCAGACCCTGCACGCCACCGGCTACGCGATGGGCATCCAGCGCGACGGGGCCGTCGGCACCGGTGACCCCGAGCGCGACGCCGCCGTCATCGCCTACTTCGGCGACGGCGCCACCGCCCAGGGCGATGTCAGCGAGGCCTTCACCTTCGCCGCGGTGACCAACGCGCCCGTCGTCTTCTTCTGCCAGAACAACCAGTGGGCCATCTCCGAGCCCAGCGAGCGCCAGACCCGCATCCCGCTCTACCAGCGGGCCCGCGGCTTCGGCTTCCCCGGCGTGCGGGTCGACGGCAACGACGTGCTGGCCGTGTACGCCGTGACCAAGCACGCGCTCGAGGAGGCGCGTTCCGGGCAGGGCCCCTTCCTCGTCGAGGCCTACACCTACCGCATGGGCGCGCACACCACCAGCGACGACCCGACCAAGTACCGCGTCTCGGCCGAGGTCGAGGTGTGGAAGCTGCGCGACCCCATCGAGCGGTTCAAGGCGTGGCTGGCCCGGGAGGGCAAGGCCGACGCGGAGTTCTTCGCCGCGGTCGAGGTCGAGGCCGAGCAGCTCGCCGTCCACGTGCGCCGGGGCACGCTCGAGATGCCCGACCCGGAGGGCACCACGATGTTCGACAACGTGTACGTCGAGCCGCACCAGCTCCTCGCCGCGGAGAAGGAGCAGTTCGCCACCTACCAGGCCAGCTTCGAGGGGGCCCACTCATGACCCAGCTCACCATCGCCAAGGCCCTCACCAACGGTCTGCGCGCCGCCATGGAGAGGGACCCCAAGGTGCTCCTCATGGGCGAGGACATCGGCAAGCTCGGGGGCGTCTTCCGCGTGACCGAGGGCCTGCAGAAGGACTTCGGCGAGGAGCGGGTGATCGACACCCCGCTGGCCGAGGCGGGCATCGTCGGGACGGCGGTCGGCCTCGCCCTGCGCGGCTACCGCCCCGTCGTCGAGATCCAGTTCGACGGCTTCGTCTACCCCGCCTTCGACCACATCGTCAGCCAGGTCGCCAAGATGCGGGCCCGCTCGCTCGGCAAGGTCGCGATGCCGATCGTCATCCGCATCCCGGTCGGTGGCGGCATCGGCGCGGTCGAGCACCACAGCGAGTCCAACGAGGCGTACTTCACGCACACGGCCGGCCTCAAGGTCGTCTGCGTCGCCACCCCGCAGGACGCCTACTGGGGCATCCAGCAGGCCATCGAGACCGACGACCCGGTGATCTTCTACGAGCCCAAGCGGCGCTACTGGGACAAGGGCGAGGTCGACATCGACGGAGCGTCCCGCGGGCTGTGGTCGGCGGCCGTCGCCCGCGAGGGCACCGACTGCACGGTCGTCGCCTACGGCCCGATGGTCAAGACCTGTATGCAGGCCGCGCAGGCCGCCGCCGAGGAGGGGCGCAGCCTCGAGGTGATCGACCTGCGCTCGCTGAGCCCGCTCGACCTCGACACCCTCTGCGCCTCGGTCGAGAAGACCGGCCGCATGGTCGTCGTGCACGAGGCGTCGACCAACGGCGGCCTCGGCGCCGAGATCGCCGCGGCGGTCACCCAGCGCAGCTTCCACCACCTCGAGGCACCGGTGTTGCGGGTCGGCGGCTACAACCTGCCCTACCCGCCCAGCCGGCTCGAGGAGGAGTTCCTCCCCGACCTCGACCGGGTGCTCGACGGCGTCGACCGCGCCCTCGCTTACTGAGGACCTGGCCCCCAGGTCCTGCGGACCTGGACCTGCTTCCCGAGAACCTGCTTCTCGGGAACTTGCTTC
>JBBRNQ010000117.1:0-12795 GCA_038230235.1 Actinomycetales bacterium
GGGGTGCGGCCCTTGATCGCGACCGCGCCGTCGGTCTCGACCGTGTCGATGTCGCGCGATTCCGTGTCCTGCTGGCCTGGGGCGATGGTCATGCGGTCCTGAACCTCTTCTCACGCAAGAACCCCGCCGTGCGGAGGGGGAATCGACGAAACCTTAGACCAGCCCATCCCACATGGTGAACCACCGGGGGGTGGACGTCGCCGGATCGTGACCGTTTGCGCGACGTGCTGAGCGCTGGCTGTGCGACCGCCAGCACCTCACCTGTGAGCTGAGGACGTGTTGCGGCGCCACGTTACGCCCTGCGTGGACGAATACCCCGCCACTTCAGGTCACGGCGTGTAAATCCTGCGTAACGGACGTCGCCGAGCCGGGCTCAGCCCCGGCTGAGCTGCACCCGGGCCAGGTCGACATAGCCGCCGAAGAGCGGATTGTCCTGGTAGCCGAGGATCTTGGACCCGTGCACGAGCACGTGCCGTTGCTGGGCCAGGGGGATGTAGCCGCCCTTGCTCGCGACGAGGGCGTCGACCTGTCCCCACGCCACGTCGCGGGCGGGGTCGTCGGCGGTCGCTGCGGCGCGGTCGATGGCGGCGTTGACCTGGGCGTCGGCGAACCAGCCGTAGTCCTGGCCCGGACCCGACGCCGAGAGGTTGAGCCGGGAGTCGGCGACCGGGGGGATCACGGTCGAGCCCGACGGCCAGTCGGCGGCCCAGCTGGCGCGGACGACGTCGTACCGGCTCACCGCTCCTGGCGCGGAGATCGCGCCGTAGTAGTCGTCGGTGATCGGGAAGAGCGTCACCGCGAACCCCGCCTGCTCCCACCCCGCGCGGAGCGCGGCGAACGCCGCGTCGGCCGCGCCCGACCTGCGGTAGGCCACCCGGAGTGGCACGGGGAGCGCCAGCCCCGACTGCTCGAGCACCGCTCGGGCCTTCGCCGGGTCACCCGCGGTGCTGACACCGAAGGGACTGCGGTCGAGCCGGCCAGGAATGCTCGAGGCCAGGAGGGAGAAGGACGGCGCCATGGCGGACGGCCCGCCGTAGGCCGTCACGAAGGCGTCGCGGTTCGTCGCCATCGCGAGGGCCTGGCGCGCCTTCGCGTTGCCCATCGTGGGGCTGCGCGTGTTGGGGGCGAGGTACTCCATGGTAGACGCCGCGGGGTTGGTCACGCGAGCGGCCAGGGCCGGAGTGGTCAGCAGCTGCCGCTGCAGGGCAGGTGGCGCGTCGGCGTAGGTGACGGCGTAGCGGTCAGGGCCCTGGTCGTCGATGATCCGCTGGATGGCGGTCGTCGTCTCGAGACCCTCGCGGATCTCGATGACGTCGGGGTAGGCGGTGCGGATGGGGTCGTCGGCCTCGACCCACGAGCGCGTGCGGACGAAGCGCCCACCGGCGCCGGGCACCCAGTCACCCTCGAGCATGTAGGGACCGGCCGAGAAGACCGAGAAGCTGCCCGCCGCCCTGAGGTCGTGGTCCTTGCGCACCGGGGCGAACGCGGCCAGCGCCACCGTCGAGCCGAAGTCGTAGGTGGGGGCCTTGAGGCGGAAGGTGATCGTGGAGCCGCTGCACGACACCGCGCGGTCGTAGGCCGCCTGCCCGGCGGCCGTGGCGGAGTAGGGCCCCGCATAGGCCGACACCCGACGCCCCCCGGCGTCGGTCGCCAGCGGGATGTCGAGCAGCGAGACGGCGTACGGCGGGCCGCCCGTCAGCACCTCGCGCGCGAAGTTGCGCGACACGCCGTACTTGACGTCGTCGCAGGTGATGGTGCGCCCGTCCTGCCACTTGGCGTCACCGACGAGGGTGAAGCGCCAGGTGCGCCCGCCGTCGAGGCGCTGACCCGTGGTCGTCGCGAGGTCCGGGACGAGGCCGGACGACACGCCCAGCCCCGCTGCGGGGAGGGTGGTGAGGGTCCGCAGGAACATCCGCACCGACAGGCTCGCCTCGGGCCCCGTGTAGATGCGCTGCGGGTCCCAGTGCTGCACCGGGTTGTCGAGCAGCACCTCGAGGGTCCCACCTCGCGCCGCCAGGGACGGCGAGGGCGGGCGCGCAGGCGTCGTACAGGCTCCGAGCAGCACGGCGACAGCGAGCAGCGCGAGGCCGACGGCACGTGCCGCCGGGGCCCCGCGCCGCCTCGGGCCGGCGGGAGAGGTGCCCACGCCTGAGCCCTAGGAGGCCTCGGACTTCGCGGCCGAGCGCGCGCGGGCGGCCGTGCGGGCCCGCTCGCCGGCGTCGAGCACGACCTTGCGGATGCGCACCGCCTCGGGGGTGACCTCGACGCACTCGTCCTCGCGGCAGAACTCGAGGCACTGCTCGAGGCTCAGGGCGCGCGGCGGCACGATCTTCTCGAAGTTGTCCGAGGAGGACGCGCGCACGTTGGTGAGCTTCTTCTCCTTGGTGATGTTGACGTCCATGTCGTCGGCGCGGGAGTTCTCGCCGACGATCATGCCCTCGTAGACCTCGGTCGTCGGCTCCTGGAAGAGCACGCCGCGCTCCTGGAGGTTGACCATGGCGTAGGCCGTCACGACGCCCTTGCGGTCGGAGACCAGCGAGCCGCTCGTGCGGGTCGTGATGGTGCCGAACCAGGGCTCGTAGTCCTCGAAGACGTGGTGGGCGATGCCGGTGCCACGGGTCTCGGTGAGGAAGAGCGTGCGGAAGCCGATGAGCCCGCGCGACGGCACGAGGAACTCCATCCGGATCCAGCCGGTGCCGTGGTTGACCATCTGCTCCATGCGGCCCTTGCGGGTGGCGAGGATCTGCGTGATCGCGCCGAGGTGCTCCTCGGGGGTGTCGATGGTCAGGCGCTCGACCGGCTCGTGCAGCTTGCCGTCGACCTCGCGCGTGACCACCTGGGGCTTGCCGACGGTCAGCTCGAAGCCCTCACGACGCATCTGCTCGACGAGGATGGCCAGGGCCAGCTCACCGCGGCCCTGCACCTCCCAGGCGTCGGGGCGCTCGGTCGGCAGGATGCGCAGGCTGACGTTGCCCACGAGCTCCGTGTCGAGCCGGTCCTTGACCATGCGGGCGGTGACCTTGGAGCCGCGGACCCGGCCGACCATGGGGCTGGTGTTCGTGCCGATCGTCATCGAGATCGCGGGCTCGTCGACGGTGATCAGCGGCAGCGGGCGGGGGTCGTCGGCGTCGGCGAGGGTCTCGCCGATGGTGATCTCGGGGATGCCGGCGACGGCGATGATGTCACCCGGGCCGGCGCTCTCGGCCGGCTTGCGCTCGAGCGCCTCGGTCATCAGCAGCTCGGTGATCTTCACCCGGGTCTGGGTTCCGTCGTGGCGGCACCACATGACCTGCTGGCCCTTGCTGATCGTGCCGTTGAAGACGCGCAGCAGGGCCAGGCGGCCGAGGAAGTTGCTGGAGTCGAGGTTGGTCACGTGCGCCTGCAGCGGGGCCTCGTCGTCGTAGACCGGCGCGGGGATGGTGTCGAGGATGGTGCGGAAGAGCGGCTCGAGGTCTTCCTCGTCGGGCATGCCGCCGTCGACCGGTCGGGTGAGCGAGGCGCGGCCGGCGCGGGCCGACGCGTAGACGATGGGGAAGTCGAGCAGACCCTCCGCGTCGGCGGCGTTGTCCATCAGGTCCATGAAGAGCTCGTAGGTCTCGTCGACGACCTCGGCGATGCGCGAGTCGGGGCGGTCGACCTTGTTGATGCACAGGATGACCGGCATCTTCGCGGCGAGCGCCTTGCGCAGGACGAAGCGGGTCTGGGGCAGCGGGCCCTCGGACGCGTCGACGAGCAGCACGACACCGTCGACCATCGACAGCCCGCGCTCGACCTCGCCACCGAAGTCGGCGTGACCGGGGGTGTCGATGATGTTGATCGTCACCCCGTCGGAGAGGCCCGCGTCGCTCGCGGACTTGCCGCGGTAGTGCACCGCGGTGTTCTTCGCGAGGATCGTGATCCCCTTCTCGCGCTCGAGGTCGCCGGAGTCCATCGCGCGCTCGTCGATGTGCTGGTGCTCACCGAAAGCCCCCGACTGCCACAGCATCTTGTCCACCAAAGTGGTCTTGCCGTGGTCGACGTGGGCGACGATGGCGACGTTACGGATGTCATCGCGGGTCTTTCTGGCCATGACTCCAGTGTCTCAGGATTTCTCCGGACCGCCGACCACGCGGGCCAGCACCCCGTGGAGCGCCCTGGCCACGGGGAGGTCGGCGGGCAGCCACGGCACGTCGTACAGGGCGGCAGTGGTGAGCCAGCGCAGCTCGTCGTGGTCCTCGAGGGGCGCCGGTGTCCCCGACGCCACCACCGCCATCCACACGTGCATCCGGTGCTCGCCGCCGAGCGGCCAGGTGCCGTCGGCGAGGGGGCCGGACAGGTGTGCTCCCACCTCGATCGTGACCCCGAGCTCCTCCCGCAGCTCACGGTGCAGGGCCGTCAGGGGCTCCTCCCCCGGGTCGACCTTGCCACCGGGCAGCTCCCAGCCACCGGCGAGGACAGGCGGCGCCGTACGGCGGGCGGCGAGCAGCCGGGTGGGGCGGGCGAGGTCGTCGACGAGGGCGGCCCCCACGACCAGCGTGGTGGGTGAGGTCACGAGGAGACGGTAGGCGAGGGTGGGTGAGCCGGCCCAGCCGGTGAGCCCACCGCCCGCATTCGCGGGCACGTGCCCCCGTACGCAACCCCGCCCCGCCCCGCCCCGTACCCGGCCCGCGCATTCGCGGGCACGTGCCCCCGTATGCAGCCCCGCCCCGCACCCGGCCCGCGCATTCGCGGGCACGTGCCCCCGTATGCAGCCCCGCCCCGCACCCTGGGGACTCTGGTTAGCCTCACCTTCGATGACAGGCGGGCGCGTCGCAGGAGAGCATGAGGGCATGTCCCGTGTCCTGACCGACGAGGAGATCACTCGTCAGCTCGCCGAGCTCACGGGGTGGCGCCGCGTCGACGCCACCCTCGTGGCGGCCTACACCTCCCCCGACTTCCCGTCTGCCGTGCGGCTGGTCGACGAGGTGGCCGAGGTGGCCGAGCAGATGCAGCACCACCCCGATATCGACATCCGGTGGACGACGACGAGGTGGGTGCTCTCGACGCACTCTGCCGGGGGCATCACCCAGCTCGACATCGAGCTGGCCCACCGCATCGCCGGGGCAGCGGCATCCGGACGTGCGACCGCCGAGGAGGCGTCTTGACCACCGACCTGTCCCAGACCACCGGGGAAACCGGCAGCACCGGAGACACCGGAGATGCCGACGAGCTGATGCCGGTGGAGCCCCACGGCGACGCGGGGAGCACCCTCAACTGGCTACGCGCCGCGGTCCTCGGGGCCAACGACGGCATCGTCTCCACCGCCGGGGTGATCGTGGGCGTCGCGGGGGCCACGACCGACCGCGCGCCGATCATGACCGCCGGCGTGGCCGCCCTCGTGGCCGGCGCGCTGAGCATGGCCGTCGGCGAGTACGTCTCGGTCAGCACCCAGCGCGACACCGAGAAGGCGCTCATCGCCCAGGAGACCCGCGAGCTCGAGGAGACGCCTGAGGAGGAGCTCGAGGAGCTCACCCGGATCTACCAGCACAAGGGCCTGCCCCGCGGTCTCGCGGAGAACGTCGCCGTCGCCCTCACCAAGCACGACGCGCTCGGCGCCCACGCCGAGGTCGAGCTGCAGATCGACCCCGACAACCTCACCAACCCGTGGCACGCGGCGTGGGCCTCGATGGCCGCCTTCACCGTCGGCGGCATCGTCCCGTTCCTCGCTGGGCTGCTGTCGTCGCCCTCGCTGCGGGTCCCCCTGCTCATCGCCTTCGTCGTGGTGGCCCTGGCCGTCACTGGGATCCTCAGCTCACGGCTCGGCGGGATGCCGCCGGGCCGACAGGTGGCCCGCAACGTCGCCGGTGGGCTGCTCGCCATGGTCGTCACCTACGGGATCGGTCACCTCGTCGGCAGAGCCATCTGACCCGTGCTCGTCGCGCTGCGGCTGTCGGTGCCCCCCGACCTGCTGGATCAGGTCGAACCGCTGCTACGAGGCGATCCTGCCGTCTGCAACATCGTCGTCCTGCCCGGCGCGGCCTACGACCCCGACGGCGCTGCGGTGCTCGCCGACGTCGCCCGCGAGCGCGCCGGAGCCCTGCTCGCCGCCCTCGACGACCTCGGTCTGGGTGAACGGGGAGCGATCAGCGTCTCCGAGCTCACCGCGACGCCGTATGCAGCCGCCCGCGCCGCGGAACGGGCGGCGCCGGGGAGTCCGGACGACGGTGTCATCTGGCGGGTCGTCGAGGAGCAGGGCTGGGAGGCCGTGCGGCCGAGCGTGTCGTTCCACGCCTTCCTCTGGCTCGCGGTGGCGCTGGCCTCCGTCGCGGTGGTGACGGACTCGGCGGTGCTCGTCGTCGGGGCGATGGTGGTCGGCCCGGAGTTCGGCCTCGTGGCCGCCGTCTGCATCGGTCTGGTGCTGCATCAGCCCCGCATCGTCGGCCGGTCGGTGCTCGTGCTGCTGGCCAGCTTCGCCTGCGCTGTCGCGGCCGTCACCGTGCTCGCCCTGCTGGCCCGCTGGGCCGGCTGGCTCACCCCCGAGCTGGTGACGGCGCCCCGCCCCCTCACCGGCTTCATCTGGCGACCCGACCACTGGTCGCTGGTCGTGGCCCTGCTCGCCGGGGTCGCCGGGGTGCTCGGCACGACAACCGGCAAGTCGTCGTCGTTGGTGGGTGTCTTCATCTCGGTCACGACCGTGCCCGCCGCCGGCAACCTCGCCCTGGGGGTCGCGGTCTGGGCGCCCGACGAGATCACCGGGTCGCTGCAGCAGCTCGGTCTCAACCTCGCCGGGCTCGTCGTCGCCGGGACCGCGACCCTGATGGTGCAGCGCGTGCTGTGGCACCGGGTCACCCTGCCCTCGCACCGCGCGGCGACCCGTCCGGGTCGGGTGGCCGGGGGATCGGTCAGGTCAGGGTCGCCACCAGCACGGCCTTGATGGCGTGCAGGCGGTTCTCCGCCTGGTCGAAGACGATCGACGCCGCCGACTCGAAGACCTCGTCGGTCACCTCGAGCTCCGTCAGCCCGTGGGCTTCACACACGTCCCGCCCGACCTGGGTCTCGAGGTCGTGGTAGGCCGGAAGGCAGTGCATGAAACGCACGGCGGGGTTACCGGTGGCCCGCAGCAGCGTGGCGTCGACCCGGTAGGGGACGAGCAGGGCGACCCGCTCGGCCCAGACCTGCTTCGGCTCCCCCATCGAGACCCACACGTCGGTGTGGACGAAGTCCACCCCGGCGACCCCGGCGTCGACGTCGTCGGTGACCGTCACCCGGGCCCCCGTCGTGGCCGCGAGGGCAGTCACCTGCTCCAGGACCCCCGCCGATGGCTGGAGCTCGGCCGGGGCGACGATCCGCACGTCCATCCCCATCAGCGCCCCGAGGGCCAGCAGGCTGTTGCCCATGTTGTAGCGGGCGTCGCCGAGGTAGGCGAAGGAGATCTGGTCGGCGGGCTTCCCTGCGTGCTCGAGCATCGTCACCGCGTCGCACAGGGCCTGGGTCGGGTGCCACTGGTCCGTGAGGCCGTTCCAGACCGGCACCCCCGCATGCCGCGCCAGGGTCTCGACCGTCTCCTGGCGGTCACCGCGGTACTCGATGCCGTCATAGAGGCGGCCGAGCACCCTGGCGGTGTCCTTGACCGACTCCTTGTGGCCGATCTGGCTCCCCGAGGGGTCGAGGTAGGTGACGTGCGCCCCCTGCTCGTAGGCCGCGACCTCGAACGAGCACCGGGTACGCGTCGAGGTCTTCTCGAAGATCAGGGCGATGACGCGGCCGGTCAGCCGGGGCCGCTCGCGTCGCTCCCGCCGCTCCGCCTTGAGCTCCAGCGCCAGGTCGACCAGCGACTGCCACTCGGCGGGCGTGAAGTCCAGCTCCCGGACGAACGAACGCCCGGTGAGGCCGAGGGGGTGATTTCCGAGGGTGGTCACCCGGTCATCGTAGGTAGTGGCCCGAACGGGTGAGCGGGTCTGGTTCCGGGGAGTCATCTTCGGCGTGTATCTGCCGAAGGTCCCGTGTCTCCTTGGGTTTGAGTGCAAGCCTTGAGGAAGAGCAAGGCCGAGAGGCGCTCACGAAGACTTTGATGGTTGGCCCGTCGTGGTACGTAACCGTCACCAGCCCGGTCCCGGTGGGACCGGGCAACTTCGTGTCCGGACCGGTGCAGGGCGCCCGCCGCCTCCGCGGCCTCCGGAGCCTCCGCGGCCTCCGGAGCCTCCGCCGCCGCTGCGGCGGGGACCGGGTCGACGTCACCGCGACCAGCTCAGGTCGGGGTTCACGGCGCCGGCTCAGGCCCACCGCGACGTGACGCCCGGGGTTCTGTCCGCTTGGTGCCACCGAGGACCTACCCGAATGAGGGTGCTTTACCCTTCCTTTACCTTATGCTGATGTTTGTCGGGGCAGCGCGCGGCGGGGATCCGCGCTCGTACGCACCTGACGGGGGGAAGGTCGGGCCAGGTCGGTGGCACCCGTGGGGGGTGTCGGCCGACGGGGGCACGACTGGCAGGGCAGCACAGTCGAGGGGCGTCTACCACCGTGGGGGTGGGAAGACGCCCCTCTTCCGTCGCCCGTGCCACCCGGACCGCGCACGACAGCGTCGCCGTCGACCTGGCCGCCTGGGTGTCCGGTTGATGCCAATGGCACATATGAGCATTTACAGTCCTTTACTCCTCCTTTACCGTAGAGTTGCCTCTGTCGGGAAGGGACAGGCCCTGGGGAGGTTCGAGATCGCACCCGACAGGCGGAACCGGTAGGGGAGCACGAAGAGGGGCGTCGGTCACCTGGGGGGTGACCTGACGCCCCTCGCTCGTCGTCCCCGCCCTATCGGGGGTCGCGCCCGGCATGATCAACATCACGTCGCGCCCTCCCCCGGGTCTCACCCGTGTCGCCCCCCTCGCGCGCGAGGGGGGCGTCGGAAAGCGCTTGGGCGACGCTCGCGGGAGCACGGCGCCACCAAGACGCCACTAAGACGCCACCAAGACGCAACGGCGGCGAGGCTTCGTCCGACAACATTTCCCGTCCTCAACGACGGCGGCGACCTTCAGCGCCGTGGACGAGACTGAGACCATGAATGTTCCGGTTCGTAGCGCCCGCCGTCCGGCCCGAAGCCCCGACCCCTCGAGCAGGCGTGAGCGTCGCGCCTACCCCCGCCGCGACGCGGAGCTGGTCGGTGAAGACGTCCGCCTGCGCAACTGGGCGCGCAACGCCACGCTCGGGCAGCCCGGGTCGGTCACCGCCCCCACGACCGAGAGCGAGCTGCGCACCTTCCTGCGCACGACCTCCGGCAGGGTGCGGATGATCGGCAGCCGCATGTCCCCCGGCCGCCTGCTCAAGGGATCCGAGCAGGGCGGTTCCCTGCTGGACATCAGCCACCTGAGCGGGGAGCTGTCCAGCACCCACGACACCGCCGACACCGCCGACACCGCCGACACCGCCGACACGGCGACCTTCGCCGGCGCCACCCCCCTGGGCGACATCTACGCCGCCCTGTCCGCGCGAGGCCGGATGCTGCCGTCCTCCCCCGGGGTCATCGCCTCGCAGACGCTGGCCGGGGCTCTCTCGACCGGCACCCACGGCCAAGGTCTGCAGCAGAGCTCCATCGCCGACTCCGTGACCTCGATCCGGATGGTGCTGGCCGACGGCTCCGCAGCGGACTTCGGTCGCGACCACCCCTGGTTCTCGGCCGTCCAGCTGGGGCTGGGCTCGCTGGGCGTCATCACCTCGGTGACCCTGCGGACCGTGCCCTCGCCGATCTACACGTGCCGCAAGGACGCCGTCAGCGCCGACACCCTCGAGGTCGACCTGCCGCGGTGGAACCGTGACGACCTCCTGGTCAAGGCCTGGTGGTTCCCGCAGGAGGGGCAGGTGCAGGTATGGAGGGCCTCCGAGGCATCCGACGACGAGGTCCGCCGCTACCGCCAGGGCGGGAGCGAGCTGCTGGAGCACGCGACCACGAGCGACGCGATGAACGACACCGTCGACCAGACGCTGCGCCAGATGCGCGACGACACCAAGATCGTCGACGAGCACGGCAAGCCGTTCCGTACGGTCACCCGCTTCCGGGACTTCACCGACGTCACCGGCGACATCTACCAGGTGTTCTGCCGCGGCATCGCCACCCCCCAGATCAACGTCGAGATCGGGGTCCCCCTTTCTCGGGCCGGTGAGGTGGTCACGGCCATCAAGCAGTGGCACGCCGAGACGCGACCCCGGATGCACTACCCGGTGATCCTGCGGTGCACCGGCCCATCGGAGGCCTGGCTCAGCCCGTCGTACGGCGAGGAGACCTGCTACTTCGGGTTCGTCGTCTACTACTCGGAGGACGGTTCGCTGTCCGAGGAGGGCCAGAGCTTCCTGCACGCGGTCGAGGCGGTGCTGGCCGGGCAGGCCGGTCGGCCACACTGGGGGAAGTACTTCGACGAGTCGCTCTACGACTGGCCGGCGCTCTACCCGCGGTGGGACGAGTTCCGGGCCGTGCGGGAGGCGCTCGACCCGCAGCACCGGTTCGCCAACGCGTTCACCGCCGCCCTGTTCGACTGACCTGTTCGACTGACCTGTTCGACTGACCTGTTCGACTGACCTGTCCGACTGACCTGTCCGACTGACCTGTCCGACTGCCCGGAGGAGATCATCGATGAATGCCTGGGTCACCCTGCTGACGGCACCGAGCTATGTGGTGGGTGTGCGCACGCTGCGGGCCTCGCTCGAGCGGGCCGGCACTCCATACCCGCTCGTCGTGCTCGTGACCGACGACATCGACGCGGCGGACCGGCAGCTGCTGCAGGACGACGGGTGCATCCTGCGCCCCGTCGAGCCCCTGCGGCCCGCGAGCGGGCTGCGCGACAGCTACGCCAACGCCCGCTTCGCGCAGGTCTGGACCAAGCTCCGGGCGTGGCAGCTGACCGACTACGAGCGGGTCGTCGTCCTCGACGCCGACATGCTCGTCACGCAGAACATGGACGAGCTGTTCTCGCTCGAGCTGCCGGCAGGGCAGATCGCCGCCTGCCACGCCTGCCGGTGCAACCCCAACCAAATCGCGAGCTACCCCGCGAGCTGGACCCCGCAGAACTGCTTCTACACCCACTGCCGCGGACTCGAGCACACCAGTGAGCCCGACGTGGTGGACAACTACCTCAACGGTGGCTTCCTCGTCCTGGACCCCGACGACGCGGTCTTCGACGCCATGGTGCAGCGGTTGGCGCAGGTCGACGACCTCTCGAGCTACCCGTTCGCCGAGCAGGACTTCCTCAACGAGTTCTACGACGGGCGGTGGTTGCCGCTCCCGTATGTGTACAACGCGCTCAAGACCCTGGCCTTCCAGCACCCGTCGGTGTGGGACCTCGACGACGTCAAGAACATCCACTACATCATCGACAAGCCGTGGCAGGCGCCCCTCGACGAGGCCGACCGCTACTTCTTCGTGAACCGGCTGTGGTGGGCCGTCGCGAGCCCGCTCCCGCAACCGGATGGCGCCGAGTCCCGGTGACCGACGCTGGTGGCGGCGGGTCTGACCAGGGATGTGTACGGAGGCCTTCAGGCTCGGGGTGATTCTGGTGACGGCGTGGATGGTCAGGTTAGTCTGACCAGCATGACCACCCATAATGTCGCCGAGGCCAAGATGCACCTGTCCCGACTGCTGGACGCTGCACTGGCTGGTGAGGAGGTGATCCTCGCCCGAGCCGGCAAGCCGGTCGCGCGTCTGGTCCCCATCGCACCACCCGGCCGACGGTCGCTGGGGTTGCTCTCGCTGCCCATGCCCGATGACCGTTTCGATCCGCTCGACGAGACCGAGATCGCCGCGTGGGTGTGACGACGTTCCTGCTCGACACCCACGCCTACGTCTGGGCTCTCACGGCACCGGAGCGACTCTCGGGCCCGGCCCGCGAGACGATCGAGGGTCCCACCAACACCTTGCTCGTCTCCGCGGCCACGGCCTGGGAGATGGCGATCAAGCACCGTGCCGGCCGGTGGCCCGAGGCCGACCTGCTGCTGCGTCAGCACGAGGACCTGACGGACCATCTCGGAGCAGGGCGGCTGGACATCACGGCCGCGGCCGCCATCCGCGCAGGGGCCCTCGAATGGGGCCACCGGGACCCCTTTGACCGGATGTTGGCTGCGCAGAGTCTGCTCGCCCACGCAGTCCTCGTCACACGCGACCCGGCCTTCCACGACCTCACCGGGCTGCAGACCCTCTGGTGAGGGTGACCGCTCGGCGCGAGGACCCACAGGGACCGGGCAGGGGTCTTGCCGGTGTGGAGCTGCGTGGTGAGACTGGGACTCGAGCGTCCGCCATCGAGGACGGACGAACGGGCCTCGAGGAGGGGACGTCGGATGTCGGATGCAGCCATCCACCTGCTGGTGGGAACGACCAAAGGCGCTTTTGTCCTTGACGGTGACGCCGATCGCACCCGCTGGAAGGTCCGCGGACCGTACTGCGACGGCTGGCCGGTCAACCACGTCATCGGTGACCGGGTCACCGGCACGATGTGGGCCGGTGGAGGCGGCGACTGGTCCGGTGCCGGGGTCTGGCGCTCGGGGGACGGCGGGCTGACCTGGGAGCTGAGCAAGCTCACCACGGGTCAGGTCGACGTCTGGGCCGCGGACGACCCCGGGTTCGCGGCGTCGATCGGCTGGGCCGAGGCACCCGCCCCGTTCGGCGACGGGTTCTCCCAGGTGTGGTCGCTGGGGCGGGCCGGCGGGCGGCTCTACGCAGGGACGAAGCCGGCGATCCTGCTCGTCAGCGACGACGACGGCGTGACCTGGGAGGCCGTCAAGGGGCTGAGCGACCACCCGTCGGCGTCCGAGTGGGGGCCCGGTGCCGCGGGACTCGTGCTCCACACCATCGTCGCCGAC
>JBBRNQ010000118.1:0-12733 GCA_038230235.1 Actinomycetales bacterium
CATCGTCGGCATCGGGATGGCCACCCTCCTGCGTTTCTACGCCTACCGGACCCTCGTCTTCGTCGCGGAGAAGCCGGGCGACGACGACCCCTCCCCCGCCTGAGCCCACGTCGGTCGCGGGCGGCGCCGCCACTGGGTTTGCGCCGCCATTGGGGTTGACGTCGCCACTGGGGTTGACGTCGCCACTGAGGTTGACGCCGCCCCTGAGGTTGACGTCGCCACTGAGGTTGACGCCGCCCCTGAGGTTGACTCAGAGTCAGTGAGCTTGGCTGATGCTCTAACAGCAGCCGAGTGCAGCGGCTCTGAGTCAACCTCCCCCTGAACCGCAGCCGAGGGGCCTAGCGCTGCTCGGCCTCGGAGAGGAAGAGGGCGAAACGGGCTGGCTGGGCCGAGATGAGGTCGAGCCGGCCGCCGTTCGACTCCGCGAGGTCACGGGCCAGGGCGAGCCCGAGCCCGGTGCTGTTGCCCCGGCCGCTGCTGACCGAGCGCTCGAAGATGTGCGGCGCGATCGTCGCGGGCACCCCCTCGCCCTGGTCGCACACCTCGACGACGACCGACGGTCCGCTGCGGCGCGCCTGCACCTCGACGGTGCCGCGGCCGTGGACCAGGGAGTTCTCGAGCAGCGTGCTCAGCACCTGGCTGAGCGCGACCGGTGTCGCCCGCACCACCAGCCCGCGCTCGCCGTGCACCCGCACGCTGCGGCGAGCCTGCTCGAAGGCCGGCTGCCACTCCCGCTGGAGCGCGGCGATCACGGAGTCGAGGGAGACCTCCGGTCTCGGGGCGTCGTTGCTGCGTCGGCTGCGCATGAGCAGGTCGTCGACGACCTTGGTCAGCCGCTCCACCTGGTCGATGGCGATCGTCGCCTCCTCCTTGACCACCTCGGGGTCCGCCGTCTCGGAGATCTCCTCGAGCCGCATCAGCAGCGCGGTCAGCGGGGTGCGCAGCTGGTGGGAGGCGTCGGAGGCGAAGTCGCGCTCGGCGGCCAGCGACTTGGTCACCTCACGGGCGCTGCGGCTGAGCACCGCCGAGACGCGGTCGATCTCGGGGATCCCCGATTCCATGGCCACGACGTCGGGGCGCCCCTGACGCAGCCGCTCGGCCGACTCGACGAGGCGCTCCATCGGCTCGGTGACCGCACCGGTCGACCGGGACACGACCACCAGTGTGACCGCGACGCACACGACGGCGAGGAGCAGCACCACCACGACCAGCTCGAGGGCCCGCTCACCGGGTGACCTGCTGCCCCAGGTGGCCAGCATCGTGTCGGACCCAACGAACCACGCACCGACAGCCATCAGGGGGACGCCGGTCACCACCACGGCCGCGACGACCGCGATCATGGAGGTGCGGACCAGCAGGCGCTTCACGCCGCTCAGCCCTCCGGCCGCTCGAAACGGAAGCCCACGCCGCGCACGGTCGAGATGTACTGCGGTGAGGTGGCGTCGTCGCGCAGCTTCCGCCGCAGCACGCTGATGTGCATGTCGAGGGTCTTGGTCGACCCGAACCAGGCGGTGTTCCAGATCTCCTTCATCAGCTGCTCCCGCGAGACGACCTTGCCCTGCTCGCGCACGAGCACCCTCAGAAGGTCGAACTCCTTGGCCGTCAGGTGCAGCTCCTCCTCGTCGAACCACGCCCGACGCCCATCGGGGTCGATGCGCAGCAGGTCCGTCGTGGAGGACGCGTCGGTCGGGGTGCGCCGCAGCAGCGCCCGCACCCGGGCGAGGAGCTCGGCGAGCCGGAAGGGCTTCGTGACGTAGTCGTCGGCCCCGGCATCGAGCCCGACGACCGTGTCCACCTCGTCGGCCCGGGCCGTGAGGATGAGGACCGGGAAGGTGCGCCCGTCGTTGCGCATCCGTCGGCAGACCTCCAGACCGTCGATGAAGGGCAGCCCGAGGTCGAGCACCACGAGGTCGGGGTTGTCGCGGGCCCCCTCGAGCGCGGCGTTCCCGTCTGCTCTCACGTCGACGTCGTAGCCCTCGCGTCGCAGGGCCCGCGCCAGGGGCTCGGAGATCGCCGGGTCGTCCTCGGCCAGCAAGACTCGGGTCATGGGTGGAGCCTAGGCGACGACAGCCGGCCCTGCCCGCTCACGGTCGCGTCAAATGTGGCTAAATCCTCCAGTCGGCTGCCGACGCCGCAGCCACGGCGGCCCCCGCGGCCCCAGCGCCCCCAGCGGCCCCAGCGGCTCGGTCCTCCTCGACCCCCAGCCGCCGGGTCTCGCCGCTCGAGCGCCCCAACACGTAGGGCTTGACCTGCCCGACACCCCGCAGGGCCCGCCGACGCATCGGGCGAAGGGCGAACCCCGACACGCTGTCCAGCGCCGTCGCCATCTGGCTGTCGATGACGACCCCTCCCGGGTGCGCGATCGAGGTCAGCCGGGCGGCCCGGTTGACCGTCACCCCGAAGACGTCGCCGAGTCGCGAGAGGACCGGTCCCGCGGCCAGACCGACGCGCACCTCGGGCAGCACGGCGTCGCCGGTCATCGCGTCGACCAGGTCGAGCGCGGTCGCCGCGGCCGGTGCCGCCTCACGGTTGGAGAAGAGGATCTCGTCGCCCACCGTCTTGATCACGCGGCCCCCGTGCGCCGTGACGATGTCGGAGGTCAGCACCTCGAAGCGCTTGACCAGCTCGGCCAGCTGTCGCTCGGAGAGTCGTCGCACCAGCGAGGTGAAGCTCACGAGGTCGGCGAAGCCGATGTGGCGCCACATCCCGTGCTCGTCGACGCTCGGCTCGGCGTCGGAGAGCATCCGCGAGATCGCGTCGGTGAGGTGGCGCCGCCACGCGTAGACCAGCAGCGGCTCCAGCTCGTCGACGAGGTCGACCAGCCGCAGGGCCACCGCCTTGGCGCTCGCCACGTCGGGCACGGCCAGCGGCCCGAACGCGTCGGGGTCGTCCTCCCGCTCGCCGGGAGGCGCCAGCGACTCGGCCACGAGCTGCACCTGCCAGGCCGCCAGACGGTCGGCCGTGCGGGCGAAGGCCCGGGCGTGGCTGAGCACCATCGTCTCGTCCATGTCACCCGAGCGCACGATGCGGGCCACGCTGCGCAGGGCGTACAGGTCGGCCTCGGTGAAGAGCGGGTCGTCGGTGGTGACGAGGGGGAAGCCGAGGGCGTGCCACATCTTCCGGGCACTCATCAGCGACACGTTGGCCCCCGAGCTGACGTCGCGACGGGCCAGGGTCCGGGGACGCCCCAGCAGCGCGGCGGCGATGTCGTCGGCGTCGGGGTCGGCGGGCAGCGAGTCCGAGGGCCGGCGGCGGCCCAGGGCCCGACTCTCCGCGCTCTCGGTGCTCGGCGTGTCGCTCACAGCCCCCATGATGCCAACCGGGTGTGCCAGCGGTCACACTCCCCCACCTACGACGCGTCGTACGGGGTCGACGCAGCGCTCAGCGGGAGGGCCGCACGTGCACGACGTCGCCGGCCGCCCACGCGGTGCGCTCGCCGTGGTCGTCGATGACGACGCGACCCTGCCCGTCGACCTCGACGGCGGTGCCGAGCACGTCGGGGGCGTCGACCCGCTGCAGGCGCACCTCGCGACCCAGCGTCGAGCACGCCGCCCGGTAGGCCGCCCGCTCACCGGCCGCGGCCACCCCACCGGCGGTGAGGGCTCCGTACGCCTGCCCGAGGTGGGTGAGGACGGCTGCGGCCAGGTCGGTGCGGTCGACGGCGTCGGCCGGAGCCCCCGCGAGCGCCAGCGAGGTCGCCGTGGGCACGGGGAGGTCGTCGCGGCCCTGCGCGACGTTGAGGCCGATGCCGACGGCGACCACCCGGCCCTCGCGGCCCAGCTGGCCCTCGCGGCCCTCACCCGGCCCCCCGACCTCGCAGAGGATGCCGCAGACCTTGCGGTCCCCGTCGGCCGGCAGCAGCACGTCGTTCGGCCACTTGAGGGTGGCCTCGAGCCCGCACACCTCGGCCACGGCTCGTTGCACCGCCAGCCCGGTGAGCAGCGGCAGCCACCCGGCGCCCTCGGCAGGGAGCGGCAGGCTGGCCGTCAGGAGCAGCGAGGCCCCGGGGGGTGACTCCCAGGCCCTGGCCATCCGTCCACGACCCGCGCTCTGGTGGTCGGCCACGACAACGAGGCCGGGGCGGGCCCGTTGGAGCGCGAGGGCGTTGGTCGAACCCGTGCTGGCGTGGTGCTCGACCTCCACCCACGGGCTGCCCGGAGGCCCTCCGGCCGACGTGACCAACGCCGCACGCAGACGGTCGGGCTCCACCAGATGCGTCATGGGGCCCAAGGCTAGGCTGCCGAGCATGACCGACGTCGACAACGTGCCCGCCGTGCCCGATCAGGGGCCCGATCAGGTGCCCGACCGGGCCCCGGAGCCCGACGACGTCGACGCCGGCCAGGAGATCGACCTGACGACCACGGCCGGCAAGCTCGCCGAGCTCAAGCGGCGGGTCGCCGAGGTGGCCCACGCCGGCACCCAGCGGGCCATCGAGAAGCAGCACTCACGGGGCAAGAAGACCGCCCGCGAGCGCATCGCGATGCTCGTCGACGAGGGCACCTTCATCGAGATGGACAAGTACGCCCGGCACCGCTCGACCGCCTTCGGGCAGGAGAAGAACCGGCCGTACGGCGACGGCGTGGTCACCGGCTACGGCCTGGTCGACGGGCGCCAGGTCGCGCTCTTCGCGCAGGACTTCACCGTCTTCGGCGGGTCGCTCGGTGAGGTCTTCGGCGAGAAGATCACCAAGGTCATGGACTTCGCCATGAAGATCGGGTGCCCCGTCGTCGGGCTCAACGACTCGGGCGGCGCCCGCATCCAGGAGGGTGTCGTCGCCCTCGGCCTCTACGCCGAGATCTTCCGCCGCAACGTCCACGCCTCCGGGGTGATCCCGCAGATCTCGCTCGTCATGGGCCCCTGCGCGGGCGGCGCGGTCTACTCCCCCGCCATCACCGACTTCACCGTGATGGTCGACCAGACCTCGCACATGTTCATCACCGGCCCCGACGTCATCAAGACCGTCACCGGCGAGGTCGTGACGATGGAGGAGCTCGGCGGGGCCCGCACGCACACCTCGAAGTCGGGCGTCGCGCACTACATGGGCACCGACGAGCAGGACGCCGTCGACTACGTCAAGGCCCTGCTGTCCTACCTGCCGTCCAACAACCTCGAGGAGCCCCCGGCCTACGAGGGCGGCGGCGACGAGGTGCTCGCGGTCACGGACGAGGACCGCTGGCTCGACACCTGCATCCCCGACTCCCCCAACCAGCCCTACGACATGCACGAGGTCATCCGCCACGTCGTCGACGACGAGGAGTTCCTCGAGGTGCAGCCGCTCTTCGCGCCCAACATCGTCATCGGCTTCGCGCGGGTCGACGGCATGTCGGTCGGCGTCGTGGCCAACCAGCCGATGCAGTTCGCCGGGTGCCTCGACATCAGCGCCTCAGAGAAGGCGGCCCGCTTCGTGCGCACCTGCGACGCCTTCAACGTGCCGGTGCTGACCTTCGTCGACGTGCCCGGCTTCCTGCCCGGCACCGACCAGGAGTGGGACGGCATCATCCGTCGCGGTGCCAAGCTCCTCTACGCCTACGCCGAGGCGACCGTGCCGATGGTCACGGTCATCACCCGCAAGGCGTACGGCGGCGCCTACGACGTGATGGGCAGCAAGCACCTCGGCGCCGACATCAACCTCGCCTGGCCCACCGCCCAGATCGCCGTCATGGGCGCCCAGGGCGCCGTGAACATCCTCTACCGCAAGGAGATCGCCGCCGCCGAGGCGGAGGGCCGCGACGTCGAGAAGACCCGCGCGGAGTTCGTCCGCGAGTACGAAGAGCAGCTGGCCAACCCCTACATCGCCGCCGAGCGGGGCTACGTCGACACCGTGATCTCCCCGTCGAACACCCGGATGAACGTCACCCGGGCCCTGCGCGCGCTGCGCACCAAGCGCGAGACGCTGCCGCCCAAGAAGCACGGGAACATCCCGCTGTGACCCGGGAGACCGAGGAGACCGAGGAGACCGGGGAGACCGGGGAGACCGGGGAGGGTTCTGTGGCAACGGAAGCCGAGGCCTCGACCCCGGTCGCTCCTGCGGTCCGGGTCGTCTCCGGCCGGCCGACCGACGAGGAGCTGGCCGCGCTCATCGCGGTGCTCACCGCGGCGACGGGCGGTGGCGCAACGCAGGCCGGGCCCTCCCCGTCGCGTTGGGCCGCCCCGAGCACCCGGCTGCGTTCGGCCTACGGGCCCAGCCGGGGCGGCTGGCGCGCGTCGGGCCTCCCGCGCTGACGGCCCTCCATACCGTGGCGTTCCCCCAGCCGTCGCGTTCGCCCCGCCGTCTCGTTCTCTATACCGACTCGTTCTCTCCACACCGACTCGTTCTCCATACCGTGTCGTGGCAGCGGGAGGTGCGTAGCCGGCCCACTCCCGGCTGACTTCGCGTCATCCACCGCAACACTTCGGGAACATCTCGTGTGGATGGGCTGAAACCGTCACCTGCCGGGGTCGTACCCCGTTACGGTCTCGCCATGGTCAGGGGGGTGGGCGAGACGGGCGGCACCGGTGGGGGTGGCGCGCCCCCCGGGTCGACGGTCGTGGTGCTGCTGGCGGGGGGAGCCGGTCAGCGGCTCTGGCCCCTCAGCCGACCCGGTCGCCCCAAGCAGTTCGCGCCCCTGCTCGGCGACGCCACCATGATCGAGCAGGCCTGGGCCCGCGCCCTGCTCGTGGCGCCCGCCGATCACGTGCTGGTCGTGGTGACCCGCGGCGACGAGGACCTCACCGCCCGTCTGCTCCCCGACCTGCCGCCCGAGCGGCTCATCGTGGCACCGACCAACCGCGACACCCTGCCCAGCCTCGTGCTGGCGATGCTGGCGGTCGAGCAGGCCTTCGACCCCGCGACCGTGCTGGTGCTCGCGGCGGATACCTGGGTGGACGACGACGAGGCCCTCGCCCGGTGGCTGAGGCAGGCCGTGCGGTCGGCGGAGGACGGGCCCCACCTGGTGAGCCTCGGGATCCGACCCGACCACCCCAGCACCCTCTACGGCTACATGGAGTGCGGCGCGCAGGACGGCGAGACCGGCAGCTACCTTGGGCTGGCCTACCACGAGAAACCCGACGCCGAGCGTGCCGCCGAATACGTCCGGAGCGGCCGACACGACTGGAACAGCGGGATGTTCGCCTGGACCACCCCCACCTTCTGGCAGGCGTTGGAGTCGCTCTCTCCTGTGGCCGCGGCAGAGGCGGTGATACTGCGGGTCGCGCTGGCGGCTGACGGCGGACGCCCCGGCCGGGAGGTGGCCACCGCCTTCGCCACCTGCACCGCCGACTCCCTCGACCGTGGCCTGCTCGAGCGCGTGACCGCGACGTCGGGTGTGCAGCACCGCTTCGTGCGCGCCGACGTCGCCTGGGACGACCTGGGGTCCTACTCCGCCCTGGCCAGGCACCTGCCGACTGACGTCGACGGCAACGCCTGCCGGGGCGACACCGTCCTGCTGGGCGTCACCGGATCGGTCGTGGTCGCCGGAGAGGGCCTGCGGGTGCGGGTGAGCGGGGTCGACGACCTCGTGGTGTGCGCCGAGCCGCTCACGCAGGACGGGAGGCCGGGTGGGATCCACGTGCTCGTCGCCCACCGTCACGACGAGGCAGCCATCCGCCGGCTGGGTGCCCATCCCCCTGCGGTGCTGCCCCTCGACGGCGGCCCGCTCGACCCGCTGGCGGTGCGCACGGACGAGGCGGACAATCGTCTCGTGGGCCTGGCCCGGGTCGTCGACGCGCAGGACTGCGAGGTCCGCCACGACGGCGTCGGCACCGTGGCCCTGGTCGGCGTCCGGGGTCTGGAGGTCGTCGTCGACGCTGACCTGGTGACCGTGGGCCCCCGCCCGGTCAGCCCCACCGACCGCGGTGCTGACCGGGGGAGGGCCGGCTCGTCACCCCACCGGTTCCCGCTGACTCCCCTGCCCCGCGCGGTCACCGTGGCTTTCACCTCGTCGGCGAGCCGGCTCGTCGTCGCCGACGACGACGCCCACCTCGCCGAGCTGGCCGCGCACGAGGTGGTGCACCACCTGCAGCGCGCTGCGGCGCGGCTTGCCCGACCCACCGTCGTCCTGTCGGCCGGACGGACCCCGCTGCTGACCTACGCCCTGCTCCGGGGGCCGCTCGGGGCCTCGGTCCCCTGGCAGCGGCTCCGTCTGGTGCAGATGGACGAGTACGTCGGGGTGTCACCGGCCGACCCGCTCTCCTTGCAGCACTACCTGCGCCGGGAGCTCGCGGGGCCGCTCGGGATGGAGCTGGTCGGGCTCGACGGGTGCCGCACCGACGACGAGGCGCTGCGACGCCACGAGGACGACCTGCGGTCGTCCGGTCTCGACCTCGTGCTGCACGGTGTCGGCACGAACGGCCACCTCGGGTTCAACGAGCCGGGCAGTCAGCACGACTCCTGCGCCGCCCGGGTCACGCTGGCCCCCGACACCAGACGCGACGCCGAGGCCGACTTCGGCTCCGGCCGCGCCGTCCCGCAGGAGGGTCTGACCCTGGGGCTGGCCGTCCTGAGATCGGCCCGCCGGATCGTGGTCCTCGCGTCCGGCGCCCACAAGGCCCACGCGCTGGCCGCCGGCCTCCGCGACGAGGTCGGGCCCGCCTGCCCCCTCACCAGCGTGCGGGGCCACGGGGGTCTCACCGTCGTCGCCGACCGCGCCGCCGCCCACGTCCTCCTGTCCCGCGAGACGCGCCTGCCGACCGACGAGACCCGTGAGACCCGTGAGACCCGTGAGCGCCTGGGGGCCGTGGGCGCCAGCACGACGACGGGGGTCCGGTGAACCCGCAGCGCACCGCGGTCCTCGTGGCGGGTGCCGGCCCCGCTGGCACCGGTCCCCTCGTGGCCGCGATCCGGCGAGGGGTCCACGGCGAGCTGTTGGGCCGGGGGGTCACCTGGGTCGACCGGGCCCCCCACCTGGGCAGCGGCTCCCTCTCGCACTACGACATCACCTCCGACACCGCGGCGTCGGTGCTCCTCGAGTGCCTCGCCGGCGAGGGCCCCCTGCGCGACCTGCAGGACCACCCGGTGGCCACCCAGGTGCGCAGCCACGGACACGGGCCCTTGCCCCTGGGGCTGGCCGCCCGGTGGTACGACGTGCTCGGTTCGCGGCTCGAGGACGTCGTCGCCGACCACCCCCCCAGCCGGTTCGTCCCGGGCACCGAGCTGATCGCGCTCGACGTCGGCGCCGATGGCATCCACGCGAGCCTGTCGGGCCCGCTCGGCCCGCACGAGGTCGTCGCCGAGCGGGTCGTCCTCGCCCTCGGGGGCGTCCAGCACCGCGAGACCCACCTGGAGGCGCAGCTCGCCCCCGGCGTGCGGCTGGCCGACCTGGCCGGCGTCGCTGAGCGGGTGGTGACGACGGACGAGCTCGTCACCTCCCGGGGCCAGGCCCGGGTGACCGACCTCCTGGCCCGCGACCCCCGACCCCGGGTCGTCGTCGTCGGCGGCTCCCACAGCGCCTTCACGGCGGCCTGGCTGCTGCTGCACCGCGCCCGAGTGGGGTGGGAGGCGGGCGCCGTCACCATCTTGTGCCGTCGCAGCCCGAAGGTCTTCTACCCCAGCACCGACGCGGCCAGGGCCGAGGGCTACCCCTTCTCGCCGGAGCTCGACGTCTGCCCCGCCACCGGGCGGGTGTTCCGCTTCGCGGGCCTGCGGCTGGACGCCCGAGACCTGCTCCGGTCGGTGCTCGGCCTCGGTGACGCGTCACCGGAACCGAGGGTGGCGCTCACGCCCTACGACGACACCGAGGCCAGCGGGTCGCCGGCCGTCGTGGCGCTGCTCGAGGCGGCCACCGTCGTGGTGTCGGCCCTGGGGTACACGGCTCGCACCGTGCCCGTCAGCATCGGCGGCCGCCCCCGTCGGCTCCACGCCGAGACGTCGCCGCGAGCGGAGCTGGTCGACGACCGCTGCCGGGTGCTGCTCGACGACGGCTCGCCCGTGCCGGGCCTGTGGGGGCTGGGCCTGGCCAGCGGCTTCGTACCCCACGGCGCCATGGGTGGGGAGCCCAGCTTCGACGGCCGCACCAACGGGCTGTGGCTCTACCAGAACGGTGTCGGTGACATCGTGCTCGACGCCCTCCTGGGCTGAGCACGGCGGGAAGCGGGCGCGAGCCGCGGGGCTCCAAACCGACTTGTTGCGGTGAGCGCCGCGAATCAGCCTCTGGGACAGAAGGATTCGCAGCGTTCACCGCAACAAGTGGGAAGGGCAGTGTGTCGGGGACACGATAGGTCGTAGTACCAACGTGCAATGGTCGGCGACCTGAATTCCTTGGATAGTTCCGGTGAACAACAGGTAGCCAGGCAGCGCGGCCAGGCCCCCCACCCCACCGGAGGCCCATCATGAAGTACGTCTTCTCCTCGCACGACGGATACGGGCTCGGCCACGTCAGGCGCAACGCCCTGGTCGCCGCCGAGATCCTGCGGCAGGACCCGCAGGCGCGCGTGACCCTGGTCACCGGGGTCGGCAAGCTGCCCGCGTGGCTCGACCTCCCCGGTCTCGACGTCGTCCGGGTGCCCCCGTTGCTCAAGGCCTCCGACGGGCACTACCGCCACACCACGGGTAGCCCAGCCCGCCCAAAGGTTGCAGCGCGCCCACGGCCCTGAGGTGTTGCGGTGAGAACCGCGAATCCGGCCCCGTACGAGCTCCGTTCGCGGTTCTCACCGCAACACGTGGGTAGGGGGGTGGGTAGGGGGTAGGTGGGTACGGGGTGCTGTTGTCAGCGGGGGCGGATAGGTTGGCGGCTCGGACCTCGAAGGAGTGACATGCCCGGTGTGCACGAGGAGTTCCTGACCCTGCCGCTCGCGGCGCTCGCGGACGCCGCGCTGACACGGGCGCGCGAGCTGGGGGCCGAGTACGCCGCTTTGCGGGTGGTCTCGCAGCGCTCGCAGTACCTCGCCCTGTCGGACCTCGAGCTCGAGACGTCGTCGACCTCCGACGACATCGGGCTGGCGGTGCGGGTCGTGCACGACGGCAGCTGGGGCTTCGCCGCCGGACTGGTCCTGACGGCGCAGGAGGCAGTCCGGCTCGCCGAGCGGGCGGTGGCCGTCGCCCAGGTCAGCCGTCCTCTCTCGACCGAGCGCGTGGTGCTCGCCGACGAGCCCGTGCACGCCGACGTGCGGTGGAGCTCGCCGTACGACATCGACCCCTTCAGCGTCAGCGACCGTGAGAAGGTCTCGGCCCTGGTCGACCTGTCGGAGCGCCTCGCCGCCGGCGACGGTGTGGACTTCACCCGGGCCAGCGTGCAGAGCGCGCGAGAGAGCGTCTTCTACGCCGACTCGGCCGGCACCTCGACGACCCAGACGCGGGTGCGGATCCAGCCCAGCCTCTCGGCGACCGCGCTCGACCGCGCCACCGGCGGCTTCGAGTCGATGCGCACGCTCACCCCTCCGGCCGCAGCGGGCTGGGAGTACGTTCTGTCGGCCCGGGCCGGCCTCGCCGACGAGGTGGCGAGCATCCCCGAGCTGCTGGCCGAGAAGGTCAAGGCGCCGTCGGTGCGTGCAGGTGACTACGACCTCGTCATCGACGGGTCAAACCTCTTCCTCACCATCCACGAGTCGGTCGGCCACGCCACGGAGCTCGACCGGGCGCTGGGCTACGAAGCGGCTTACGCCGGAACGAGCTTCGCGACCTTCGACAAGCTCGGCCACTTCACCTACGGCTCGCCTGCCATGCACGTCACCGGCGACCGCGACACCGACTGGGGACTCGCGAGCGTGGGGTGGGACGACGAGGGCGTCGAGGCGCAGCACTGGGACATCGTCAAGGACGGCGTCCTCGTCGGTTACCAGACCGACCGCGCCATGGCCGCCCTGAAGGACCTCGGACGCAGCAACGGCTCGTCGTACGCCGACAGTGCCCGGCACGTGCCGCTGCAGCGGATGGTCAACGTCAGCCTCCAGCCCGACCCGGACGGCGGCACGGTCGACGACCTCGTGTCCCGCGTCGACGACGGCATCTACGTCGTCGGCGACAACTCGTGGTCGATCGACATGCAGCGCTACAACTTCCAGTTCACCGGGCAGCGGTTCTACCGCATCGAGAACGGCGTCCTGGCCGGGCAGCTGCGCGACGTCGCCTACCAGGCCACGACGACCGACTTCTGGCGTTCGATGGAGGCGGTCGGCGGGCCGGCCACGTTCTACCGCGGGGGCGTCCTCAACTGCGGCAAGGCGCAGCCGGGCCAGGTCTCCCCCGCCAGCCACGGCACCCCGGCCGCCCTCTTCCGCGGCGTGCGCATCCTCAACACCGTGCAGGAGGCAGGTCACTGATGGGTATCTCCACCCCACTCTCGAGCCCACTGTCCACCCCTCAGGAGGTCGTGGAGCGGGCCCTCGCCGCGGCGACCACCGAGGGCACCGTGGTCATCGTCACCGACCGCTCCGAGGCCAACCTGCGCTGGGCCAACAGCTCGTTGACGACCAACGGTGAGATGAGCTCGAGGTCGGTCACGGTGATCGCCACGGTCGGGGTGACCGGAGGCACGGCCTCGGGGGTCGTGGGGCGCACCGTCGTCGACGCTGCCGACGTGGTCGCCCTCGTGGCCGAGGCAGAGGCGGCGGCCCGGGCGGGCGACCCGGCCTCGGACGCCGCTCCCCTCGTGACCGCTGGCGAGGCCGGGGCCGGCTCCGACTTCGCGCTCGCGCCCGAGCCGACGAGCATCGGCGCCTTCGACGGCGTGGCCCGCGACCTCGGTGAGGTCTTCCGGGCGGGTGGAGCCGGGAGACAACACCTCGGCGGAGCCGGGAGACAACACCTCGGCGGAGCCGA
>JBBRNQ010000119.1:0-12684 GCA_038230235.1 Actinomycetales bacterium
AGGGCCGGGCGGATGTCGGCGAGGCTGGCCGCGGCCAGACGGGCGCGACCCTCGGGGCCGCCGAGCAGGCCGTGCTCCAGCAGGCCCGACAGGAGGCCGGCCATGAAGGAGTCACCGGCCCCTACGGTGTCCTCGACGTGCGTGGCCCGAGTCGGCTCGCTGGCGACCTCGCCGGTCGCGGTGACGCTGGCGACGACGCCAGCGCTGCCGCGGGTGACGATGACCAGGGAGGCTCCGAGGCTGCCCCACGTGCGCAGCACGTCGGGGACGGCGTGCCCGGGGTAGAGCGCGGCGACGTCCTCGTCGCTGGCCTTGACCACGTCGCTGAGGGCGATGATCTGCTCGATGCGCACGCGAGCAGCGTCGAGGTCGGTCATGATCTGCAGCCGCACGTTGGGGTCGTACGAGATCGTGGACCCCTCTCGGGCGACCTCCAGGGCGGTGACGACCTCGGAGCCCCCGGGCTCAAGCACCGCGGCGATCGAACCCGTGTGCAGGTGGACGGTCTGCGCCGACACCGGGGTCGACGGAAGGTCCCACACCAGGTCGAACTCGTAGGTCGCCGCGCCGCTCTCGTCGAGCACCGCCACTGCGGTGGAGGTCCGGGCTGCCTCGCCGCTCCCCTCCAGGGGGTGCACACGGCCGTCGGCGAGCGTCTGCGCGATGAGACGCCCGCGGTCGTCGTCGCCGTACCGGGTCGCGAAGTCGACGGCCTCGTCGAGGGCCGCGAGCCCGAGGGCGACGTTGAGCGGGCTCCCGCCGACGTGCTCGCTGGAGGATCCGTCGTGGCGGCGCACGATGTCGATCAGCGCCTCACCGAGGACGAGCGTACGGCGAGCCGACGGCGCCTGGTCGCTCATCGGTCATCCTCTGCGGTCGCGCCCGGGTGGACGTAGCCGAGGTTGCGGTAGGCCGCGAGCTTGGCGAACTGGTGGTGCGCCTCGATCTCGCGGATCGTGCCGCTGCGCGAGCGCATGACGAGCGAGTGCGTCGTCGCGGTCTGCGGGCCGTACCGCACGCCCCGCAGCAGCGTGCCGTCGGTGATGCCGGTGGCGACGAAGAAGCACTCGCCGCTCACGAGGTCACCCGTGGCGAGCACTCGGGTGAGGTCGTGTCCGGCGTCGATCGCCTTCTGCCGCTCGTCGTCGTCGACCGGGGCCAGGCGACCCTGGATGACGCCACCCATGCAGGTGATCGCGCAGGCCGCGATGATCCCCTCGGGGGTGCCCCCGACGCCGACCAGCAGGTCGATGCCGGTGTCGGGACGGGCTGCCATCACGGCCCCGGCGACATCGCCGTCGCTGATGTAGAAGAGCCGGGCCCCAGCGTCGCGGATCTGGGTCGCCAGCTCGGCGTGCCGCGGACGGTCGAGCATGACGACGGTCACGTCGGAGGGTTGCTGCTTCTTGACCTTGGCGATCCGCTTGATGTTCTCGGCCACCGGGAGGCGGATGTCGACGACGTCAGCGGCGTCGGGGCCGGTCGCGAGCTTGTCCATGTAGAAGACGGCGCTCGGGTCGTACATCGTGCCGCGCTCGGCGACGGCCATCACGGAGACGGCGTTGCTCATGCCCTTGGCCGTCAGGGTGGTGCCGTCGACGGGGTCGACGGCGACGTCGACCTCGGGCCCGGTGCCGTCGCCGACCGTCTCGCCGTTGAACAGCATTGGGGCGTCGTCCTTCTCGCCCTCACCGATGACGACGGTGCCGTCCATGCTGATGCCGTTGATCAGGTGGCGCATCGCCTCGACAGCCGCCCCGTCGGCGGAGTTCTTGTCTCCGCGGCCCACCCACCGGCCAGCGGCCATGGCCGCCGACTCGGTGACGCGCACGAGCTCCAGCGCGAGGTTGCGGTCGGGGCGGTCGAGCTGCACGCTCGGCGCTCGCTGGTCGGTGCTCATGCAGTCATCCTCCGTGGGCGGCCCTCATCGGTCACCCAGACTCTAGAGGAGTGATTCCGGGCTGTTGCCGGTGTGACCGGTGTCGCGGGTGGTGTGACCAGGCGAACCCCACACCGACAGGTGGCTCAGTGGTCCGGTCTCAGGGATGTGCGGCCCGGCGCACCGTGGGCGGCCCGGCGGTGCTCGCGTCTGAACGCTGCTGGGGGCGTGCCGCACGCGGCGACGAAGGCGGCGTAGAAGCGGCTGACCGACCCGAAGCCGGCAGCCGCAGCGACCTCGTTCGTGCGCAGGTCGGTGGTGACCAGCAGTCGGCGGGCCTCGGCGAGCCGGAACTGGGCGAGGTACTCGCCGATGGTCATGTGCACCACGCTGCGGAACTGCGTCATGGCGTAGTTCGGGTGCAGCCGGGCGGCGGCGGCGACGTCGGAGACAGTGACCGGTTCGCGGAAGTGCTCGGCGATGTGCCGCACCATGGCGAGCACGAGGCGGACGGCCGGGTCGCCTCCGGTGTATTGTCCGCCGTCGTGCTGCTGCTCCCCGAGGGCCAGTCTCCGGATCCGGGCCTCGACCTCGAGCATCGCGATGCGGTGTCGCTCGGGGTCGGTCGTCGCGAGGTCGGCTGCCCAGTGCTCGAAGCCCGCCTCGTCGGACGCCAGGGTCGTCGACGGGGGCGAGACCAGGGGTGAGCCGGACAGGATCCGACCGACCACGTGCTCCGGCAACCCCCAGCCGAGGAACCGGGAGAAGGGGACGTACACCCAGTGCGCTCGGGTGGCGGAGCTCGCGACGAGCTGGTGGGGCACGGCGGCCCAGAACACGGCGGTGCTGCCCGGAGCCACCTCGAGGTGCGACCCACCGAACAGGTAGAGCATCGACCCTCCCTCGGCCACGAGGTTGACCTCGAGGTCGTCGTGCTGGTGGGCGACGCCCATCAGGGTCGGCGTACCGGTCCAGCTGGTGAGGCTCGACGGAGCGATCTGCCGGTGGACCTGAGGATCCAAGAGATTTCCCCTCTGGGGCGGGAAGCGTTGGGCACATCGTAGGACCTAGCGTAAAGGTGTGCGCGCGAAGCCGAGACGGCCCGCGCCCTGCGGCCCACCGTCCCGCGGCCCATCGCACCCCCAACCCTGTCCCAGGAGGATCCGTGTTTTCCCTCGGTATCGTCGGCGCCGGCCAGTTCGCCGGCCAGTTCGCCAAGCTGTTCATGGCCCACCCCGGCGTCAGCGGCGTCTACGTCACCGACGTGGTGACCGATCGGGCTGAGCAGCTCTGCGCGGACGGGGGGCTGACCGGCACCTTCGCGTCGTACGAGGCGATGCTCGCCTCCGACGCGGTCGACGCGGTCGCCATCTTCACCCAGCGATGGACCCACGGCCCCCTCGTCGTCCAAGGACTGACGGCCGGGAAGCACGTGTACTCGGCCGTGCCCATGGCCATCACCGAGGGTGAGATCGCCGCGATCATCGACGCCGTGAAGGCTACCGGGCTGACCTACATGATGGGCGAGACCAGCCAGTACAACCCGGCCACCGTCTACGCCCGGAACCAGATCGCGGCGGGCGCGTTCGGCCGGCTGTTCTACGCCGAGGGCGACTACGTGCACGACATGGACCTCGGGTTCTACGAGGCGTACCAGTACAGCGGCGGCGAGCAGTGGAAGGAGACCGCGAGCTACCCGCCACTGCTCTACCCGACGCACTCGATAGGCGGCGTCCTCGGGGCATGGCAGACGCACGCGGTCAGCGTGTCCGCCATCGGCGTCACCGACGACCGTGGCGACGGCGTGTTCGACAAGGACGTCAGCCAGTTCGACAACGACGTGTCCAACGCGACCGCGCTGTTCGAGGTGGCCGGCGGAGGAGCGTTCCGCACCAACGAGTTCCGTCGCGTCGGCTACCCGTCTCACATCCGGGAGTCACGCTTCCGCTTCTTCGGCACCGAGGCGAGCATGGAGCAGCTGGCCACCGTGGCCTTCTGGCAGGACAAGCGCGGTATCGAGGAGATCAGCGAGCTGCTGGAGCCCAAGCCCACGATGTCCCCGGACGACCCCTCGCTGCGGCACGTCGCTCCCGATCTGCGGGCCGCCTTCACCTCGGGCTCGGCTCCGGTCCACGACCGGGAGCGACTCCCGCGCGAGTTCGACGAGATGCCCAACGGGCACGAGGGCAGCCACCACTTCCTCGTCGACGACTTCGTCACCGCCGTCAACGCCGGGAGCCTGCCGCCGGTGAACGCCTGGGTGGCCGCCCGATACACCCTGCCCGGGATCGTGGCTCACGAGTCATCCCGGCGGGGCGGAGCACGCCTGCCGATCCCGGACTTCGGTGACGCGCCCGCGAGCTGAGCTTGTCCCCCAAGGGGGGCCCGGCGGGTCCCTGCGCGCGCCCCCACGAAGGACGGGCCCGGAGGGCACGGCACTGCGCAGGCTGGTCGGCGCGGTTCACACCGGTCCTGCGCTCTCTGATCGCCGTCGGCCACCGAGCCCCGGGAATCTGCCTGCTACTGGGGGACCGGTGTGGAGTTGGGGCGCCGTATCGGCGACCATGGAAGGGTGACCGTGCCCATCCAGCAGGCGCCGCCCCCGGCGGCCGCACCAAAGAGCCGCTACTCCATGGGCTCGCCGTCCAACCTGGTGCGCTCGATGCTGGCCATCATCGGTTTCGTCGCCGTGCTCGTGGCCATCGTGCCCCGGATCAGCTCCGTGGAGCAGCCGGCCGTCGACGCTGCCTCGGTGGTCAGTGACGCCGTACGGCAGTCTGGTCTGGCTTTCGAGGGCCCGATCGGCCTGCCCGCAGGCTGGAAGGCCACCAGCGCCCGATACGGCAAGAGCACGGACGACATCGTGACCTGGCAGGGGGGCTGGACGACCCCCGACGGCCACTTCGTCGCGCTCCGCCAGGCCAAGGCGGTGACCCCCAAGTGGATCGCCGCCGCCACGACTCAGGGCGTGGTCAACGGGTCGGTCGACGCCGCCGGCCGCACCTGGGAGAAGCGGTACGACGCCATCCACGGCACCACCAGCCTCGTCGACGAGCACGACGGTGGTCTGACCACCGTGGTCGCGGGGACGGCGCCGCTGTCTGACGTCCTGGTCTTCACCAACGCGTTGCGCAAGGCCACCGCCAGCTGAACAGGGTCGTTCGCTTGCGTGCCGAGCCGGACGAGCGGGTGGCGTCTGGTCGACGTCAGACGGACTGGCCTGTCGCTGCCTCGACCTGACGCTGGGCGCCATCGAGCCACGACGTGCAGTGGGCCGCGAGCGCCTCGCCTCGACGCCACAGACGCATGCTCTCCTCGAGCGGCACCTGGCCGCCCTCGAGTCCGGCGACGATCCGCGCCAGCTCGTCGCGGGCCTCCTCGTAGCCGAGGCCGGCGATGTCGGCGAGCTCGTCCGCAGCCGGCTCGGCAAGCGGACCGGCGGGTGCGGGGGCAGCATCAACCGCCGTCTCGTTAGCGGTCGTCTTCCTTGGGCTCACCGGTCCACCCTAGGTGCCGGTCGGCGGCGGGGCCGCGTTGGCGCTGGCGCGCTGACACCAGTGATGGCGCCCACGGTGCGCACACCGAAGTCGCCGCGGGCGACCCTGACCCGCAGCAGCTGGTCGGGCTCGAGCTCGTCCTGGTCGATGACGAGACGCCCGTCGGGGTGCTGCACCACGGCGTACCCCCGCTCGAGCGTCGACTGCGGAGAGAGCGCCCGCACCTGGGCGCCGAGGTGCCCGATCCCGTCGTGGGCGCGGCGCAGACGCACCAGCACCCGCTCGGTGCCGCGCTCGCGGAGGCGGACCACCTCCTCGCGGTGGCGGCGCACCAGGGCGCCGGGGTCGGCGATCGCGGGGCGGGACACAAGGGCTTCGACCCGGTGCCGCTCGTGGGTCAGACGGCCGGTGAGGGCCCGGCCGGCGCGGGCGAGCAGCGCCTCGACCCGGGCGCGCTCCTCCTCGGCGTCGGGGACCACCCGCTTGCCGGCGTCGGTGGGGGTCGAGGCGCGCAGGTCGGCGACGAGGTCGAGCAGGGGCCGGTCCACCTCGTGGCCGATGGCGCTGACGACCGGGGTCACGGCTGCGGCGACGGCGCGCAGGAGGGTCTCGTTGGAGAAGGGAAGGAGCTCTTCGGCGGAGCCACCCCCGCGGGCGATGACGATGACGTCGACGGTGCGGTCGGCGTCGAGCTCGCGCAAGGCCGCCGTCACCTCGGTGACGGCGGTGACGCCCTGGACGGCGACCTCGCGGACCTCGAACTCGACGCTGGGCCAGCGCCTGCGGGCGTTCTCGACGACGTCCCGCTCGGCAGCGCTCTCGCGACCGGTCACCAGGCCGACCTTGCGGGGCAGGAAGGGCAGCGGGCGCTTGCGGCTCGCGTCGAAGAGCCCCTCCTGCTGCAGCAGACGGCCCAGCTGCTCGACGCGCGCGAGCAGGTCACCGACGCCGACGGGGCGGATCTGACGGGCGTCGAGCGAGAGGCTGCCGCGTTTGGTCCAGAAGCTGGCCTTGGCCTGCACGACCACCCGCGCCCCCTCGGCCAGCGGCGGCATGGCCCGCAGGGCGTTCATCGAGATGCTGACGTTGATCGACATGTCGACGTCGGCGTCGCGCAGGGTGAGGTAGGCCATGGTGCCGCGCGTGCTGAGCTGCACGACCTGGCCCTCCACCCACACCACCGACATCTTGTCGACGTAGTCGGCGATCTTGACACTGAGCATGCGCAGTGGCCACGGCTGCTCGGCGGAGGTCTCGGCCGCCCGCTCGGGCAGCTGTCGGCGCGCCGGTTGCGTGGTCACGGCTGCAGTATGCCGCGCCCCACCGCGTCAGGGGGTGAGGCCCGTGACGACACCACCCCAGATGCCGAGCTTGGCCGACAGCGCGAACCCGTCACCGTTCTGCAGGTACCAGTGGGCGAAGCTGCCGTAGGAGCTGCCGAAGCGCAGCACGACCTTCTTCGGGGACCAGGACGAGACGATGACGCCGATGCAGGTGGCGTTGCCGGCGACGCCGTACCCGGCCTCGAAGTGGTTGTCGGCGACGAAGTAGAGCTTGGTGCCGTAGACCGATCCGTTGGCGGTGTAGGTGCCGCACGAGGTCACGTCGTTGGCGATGGCGGGCGGCGCTGCGCCGAAGCCGCTCCCGGTGACGGTGATCGTCGGGGAGGTGACGCCGGCGCCGCTGGCGCCGCTGAAGCTGACCCCGGTGATGCTGGGCTGGGTCGGGACGGTGGCGGCGCTCGTCGCCGTTCCGCCCGCGTCGCTGGCGCCGGCGAGAGCAACGGCGGCGACGCCGGCCGTGGCGACGATCTGCTTGAGGTGGGTTCCGATGGACATGGCCTGACTCCTGACTGACGGGGGGCCGGCCTGACGGTCGGTCTTCACGAAGGAGGGGGCGAGGGAGCAGCGTGATACACGGCCTCGCCCGCACCGGGGGCGGAGCAGGGCAGTCAGCGGTCACGGCATACGTACGATGGAGGTATGCCTTCTTCCGAGCTCGCCAGCGACGCCTCACCTGATGGCGGCACCCCCGTGGCCGCGGGCCCTTCCGCCAAGCGGGTGCTGCTCGCGGCGCCCCGCGGATACTGCGCCGGCGTCGACCGGGCCGTCATCACCGTGGAAAAGGCGCTGGAGCTGTACGGCGCCCCCGTCTACGTGCGCAAGGAGATCGTGCACAACAAGCACGTCGTGACGACGTTGCAGAAGCGCGGCGCGATCTTCGTCGACGAGACCGACGAGGTCCCGCAGGGCGCGACGGTCGTCTTCAGCGCCCACGGGGTCGCTCCCGTGGTCCATGAGGAGGCGGCCCGGCTGAGTTTGAAGACGATCGACGCGACCTGCCCGCTCGTGACGAAGGTGCATCGCGAGGCCGTCCGGTTCGCCGACGAGGACTACGACATCCTGCTGATCGGGCACGAGGGTCACGAGGAGGTCGTGGGCACCAGCGGTGAGGCACCCGAGCGCATCACGATCGTCGACGGCCCCGACGACGTCGTCAACGTCGAGGTCCGTGACCCCGACCGGGTCGTGTGGCTCTCGCAGACCACGCTCTCCGTCGACGAGACGATGGAGACCGTGCGTCGGCTGCGCGAGAAGTTCCCCCGGCTGCAGGACCCCCCGAGCGACGACATCTGCTACGCCACGCAGAACCGTCAGGTGGCGGTGAAGCAGATGGCCGCACAGTGCGACCTCGTCATCGTCGTCGGGTCACGGAACTCATCCAACTCGGTGCGTCTGGTCGAGGTCGCGGTCGACCACGGAGCCGCCGCGGGTCATCTCGTCGACTTCGCCGACGAGATCGACGACGGCTGGCTCGAGGGAGTCACCACCGTGGGGGTGACGTCGGGGGCCAGCGTGCCCGAGGTGCTGGTGCGCGACGTGCTGGCCCATCTCGCGGCTCGGGGTTACGGCGACGTCGAGACGATCACCTCCGCGGAGGAGTCGCTCATCTTCTCGCTGCCCGCCGAGCTCCGCCGAGACCTCAAGGCCGCCTCGGGGGCCGAGCCCGGACAGCTGCGCCACGACCCCGCCGCGGCCAAGGACGCCGAGTCCCTGCGCTAGCGATCGCGCCGCACCACCGGCCGCGCTCGCGGTCCCGCATTCGCGGGCAGGTGTCCCGGGATGTAGCGCCACCGCGCTCGCGGGTTCCGCATTCGCGGGCACGTGCCCCCGTATGCAGCGCCCCCACGACGATGCGTCCGGGCGGCTCGCGCAACACCCGAGCGGCAGGCGCGGTCCGGCTGTGCTGCCGGCCCACCGGGCCAGTCGGCACCAGGTCGACGGCGAAACCGTCGCCCGACACCCGGGCCTGCGCCAGCCCACCGCACCACCGGGGCCAGCCTGCCCACATCATCGACGGCCGCCCACAGAGCCTCAGGGTCGACGCGGAGCGGGGCCGAGGAGACGCGGCGCCAAGGCAGGCCCAACCTAACCAGTCGGCGCGGACCGACCCTCGTCGGCCGGCCGGGTCTCGTCGAAGCTCAGGGTCGGCCGGCCCACATCGGGCTCGAGCGACTCGATGAGCTCGACGGCGGTGAGCGGCCGGCCCGCCGTCTCGACCGGCGCCAGGACCGGAAGGCTGTGGTCGACCAGCCCCAGCTCCTGCATCCGTCGGGCCGAGACCAGCACCCGCGACTCGAGGGAACCGATGAAGCCGTTGTAGGCCTCGACCGAGCGCTGCAGGGCCGCGCCCATCCGGGTCGCGTGCTGGCCCAGGCTGCCCAGTCGGTCGTAGAGCTCGCGACCGACCGCCAGCAGCTCGCGGGCGTTGCCGGCGAGCGCGTCCTGCTGCCAGGTGAAGGCCACGGTGCGCAGCAGCGCGAGCAGGGTGCCGGGGGAGGCGAGCACGACCCTGCGGCGCATCGCGTGCTCGTGCAGGTCGGGGTCGCTGGCCAGGGCGGCCGTGAGGAAGGCCTCGCCGGGCACGAAGCAGACCACCATCTCGGGCGTGACCGGCAGGGCCGTCCAGTACGCCTTCGCGGCGAGGGCGTCGACATGGGTGCGCAGGGCTCGGGCGTGCCCGGCGAGGTGTCGGCTGCGCTCGTCGGCAGTCAGCCCCTCAGCCTGGGCCGCGAGGAAGGACGACATGGGCGCCTTGGCGTCGATCACGAGGTCCTTGCCACCCGGCAAGTGCACGACCACGTCAGGACGCACCCCCCGGCCGTCGGAACCGGTGCCCGACACCTGCTCGTCGACGTCGCACCGGGCCAGCATCCCCGCGTGCTCGAGCACCCGACGCAGCTGCACCTCACCCCACGAGCCGCGCACGGAGGAGGCGTTGAGCGACCCGACGAGGGACGCGGTCTGGGTGCGCAGCTCGGTCGTCGAGGCGGTCACCCGCGTGAGCTCGCTGGCCACGCGCGCGAACTGGTCACCCCGGTCACGCTCGAGGTCGTGCACCTGCCGGGCGACCTGCTCGAGGCTGTGCCGTAGCGGAGCGATCATCTGGGCCGTCTCGGACCCCTCGCTCAGCGTGGCCTCGAGGTCGAGGACCCGCTCACGCAGCACGTCGCGCTCGGCGGACGCGGCGGCGAGCTGCGCTGCATACGTGCTGAGGTAGTGGCCACGGGCGAGCAGCGAGGCGACCCCCGCCCCCACGAGGAGGGCCACCAGGGCGGTCAGCCAGAGCAGCGGGATCGAGGTCATGTCCAGAGCGTGGCACGCGGCACCGACAGAGGCACCACAGAGAGGCACCGACAGAGGCACCACGGAGAGGCACCGACAGAGGCGCACAGAGGCACCGACAGACCCGGGGAGGCAGCGCAACTGGTAGACGTATGTCCGTGGACACCACCGAGTACGACACCGCCCTGGACCTCTCCGACAGCGACCGGCCGGGCCGCTACACCGGGACCTTCGGCGACGGGTGGCGGATCGGCAACGCCATCAACGGCGGCGTGGTCATGGCTGTCGCGGCCGCCGCCATGCAGCGTCGTCTGGTCGCCGACGGCATCGAGCACCACCGCGACCCCGTCGCCTTCAGCGGCTACTTCCTGACCGCCGCGCAGCCGGGCGCCTTGCTGGCGACCACCGAGGTGCTCCGCTCGGGGCGCACCCTCACCACCGGCCAGGTGTCGCTCAGCCAGCCCGGCCCCGACGGCGAGCCGGTCGAGAGGATGCGGGCCCTGATGAGCCTCGGCGCCCTGATGACCGACACCGGCCCCCTCCGCCAGCCCGACCCGCCGCAGATGCCCGCCCCCGAGGGGTGCGTCGCCAGCACCGACGCCCCGCCCAGCTTCCTGCGCGACTCCAGCCTGCTCGAGCGGCTCGATCTGCGACTCGACCCGGCGTGCGTCGGCTGGGCGGTCGGCCAGCCCTCGGGTCAGGGTGAGATGCGCGCGTGGCTGCGGATGGCCGACGGGCGCGAACCCGACCCGACCATGCTGCTCCTCGCGCTCGACGGATTGCCGCCGGTTGCCTTCGACATCGGCATCCCCGGGTGGGCACCGACCCTGGAGTTCACCGCGCACGTCCACGCGCGTCCCGCCCCCGGGTGGCTGCAGCTGCAGGTCACCAACCACGTGCTCGCCGGCTCGATGATGGAGGAGGACGCGCGCGTCTGGGACAGCACGGGCGCGCTCGTCGCGCAGTCCCGTCAGCTGTGCGGCGTGCGGGTGCCGCCCGGCTGGTCGCCGACGCCCTGACGGGCAGGCGCCAGTGCGATGAACACGGTGGTCCAGACCGACGCACAGAAGGGGTCGGTACGACGCGTCGTACCGGCCCCTTCTCTGGCAGGGGTGGTGGCTCAGTCGGCGAGCGACTGCAGGGTGGAGCCGAGGCGCGGCAGGGCCGTGCTGACGTGGCCCTTGGCCTTGGGGCGGATCATGCCGTAGGCCCGGGCGACGGCGGCGTGGTCGGGGTTGGCGGCGCGCTGGTCGGTGACCGACAGCAGCGACTCGGTCACCTCGGCCTCGCGGGAGACGAGGCGGGCGCTGAAGTCACCCTGACCGTCCTCCCAGTAGGGCTCGAGGGCGGTGAGGAAGTCCGGCAGCATGCGGTTGACGGCCTTCCTGACCAGCTTGGAGTCGACCTTGCGGGCGGCGCCGTACGCGGTCTTGATGGCGGCACCACCGAGGCCGGACTTGGACGCCACTTCGGCATCGACGACCAGCGACAGGGCGTCGACGGCGGCGGGTCGACGTTCGGGGGTGAGGAGGGTCTCAGAGAGGGTCGGCATGGGCGAGATGCTAGCGGGCAGAGGGGGGTTCGGGAATGCCGCATCCACATCGTCACCCAACTCACACCGCACGATGTCCGGTCCGTACGGATCGTGCCTCGGGGCGGATGCGTCGGACGCCCGGTCCGACGCCTAGACTCTTGGTCTCGTGGCCCTCTCGATCGGAATCGTCGGACTCCCCAACGTGGGCAAGTCCACCCTCTTCAACGCCCTCACCAAGAACAACGTGCTCGCGGCGAACTACCCCTTCGCGACCATCGAGCCCAACGTCGGCGTCGTTCCCCTGCCTGATGACCGGCTCGCCGAGCTGGCGAAGGTCTTCGGCAGCGAGAAGCTCCTGCCCGCCACGGTGTCGTTCGTCGACATCGCGGGGATCGTGCGTGGCGCGTCGGTGGGGGAGGGACTGGGAAACAAGTTCCTGGCCACCATCCGCGAGGCCGACGCGATCTGCCAGGTCGTGCGCGTCTTCGAGGACGGCGACGTGGTGCACGTGGACGGCAAGGTCAGTCCCTCCGGTGACATCGAGACGATCAACACCGAGCTCGTGCTCGCCGACCTGCAGACGCTCGAGAAGGCGATGCCGCGCCTCGAGAAGGACGCGCGCACCGTCAAGGAGAAGCGCCCGGCCCTCGAGAACGCGCAGACCGCGCAGAAGGTGCTCGAGGCCGGAGACACCCTGTATGGAGCCGGTGCAGCCGCCGGGGTCGACCTCGGGGAAGCGCGCGCCCTGGGCCTGCTCACGACGAAGCCCTTCATCTACGTCTTCAACCTCGACGAGGACCAGCTGACCGACGACGCCCTCAAGGCCGAGCTCGCCGCCTCGGTGGCGCCGGCCGACTCGGTCTTCCTCAACGCCAAGCTCGAGATGGACCTCATGGACATGGAGCCGGAGGAGGCGCTCGAGATGCTCGAAGGCTTCGGCGCCACCGAGTCGGGCATGGCCCAGCTCGCCCGGGTCGGCTTCCACACCCTCGGCCTGCAGACCTACCTGACCGCCGGCCCCAAGGAGTCGCGCGCGTGGACGATCGGGCAGGGGTGGACCGCCCCCATGGCCGCGGGCGTCATCCACACCGACTTCCAGCGCGGCTTCATCAAGGCCGAGGTCGTGTCGTACGACGACCTCGTCGCGGC
>JBBRNQ010000120.1:0-12634 GCA_038230235.1 Actinomycetales bacterium
CGGCTCGAGGAGGAGTTCCTCCCCGACCTCGACCGGGTGCTCGACGGCGTCGACCGCGCCCTCGCTTACTGAGGACCTGGCCCCCAGGTCCTGCGGACCTGGACCTGCTTCCCGAGAACCTGCTTCTCGGGAACTTGCTTCCCGAAACGTACCTACTTCAATCTCGCTGACCGAAAGAAGGAACTCCCCCGTCATGGCGCTCCAGAGCTTCCGCCTGCCCGACCCCGGTGAGGGTCTCACCGAGGCCGAGGTCGTCACCTGGCGGGTCGCCGTCGGTGACACCGTCAGGATCAACGACGTGGTCGTCGAGATCGAGACCGCGAAATCGCTCGTCGAGCTGCCCGTGCCCTTCGCGGGCACGGTGACCGGGCTCCTCGTCGAGGAGGGGGCGACCGTCGAGGTCGGCACCCCCATCATCACGATCGACGACGGAGTCGGGGGTGTGGCCGCCGACTCTGGGGCGTCCCCCGTGGCGGTCGCGACGGCCGTCGCGGCCGCGGCCGACGCGCACTCGGCCGCCGGCTCGACCGGCGCGGACGACGCGCGGGCAGCTGTCGACCCGTCGTCCCTCGTGGCCGACGAGCCCGACTCCCGGCGGGCGCACGAGCCAGGCATGGTCGGGTCACCGGCGCCCAAGCTCGAGGCTGCCGCTGCTGTCGCGGCGGCCGCTGCCGCTGGGGTGGCGGCGGATGACGAGGGCATCGAGGAGGGGAAGATCGGCGGTACGACGTCGACGGGCCGCACGGCCGTCCTCGTCGGCTACGGCGTCAAGCAGACCGAGGCCAAGCGACGCCCGCGCAAGGCTTCGGGTCCGGCCGAGCCACCCTCCTCGCGGGTGCCCACCGCCCCGCTCGCGTCGGGTCCCGGGGCGTCGGCGGTCGAGCCGGGTGAAGCCCCCGTCGGCCAGGTCGCCCTCGCGACGGCCCCGGCCGCGCCCGCCGCCGTCACGGCCGCGACCCGGGCGCTCGCCAAGCCGCCGGTGCGCAAGCTGGCCAAGGACCTCGGGATCGACCTGCGCGACGTCACGCCGTCCGGGGCGGGCGGCATCGTCACCCGCGCCGATGTCGAGGCCTACGTCGCCGGTGCAACCAACGGGTCGCCGCAGGTTGCCGACCTGCGCGGTACGGCGACCAGCCTGGCCGCCGGGTCGCCCCAGGTCGCCGAACCAGGTGGCCCGGCCGCCGGGTCGCCCCAGGTCGCCGACCTGCGCGGTCCGGCGACCCAGCGCGAGACCCGCATCCCCGTCAAGGGCGTGCGCAAGATGACCGCCCAGGCCATGGTCGGCTCGGCCTTCACGGCCCCGCACGTGACGATGTTCAACACCGTCGACGTCACCGCGACCATGCAGCTCGTGGCCCGGCTCAAGGCCGACCGCGAGTTCGCCAACGTCAAGGTCTCGCCGATGCTCGTCCTGGCCAAGGCCCTCCTCGTCGCCATCCGCCGCAACCCCGGGATGAACGCGGTCTGGGACGAGGCGGCGCAGGAGATCGTGGTCAAGGGCTACGTCAACCTCGGCATCGCAGCCGCGACCCCCCGCGGGCTCGTCGTACCCAACGTCAAGGACGCCGACGCGATGTCGATGCTCCACCTCGCGCAGGAGATCGGGGCCCTCACCGAGACCGCCCGCGCGGGCCGCACCCAGCCGGCGCAGATGAGCGGCGGCACGATCACCATCACCAACGTCGGTGTCTTCGGCATCGACACGGGCACCCCGATCATCAACCCCGGGGAGAGCGCGATCGTGGCCTTCGGGGCGGTCAGGAAGCAGCCCTGGGTGGTGACCGACGCAGCCGGCGACGACCAGCTCGCGATCCGGCAGGTGACGACCCTCGCCGTATCCTTCGACCACCGCCTCATCGACGGCGAGCTCGGCAGCCGCTTCCTCGCCGACCTGTCGTCGCTGCTGGAGGACCCGAGCCGCGGCCTCGTCTGGGGGTGAGCGGTCGGGCTGCAGCAGACGCGGGGTCACTCGTGCGACGGGACGACGAGGCACTCGACTCCGGGCAGGCCATCGAAGCGGGCCAACCGATCGCCCGTCACCACGACGCGATCGGTAGCCCGGGCCGTCGCCGCGACGATGAGGTCGTGAGCACCGCGCCGAGTGCCGTGACGGTGGCAGTCGGCCAGGAGTGCGCCGTGGTGACGAGCCGTCTCCAGCCCGTAGGGCTCGACGGGCACGAGCTCGAGCACTCTGGCCAGGAACTCGGCCCGCGCGGCGCGGTGTCGGTCATCGGCCAGCTCGATCCCGGTATGGAGCTCTGCGACGGTGACAGCGGCGACCACCACGTCGTCGTCGTCGTCGAGCACGGCGGCGAGCCCAGCCCCTGACTGCTCCGTCGACACCAGCACGCCGGTGTCGATGATCAGTCGGCGGGCCACGCCGGCCCGTCGGACTCGGCGACGTCGCGGGCCGACCGCACATCATCGGCGAACCCGTCATCGACAGGCGCCTCACGCAGCAGGGCGATGAGGTCAGCACCATTGGCCACGGGTGCCGGACCGATCGTGGCGATACGGCGCCCGCCCCGCGTCACGATGATCGACTCGCCCCGCTCGGCCGCGTCCAGCAAGGCAGCAAAGGAGCGGCTGGCCTCGGTCGCGGACATCACCCTCATGCGATCAGACTATCTGATCTGGACGACAGCTGTCAGGTGGTGATCAGCGCCCGACGGCGTACCCCTGCATCCCGCGGGGGTTGGCCCCCGCGCGCAGGATGCCGTCGGGCGAGCGGGTGACGGCGCAGAGCCGCCCCAGCGACCAGGCGTCGGTGACGGTGACGCGGTGGCCGAGCCCCTCGAGGGCGGTGACCGCCGACCCCTCGACCCGCGACTCGACGACGACCCCGCCGGGCGTGCGGTCTCGGGGGTAGAACGAGCCGGGGAACCCGGTGGAGTGGAAGGCGGGCACGTCGATGGCCTCCTGGAGCGACTGCCCCTGGAGCAGGGTGCGCAGCAGCAGGAGCAGCTGCCACTGGTCCTGCTGGTCGCCCCCGGGGCTCCCGCACGCGAGGTACGGCGCCCCGTCACGCAGCACCAGCGTCGGGGTCAAGGTCGTGCGGGGGCGCTTCCCGGGAGCCAGCGACGACGCGAGCCCCTCTTCGAGCCAGAACATCTGCATCCGGCTGCCCAGGCAGAATCCGAGACCGGGCACGGCCGGCGAGCTCTGCAGCCAGCCACCGCTCGGCGTCGCCGTCACCATGTTGCCCCATCGGTCGACGACGTCGACGTGGCACGTGTCGCCCCGGGTCGCACCCGACGCCCCCACGGTCGGCTCCCCGACCGTGGCGTCGACGAGGGCCCGGCCCGCCGTCGACGCCCCGCTGCCCAGCACCCAGGACGGCAGACGGGGCATCCGACCGTCGGGTCGTCCCGGACGGATCCCGAGGTCGGCGCGCTCGCCGACGAGACCGGCTCTCTCCCGGGCGTACTCAGCCGACAGCAGGGTGGCCATCGGTTCCTGCCCGCTGCCGTACCACGCCTCACGGTCAGCCCCGGCGAGGTTGAACGCCTCGACGACGGTGTGGATCCCGCTGGCCGACAACAGGTCGAGCTCGGCGGGGTCGCCCAGGGCGTCGAGCAGGCCGAGCACCTGCAGCAGAGCCGGTCCCTGCCCCCACGGCCCGGTCTTGGCGACGGTGTGCCCGTGCCAGTCGAGCGTGGTGGCCGGCTCCCAGGTCGCCTGCCAGCCGGCGAGGTCGGCGCCGGTGACCAGGCCACCGTGCCGCTCCCCCGAGGAGTCGCGGAAGGGCTGGCGCGAGAACGCGTCCACGGCCTCGGCGACGAGACCCTGCGACCACGCGCGCCGCGCCGCGTCGACCTGCGCCACGCGGTCGGACCCTGCGGCCTCACCCTCGGCGACGATCCGGCTCAGCGTGTCGGCCCACTCGGTGTTGCGAAAGAGCGCTCCTGCCCCCGGCGCCCTGCCCCCACGGAGCCAGAGCTGCGCCGACGTGGTCCAGTCGTCGGTGAAGAGGCCACGCACCGACTCCACCGTCGCCGACGCCTGCCCCAGCAGCGGGTGCCCGTGCCGTGCGTAGCCGATCGCCGGCTCGAGCACCTCACGCAGTGACTGGGTCCCGTGGTCGCGCAGCATGAGCAGCCAGGCGTCGAACGCCCCGGGCACCGTCGCCGCGAGGGGGCCCGACCCGGGCACGAGCGTCAGCCCCTCACCGGTGTAGTGCGCGATCGTCGCAGCGGCGGGCGCAGGCCCCTGCCCGCACAGCACCCGCGGTACGGGGTCGTCGGCCGTGACGACGATCGCCGGCAGGTCACCCCCGGGCCCGTTGAGGTGCGGCTCGACCACCTGCAGGACGAATCCGGCGCACACGGCCGCGTCGAAGGCGTTGCCCCCTCGTTCGAGCACCCCCATCGCCGACTGCGACGCGATCCAGTGCGTGGACGAGACCATCCCGAAGGTGCCCTCGAGGGTCGGTCGAGTGGTGAAGACCATGCGGTCTCACTCCACCCCGGGCACGATCCGCATGTCTCGCACCGCGCCACCGTCGAGGGCGGTCAGCGCCTCCTGGTAGGCCGGGCTGTCGTGCGCGGTGCGCGCGGCGTCCACCGAGTCGAAGAGCAGGACGACGGTGCGGGTGGCCTCGCCGGCTTCGTACGTCTGCTCGGGCAGGCCCCGGGCGACGAAGGTCCCCCCGGCGGCGCGCAGGGCGGGCCCGGCGAGCTCGGCGTAGGCCGCGACCTTCGCCTCGTCGGTGATCTCGCGGTAGATGCTGATCCAGTAGGCGCTCATGGGCCCCATCCTCGCCCACGGCGGACCCGACAGGGGGTCCCAGGGGTCCACCCAGGGCTCACGACACAAGCGCCACCACCGCGTCCGCGACCGCCTGCATCCCCGGGGCGTTGGGGTGGAACGAGGCCGGGATGCGGGCCGGAGCCGTCTCGAACCCGAAGACCCAGGGGTCGGGTGACCCCAGTGCGTGGTCCCGGCTCGTCGCTGACGCCCGCACGAGGTCGGCCCCGGTGCTGGCGGCCGCCTGCGCGAACGCGCTCTCGAGGGCCGCCTGGATCCGCAGGAAGGTGGCGAGGTCGTCGACGTCGAAGGGCGCGCCGACTGCGCTGTCCGCATCGACCACAGTGACGTAGTCGACGAGCACGACGCGAGCTGCGGGGGCGACGCGTCGTACGGCCTCGACGACCTGCACCAGACCCTGCGTGGTGGCTGCGAGCGACGACGGGGTCGGCTCGACGACGCCCGCCCCCAGCTGCTGCTCGAGCACCGCCACCATCGGGTGGTGGGGGTCGTGACGGCGCCACGAGGCCGACAGCATCGAGCCGAGGTACTGCAGGTCGTTGCCCCCTGCGGTGACGGTCACGACGTCGGCGCCCGCCGGCACCCCCGCCAGCTGGGGGGCGAAGGTCGTGCCGTCCATCGTCACCTGCGGCTCGCGCAGGATGCTCTGCGTCGTCGCCCCCGAGACGCTGAGGTCGACCAGGTCGGCCCCGAGCCGCTCGGCCAGCAGGTGCGGGTAGTTGCGGCGCGAACGCAGGGCGGCGACGTCGGCGTACGGCGGCAGACCCGGCCCCGCCGCGAACGAGCTGCCGAGAGCGGCGACCAGGCGCGGAGTGGGCATGAGCGATGCTCCCACCGCACCGCGCACCCCGACCACCACGGGGTATGGAGGGCCGACGGCCGCCCACGCGCAACCGAGTTGGCCCGCGGCGCCCTCAGGGGTGACACTTCGAGAGGCCGACAGCTCGGCCGCCCGATCTCGCAAGGAGTCCTGCCCGTGCTGCGCGCCTACCGGCCGCTCCTCACCGTCCCCGGTGCGAGGCGCTTCGTCGTCGGCGCCTCCCTCGGCCGGGTCGCGGTGGCGATGTTCGGCATCTCCGTCGTCGTCATGGTCGCGCGCCGCGAGGGCTCCTACGCCCTGGCCGGGTCGGTCTCGGCGGTGGGTCTGCTCTCCTTCGCCCTCGCCGCGCCGGTGATCGGCGGCCTGGTCGACCGCTACGGCCAGCGCCGGGTGGCCCTGCCCCTCGTCGTGGTCTCCACCCTCATGCTCGCGGCCATGGTCGCGTGCTCGCTGACCCGCGCCCCCGTGTGGACCCTCTACGTCACCTACGCCCTCTCCGGTGGGGTGGCGAGTCTCGGCACGATGAGCCGAGCCCGCTGGAACACCGCCTTCCGCGGCGAGCCCGAGTCGCTGCACGTGGCCATGTCGTTCGAGCAGGTGCTCGACGAGCTGGGGTTCGTCATCGCCCCGGCCCTGGCCGTGGTGCTCAGCACGACCTTCCTGCCCGAGACGGGCGCGATCGTGGCCGGCCTCGGCTTCTTCGTCGGCACCCTGCTCTTCTGCTCGGCGCGCGAGAGCGAGCCGGAGGTCGTCGCCCGGGTCGACCGACCCCGTGGCGTCGCGGTCACCCGCCCCGGCCTGCTCGTCGTCGCGGCCGTGATGACCCTCACCGGGGTGCTCTTCGGCAGCAACGAGGTGGTCACCGTCGCCGTCGCCGATGCCGCGGGCCACGAGAACCTCGCCTCCGTGGTCCTCGGGCTCTTCGCCCTCGGCTCCGCCGTCTCGGGCCTGGCCTTCGGCACCCGGACCTTCAGCTCGGGGGTCGTGACGCGGTTGGTCGTCGGGGTCTCGCTGATGGCCCTGCTCGAGCTGCCGGTCCTGCTGGCCTCCGGGAACCTGTGGGTCCTGGCAGTGGTCATGCTCGTGGCCGGGGTCGCCACCGCCCCCACCCTCATCACGAGCATGGGGCTGGCCCAGCGGCTGGTGCCCCCGGCCATGCTCAACGAGGGCATGACCGTCGTGCTCACCGGACTCGTCGTGGGCGTCTCGGGCGGCTCGGCGCTGGGGGGCGCCGCCGTCGAGGCCCTCGGTCCTCGCCCGGCCTATGCCGTACCCGTCCTGGCCAGCGTCGGCGCCGTCGTGCTCGCCCTGCTGGGGGCCCGCTCCCTCGTGCGGGCCGAGCGGGCCGTCGGCGAGGCCGGACAGACGGTCGAGCCGGTGAACCTGCCGGTGACCGTGCCGGGCGAGGCGTCAGGTCTCGGTCGCGACCAGACGGTGTAGGGCGAACCGCGCCACCTCGGGGTAGCCCAGCGCGATGGGCGCGATGGCGTCCACGGTGAGGGTCGCGACCGACCCGGAGTCGCCGTCGGCCAGCCGCACGCCGTGCTCGAGGAGTGCCGTCAGGGGCCCGACCCCGACCCTCCAGGTCCAGGTGTGCGCGTCCTCGTCGACGCTCTCGATCCGGAAGGTGACGAAGGCGCCGGCCACCCCGCGCACGATCCCGGTGACGCCGGGCGCGATCCGTGGCGCGGTCGCCTCGACGGTGCGGATCGGTGGTGACCAGGTACGCCAGGCCGAGATCACGGCATACCGCTGCCACACCTCGCCGACCGGGGCGGGTCCTGACACCTCGATGGTCCGGCGCACCGGCTCACCGTACCTGCGCTGCCGCTCCGGTCCGCTCACCCGGGTGCCGGGTCGGGTCGAGCGAGGGAGCGACCGAGGTCAGTCAGCGGGTCGACGGCCAGCCTCGACGAGGTGACACCCGGGTTGGGACGACAGAGGCCGGTCAGCGGGGCGACGACCCGCTGACCGACCTCTGGTTGGGGCAGGGTCAGCGCACCGCCGGCAGGAGGCTGCGTCGCAGGGCCTGCAGATCGGTCACGGCCACCCCGGCGGCTGCTGCTGCCGCTGCGGGTGCCTTCGCCGTGGTGAGCGTCGCCGCGGGCGGCGGCACCGGTCGGCACTGGGCGTCGGAGCGGTTGCCGGGCACCCGGGCCGGGAGGGCGCCGGTGGCCAGGTAGTCGGCGATCTTGTTGTCGACGCAGCTCACGCCCGAGAGCGAGCCGGCGTGGGTGGTGCCGCCCACCCCCTCGATGAGGACGGAGCCCTTGAAGACGCTCCGCACGTAGAGCGACCCCTCGTATGGCGTCGCCGCGTCACGCGTCTCGTCGATGAGCAGCATCGCCGGCGAGCCGTGGTCGGCGACCGTCACCGGTGTGCCGGTCGTGCCGGCCCAGGTGCGGCACGGCGCGTTGTACCAGGCGTTGGCCCAGGTCTCGAAGGGGTGCTTGCCGTAGAGCGTCCAGTTGTCGGTGGCCCAGCGGGTCCAGTTCGTGGGCCAGGCGGCGTCGGTGCACTGGGTGGCGAGGTACATCGCGTAGCCGTTGTCGGCGCCGGGGCCGGTCGGGCCGTTCGCACCGATGTAGGCCGCCTTGATCGGGGCGAAGTCGTGCTGGTTGACCGCGGCACTGAAGGCGCTGGCCGTGTCGGCCCAGCCGTAGACGTAGTAGCCGGCGCCGAGGAAGGCATCGGTCCACTCGTCGGGGCCGACCCTGCCACCGGCTTCCGGGGCCTTGCGCAGCTGGGCGAGCACCGCGTAGTACGTCTTGCCGATCGCGACCGGGTCGGTGCCGAGGTGGTAGACGCCGTTGTGCTTCGCGACCCAGCCCCAGAAGGCGGGCATGACGTCGTCGAAGGCGGCGTCCTGGGTCAGGTTGGCCTGGTACCAGACACCGCGTGGGTCGACGTTGCTGTCGAGCACGAAGCGGCGCACCCGGTCGGGGTGCAGGGTGGCGTAGACCTGACCGAGGTAGGTGCCGTAGGAGAAGCCGTAGAAGTTGAGCTTCGTCTGCCCGAGCGCGACCCGGATGCTCTCCATGTCACCGATGGTGTCGGTGGTCTTGGCGTGGTCGAGGAGCAGGCCGCCGGCCGCAGCGCAGGCACGCGAGTAGGCGGCCGTCTTGGCGAACCACTGGCGCTCGATCGTGGGGTTGGACGGCACGTAGTCGGGCCGGTCGAAGCCGAAGTAGCTCCCGTTGCAGGTGAGGGCGGGGACGCTGGACCCGACGCCGCGAGGGTCGAAGCCGACCCAGTCGTAGTAGCCACCGGCGTCCTTGGGCACGAAGTTGCCCAGCACCGACAGGGTCAGGCCCGAGCCTCCGGGGCCACCGGGGTTGGTCAGCATCACCCCCTGGTAGGCGCTGGCGGTGGAGCGGTGCTTGATCCGCGAGACCGCGAGCTGGATCTTCGTGCCCTGCGGGTTGGCGTAGTCGAGGGGGACGGTGAGCATCGCGCACTCGGCCTTGAACCTCTGCAGGGTCGCGCTCGCGCACACCCCCCAGGTCAGGGCCGGTGGGACGTACGTGGTCGTGGTGGGGGTGGTGGTCGTGGTGGGGGTGGCCTTGGCCGCGGGGGCGGCCGAGGCGTGGGTGGTGGTGGCCGCAGCGGTCAGACCCAGGGTCAGGGCCGATCCGATCGCGACCAGGCGTGGCAGTGCGCGCATCTGGTGTGGTCTCCCGTTCCGGTCGCCGCGCGGCGACCGCCGCCACTCTGCTGCGGCTCGGGCTGTTTGGCAAGAGATGCTCCGGTCGTTCTTGGTGCGAGCGGCATCTTTGATCGTCCAGATGGCCCCGGACGGGAGCGAGACGCCGGTATGCCGGGCGCCCGTGGTGGGCACCCGGCATACCGGAGTGGGTCGAGCGTCGTGCGGAGCCGTCAGGTGGTCAGACCAGCTCGCCGGGCCCGGCGCGGTGGCGGCCGGGCTCGGTGTCACCCGGGGTGAGGGCGGCGTCGGGCCGGTCGGCGGCGAGGGAGTGGAGCTCGTCGAGGGTGGCCTCGTGCCGCCCGCGGGCCGGGGTGTGGCCGTTGGTCGGCTCGAGCCCCGCCTGGTCGGCGAACGCTGTCGGGTCGTCGACCTGCACACCGCCGGCCGGCACGAGCACGTGGGTGGGCTCGTGCTGGCGCTCGTGAGCCTCCTGGTGCTCGGTGGCGGGCTCGGTGGCGGGGTCGCTGGAGAGTCCCGTGGCGGGCTCGGTGACCCGGGCCGCGTCGGCGTCCGACGCGTCCTGCTCGCGCTTCTGGTCGGCCGCGACGGCGGCGGCGGCCGCGTTGACCTCGGAGGCGCGCTCGCTGCTCGGTGAGCCACCACGCAGCTCGACGTGGGGGAGGAACAGCACCACGAGGAAGGAGCAGGCGAGGATGAAGGTCGCCACGAGGAAGACCGTCTGCATCGCGCCCGAGAAGCCCACGAGGAACGGGTGGGCGATGGTCGGGTTGAGCGTGCTGAGGAACGAGGTGTCACTCAGCGACCCGCCCATGCTGCCGCTCTGCAGCTGGCCGAGGAAGGTCTTCGTCGGGCCGGTCGCGCTGGCGGCGGCCTGCTGGAAGTCCGGCGTCGTCGCCGCCGTCTGGTAGGCCGAGCCGATCTTGTCACCGGCGGTGGAGAAGAGGATCGACAGGAACACGGCGGTGCCGAGCGTGCCGCCGATCTGGCGGGTGAAGGTGGCCGACGAGGTGGCGACACCGATGTCACGCGGGCTGACAGCGTTCTGCACGGCCAGGGTGAGGGGCTGGAAGTTGAAGCCCAGTCCGACGCCGAAGAAGACCATGATCGCCATGGTGATGGGCAGGGCGGTGTCGGCGCCGACGTAGTGGAAGGCGAACATCGCGCCGGTGAGGAGCGCGGTGCCGATGATCGGGTAGCGGCGGTAGCGCCCGGTGCGGGAGATCAGCTGGCCCGACAGGATCGAGCCGAACATGATGCCGAGGGTCAGCGGCAGCAGGAGCAGGCCGGCCTGGGTCGGCGAGGCGCCCTTGACGATCTGCAGGTAGAGCGGCAGGGCGGCGAGGCCACCGAACATCCCCATGCCGATGAACACCGAGGCGATCGACGAGACGCCGACAGTGCGGATGGCGAAGAGGCGCAACGGGATGAGGGCCTCTTCCTTCATGACGCGCTCGATGAGCAGGAAGGCGATGATGCCGCCGACGCCGATGACGTACGTCGCGATGGAGCGACCGGAGGCCCAGCCCCACTCGCGGCCCTGCTCGGCGACGATGAGCAGCGGCACGAGGGCGACGCTGAGGGCGACGGCGCCCCACCAGTCGACGCGGCTCTCGCGGCGCTCCTGCTTCTTGAGGTGCAGGGTGCGGGTCACGACGACCAGTGCGGCCATGGCGATCGGCACGTTGACGAGGAAGACCCAGCGCCATCCGGTGATGCCGAGGATCGAGCTCTGCCCGGCGAAGAAGCCGCCGATGACCGGGCCGAGCACGCTCGAGGTGCCGAAGACGGCGAGGAAGTAACCCTGGTACTTCGCGCGCTCACGCGGCGAGACGATGTCGCCGATGATCGCGAGCGACAGCGAGAAGAGACCGCCGGCGCCGAGGCCCTGCACGGCGCGGAAGGCCGAGAGCATGCCGATCGACGTCGCGAAGGAGCAGAGGAGCGAGCCGATGGTGAACAGCGTGATCGCCAGCAGGAAGAACTGCTTGCGGCCGTACATGTCGGAGAGCTTGCCGTAGAGCGGGGTGACGATGGTCGAGGTGATGAGGTAGGCCGTGGTCACCCACGCCTGGGCCGAGAGCCCGTGCAGCTGGTCGGCGATCGTGCGGATCGAGGTCGCGACGATGGTCTGGTCGAGGGCCGCGAGGAACATCCCCATCATCAGTCCGATGAGGATGGTCACGATCTGGCGGTGGGTGAGCACGCCGTCGTCGGGTTCGGCGGCGGTGAGGCCGCCTGCCGACGCGGGCGTGGGGGTGGCTGATGCCATGTCAGTGCTCCTGGTGGTGCGGGTTGGGCGAGGAGGGGGCGAGGGTGTGCGCGCCCGCGGGGTGGAGGACCTGCTTGGTCTTGAAGGCGGCGCAGGCGTCGCCGAATCGCTCGAGGTGGGCGAGGAACGCAGTGGCGTCGTCCTCGCTCCATCCGGTGAGGATCTGCTCGAACCACTCACCGCGGCGGGCGACGAGGTCGTCGATGACCTGCCGGCCGGTCGGGGTGAGCGACAGGAGCTGGGCGCGTCCGTCGTCAGGGTCGTCGATCTTCTCGACGAGCCCGACCTGCACGAGGTGCGTGACCTGCCGGCTGACGGTGGAGACGTCGGAGTGGATGCTCTCGGCGAGCGACGAGACGCGCTGCGGCTCGTGGGCCAGGGTGAAGAGCGCCGGGACGTGCGAGTGGTCGAGGCCGGGTGCGTCGATGATGGACGTCATCGGCATGTGACTGCGCATCGACGCCAGGATCTTCAGGACCCGCACGATGGTGTTGGAGAGCGTGCTGGCGGTCTCGGGGGTGATGCTCATCGGTGGGTGGTGCTCATGGGCTGGCTCCGCGGGATACGGGGAAAGGTTGCTTGGTACACGCAACTATGACACAGATCATTTGCATGCGCCAAGCAACTATCGTGCGCCCCTCTCAGTCGGCCCGCATCCCTGGTCGGGGATGTCGCTGGCTGAGAGCCCGCCTCCCGGGTGGGGAGGTCCGCGGTAGGGCGGCCCGCCTCCCGGGTGGGGGATGTCCGTGGCGGTCTCTACGCTGGAGGCATGGCCACCGCCCCTGCTCCGACGCCCCGGTCCGTCGGGGTGCCCCGGGGCGAGCGGCCTGCTCCGGCTCCGGCCCCGGTGCTGGGCATCGCGGTCGTCGGCCTGATGGCCTGTGCCGTGGCCGTGGTCGTCGGGGGTGCGGCCGCCCCGGCGGTCGCCGGGCTGCAGGATCCCGGCGCCGTCGTGCGTTGGGGCCTGCCCCTCGTGCGGGTCGTCCACGACCTCGCCGCCTCCCTGACCATCGGTCTGCTCGTCGTCGCGGCGCTGCTGCTCCCCGGCTCGACCGCGTCGTCGGCACGGGGGGCGCGCGGGGTGCGGGAGGAGCGGGAGGCACCGCCCACC
>JBBRNQ010000121.1:0-12550 GCA_038230235.1 Actinomycetales bacterium
ACCCACACCCCTCGTGAGATCGCCCTCTACGTGCTCGACTTCGGCGGCGGCACCTTCGAGGCCCTGCGCGACCTGCCCCACACGGCAGGAGTGGGCACCCGTACGGAGCCCGACGTGGTCTCGCGGATCATCGCCGAGGTCACCGCCATCATGGACGACCGCGAGGAGTTCTTCCGGGCCCACGGGGTCGACGGCATCGAGACCTACCGCTCCCGCCGCGGCGCCGGTGAGCTCGACGACGGACGGGGAGACGTGGTCCTGGTGGTCGACGGGTGGGGTGCTCTGCGCACCGAGCTCCCCGACCTCGAGCCGCAGGTGCAGGCCCTCGCCCAGCGTGGGCTCACCTACGGAGTCCACCTGGTCACGAGTGCGACGAGGTGGATGGACTACCGGGCCAGCCTGCGCGACGTGCTGGGCACCCGGCTCGAGCTGCGCCTGGGCGACCCCATGGACTCCGAGGTCGACCGACGTCTGGCCGCGGCGGTGCCCACCGGCAGGCCGGGTCGCGGCCTGGGCTCGACGGGCCACCACTTCCTCGCGGCCCTGCCCCGCGCCGACGGCGACCCTGACGGAGCAACGCTCGCCGCCGGGGTGGCTGACCTGGTCGCCCGGGTCAGGGCCGGCTGGACAGGGCCGGCTGCGCCGAGGCTGCGACTGCTGCCGAGCTCGATCGCCCTCCAGACCATCAGGGACCTCGTGCCCACCGGCCCCGCTATCCGCACCCCGAACCTGCCGACCGGTTCGAACGGTTCAAACGGTTCAAACGGTTCAACCAGCCGGACCAGAGGGAAGCTCCTCCTGGGGATCAGCGAGCGCGACCTCTCCCCGGTCGCCCTCGACCTGGACCAGGATCCGCACCTGCTCGTCGTGGGGGAGGGGAGGTCGGGCAAGTCAGCGGCGCTGCGCACCTACCTCCACGAGGTGGCGCGGCTCCATACGCCCGACTCGGCCCAGGTGTTCCTAGTCGACTACCGTCGCAGCCACCTCGGAGAGCTGCCCGAGGAGTGGGTCGCCGACTGCGCCACGACCGCAGAGGGCGCGTCGGCGCTGGCGCGGGACCTCGCTGTGTTCCTGCGTGAGCGCCTCCCCGGCCCCGACGTCGGGGCCGCCCAGCTGCGGTCTCGGTCGTGGTGGCAGGGGCGCGAGGCCTTCGTCGTCGTCGACGACTACGAGCTCGTCGCGACGGGCGCCGCGAACCCGCTCGATCCCCTGGTCCCCCTGCTGGCCCGGGCGGTCGACATCGGCCTGCACCTCGTGGTGGCCCGACGCAGTGGTGGCATCGGTCGTGTGCACGACGGGCTGCTCAACCAGCTGCGCGACCTCGCGCAACCGGGGCTCCTGCTCAGCGGTGACCCGGCCGAAGGTCCTCTCCTGGGAAACCACCGGGCGGTCCCCGCGCCTCCCGGGCGGGGCCGTCTCGTCACGCGCGACGGCGTCGGCGTGGTGCAGGTGGCCTGGTCGGCGTCGGCATCCGAGTACTCATGAGCCCGTCAGTGCGCCGCACCGCTGGAGGCGGGTGAGGCTCAGGAGAGCGGATAGTCCTGCGGCGCGGGGGTGTCGGGGTGCTTGACGAGCGAGGGAGAAGCGGCCTGTGCGCCGGTGGACGGCGAACCCCCGGACGTCGGCGAACCGGTCGGGAGAGTGGTGGTCGGAGGGGCGTAGGCCGGCGGGGCGTAGGACTGCGGAGCGTTGGCGTGGGTGGATGCCTGGCGGCGGCTCCAGAGGAACCAGCCGACGACGGCGATCACGGCCAGCGGCACGAGCCACCCGACCCTGGCTCGGAGTCCGGCGTCGGGGACCAGGACGAGGAGAGTGGCAACGAGCAGCAGGATCGACGAGGTCTCACCGCCGCGGATGGCCCGCTCGAGGCGAACGCGACCCTCGGAATCGGGCAGCAGCAGCCAGGCGCCGAGGTAGAGGACGAGGGCGGGGCCCAGCAGGGCGGCGACGACCGTCAGGATGCGCACGACCTTGACGGAGACCCCCAGCCTGAGGGCGAGGCCGGCGCAGACGCCGGCGAGGACGTGGTCGGGTGAGCGGCGCACCGGGCTGCGCCGCAAGGTGTCGAAGAAGCGGTCGAGGCCGGTGCCGCTGGGAAGGGACTGTGGTGTCGTGGTCATGTCTCGACTGTGCGCCCGAGCCGCACCCCTCGATCAGTGGGTGAGACCCTGATCCGACCCTGACCCGACCCCGGTCGGTGGCGGGCATAGCAAGGGGCGGCACCAGGGTCGCGCAGACGTCAACCGTCAAACAAGGCGTCGCGACGACTGCGCGCGGGCACCCGGATGGCTATCGTGGGCGACATGTCGACGTCGTCACGACTCGCCCGGCCCTGGCACGCGCTCACGCTCGTGGTCGCCGCCGTGGCCCTGGTGCTCCAGCTGGTGCTCATCCTCCAGGGCCAGACCACGGTCGACGGCGTCGTCGCCAGCACCGGCGCCGAGGCCGTGCGCCGCTACTTCTCCTACTTCACCATCCAGTCCAACCTCCTCGTGGCGGTCTCGACCTTCCTCATCGTGACCGGACGCTCCCACGGCCGGGCCTTCTCGGTGGTGCGGCTGGCCTCACTCGTCGGCATCACCGTCACGGGGGTCGTGGCCGCTGTCGCGCTCCCCCCGTCGCCGAACTACACCACGGCGAACCTGCTCTGCGACCGGATGCTGCACGTCGCCGTACCGCTGCTGACCGTCGTGGGGTGGGTGGCCTTCGGGCCACGCGGCCGGGCCACGATGCGGGACCTCGGTCCTGCCCTCGCCTGGCCGGTCGTGTGGCTGGTGGCGACCCTGTCGCTCGGGCCCGTGGTGGGCTGGTATCCCTACCCCTTCCTCAACGTGGCCACCCTCGGCCTCCCCCGCGTGCTGGTCACCTGCCTGCTGGTCGCCGTGCTCTTCGTGGGGCTCTGCGCTGCGGCGGTCGGGCTCGACGACCGGCTGTCGCGTCGGTCGCGCGTCACCAGCCCGACCGTCTGAGCCTGGTCCACCGATGACCTGAGCGGTGTCGCCCGGTAGACGCACGCCAGGTGGCGTCCAGACTCAGTGGTCTCCTCGACCCGCACGGACAGTCCGCACGATCGTCGGAACCACGACGGCCAGCATCGGCAGGGCCCACCACCACAGGCCCATTACCAACAGACCCAGGTGGAAGAGCGCAATACCTGCCAGCCCGAGCAGGCGACGACGGCGGTACCGGGACAGGGCCAGCACCCCGATGGCTGCCTCGTAGCCGATGCCGATGATCGGCACCCAGATCCGCGGATGATCACCCATCGTCGCCGACCACAGCTGGTGGAGCGGCTCCGGGCCCGTCATCCAGAGTCCGAGGTCGGCGTACGTCTGCGGGGCGACGGCGGTGAGGACGAGGTTGAGTGCGGCACCGGCGAGCAACATCCCGCCGACGACCTGAGACACCCGTCGGGTCCACCCGGCCCCGACGGCGGTGCTCGCCTCGGCCCGCTCACGCGTGGTGGATAGGACCGCCCCGGTCGCTCGCAGCTCAGCGCCTGCCTGCCGAAGGACCTCCGCGGGTGGGGACAGCTCGGCGACGACGGTCACTCGGTCGCCGGCGTCGCCCTCGCGGACGACGTGGGCGACAGCGTCGTGGTCGACGCCTGCCAGCCGCAGGTGGAGCGGACGCGGGGTCGAGAAGTTGCGCCACCACGTCTTGTGCCTGGCCATGCCCACCGTGATCCGCACGGTCGTGCCCTTCGTGACGTACATCGTGACGAGCTGGTAGCTCAGGCCGGAGCGGCGTCCGACGTACTCGAGCACGGCCAGCCGGTCCCCGAGCCGTCTCCCCGCAGCGCCGTGCAGCAGGGGGATCAGAAGCCGATTCGCGAGACCGTTCGCGACGGCGGCGGCGTGGGCTGCGGCGAGGGTCGGGGCACGGACCGGTGTCATCGCCCCAGCATCCGGCGCGCAGGGACTGCCTGGGCAGAGTCGAACGTCCCGCGCCGGGCGACCTGGGAATGATTCCCGGCTCCTGACACCGCACCCCGGCCGTCTCTCGGCAGGGTGGGTGGTCGTGCGCGATTCGCGGGTACACCCACCCCATGCCCACCGCCAGCGTCAGCTTCCCGTTCGCCTTCGAGGACCGGTACGTCGCGCCCGCACGCATCTTCGGAGTCACCCCCGACACGACCTCGATCGTCGTCGAGGCCGGACGCCTCACGGCGCACTTCGGTCACTGGCACATCGAGACCCCGTTGACCAACATCGCGACGGTCAGTCTGACCGGGCCCTACGCGTTCCTCAAGACCGCCGGACCGGCCCACCTCGGGATCACCGACCTGGGCCTCACCTTCGCGACGAACTCCCACGCCGGCGTCCTCATCGAGCTGCGCGAGCGCATCCGGGGCATCGACCCGCTCGGGCTGATCAGGCACGCGAACCTCACCCTCACCCCGGCCGACTGTGCCGGGCTGGCCTCAGCCCTGCGCTGACCTCCACGCGCGTCGGGGCAGTCAGGACCTGGGCCGGGTCAGGGCCTGCACCGCCTCGGGGTTTCGCTGCGCTGCGCTTCGCGCAGCCAGGTCAGGACGTCGCGGCGGTGGGGACCTTCGCTGCGGTCAGGGCTTCGCGGTGGCGGTGGCGAAGGGGGCGGCCGCGGACGGCGTGGTCGCCGGGGTCGGGACGACCGACGGCGCCGAGGGCGCCGGGCTGGTCGACGGGCTCGCACTCGGTGACGCCGTCCCCGTCACCAACGGGGGCGACGACGGTGTCGGGGAGGCCGTCCCGGTGGCCGTCCCCGTCGGGGTCGACGAGGCCGGGCTGCTGGTCGGCGCGGTGGGGACGACCGGCAGCGACGGCGAGACGGGCGTGACCGGGGGGGCCCAGCCACCCGACCCGGTGACGGCGTCACCGACCGACGTACCGGTCGAGGTCGAGTCGGAGATCGGGTGACCGAGCACCCGCTCGACGCCGGTGATCGCGCCGAGAGCGATGACCACCCCGAGGACGAGCCCGACGGCCAGCCGCACCCGCCGCCGACGGGTCACCGTCGGGGGAACCGGTGGCGGCTCGCTCGCGACCAGGTCCGGGAAGAGCGGGTGTGAGCCAGCCGGCGGGCGCACCACCCGGAGGCGCGCACCGGCAGTGCGGAGCGAGTGCGCGTAGACCGCACTCGCCGTCGTGGCCACGAGTGAGCCCACGACCGCCCCGATGCGGGTGCCGGCGACCCCGAGGAACGACGCCGCAACCGCGGCCGTCGCGCTCGCGAGCGCACTGCCGAGCACTTGGGGCAGCGTCAGCCCGAGGGGAGGAACGCGGCCGTCCCCGGTGGGGCCAGCCGGGCCCGAGGGTGGCCCGGGAGGGGGGCCGACGCTCTCCATACGGGGAGGTGAGTCTGGTGGTGGCGGGGTGGTGGAGGTACGGGAGGTGAGGGGCATACGGGGAGAGGGGCCTTCGTGGATCGTTTCTCGGTCACGCGCACGGCCACCGTCGGCTCTGCCGGCGGTCGTCTCGCGTCTCGTCAGGTCGTCCGCTTCATCGGACTCCCCCACCGTACGTCGTCTCGTTGGGCGCCGGCTGTGACCTCTGGCCCCCGTCCCTGAGCGGCCCCCGCCGTGAGCGGATCAATGAAGGACCTTTGGCAGGGACCGCTGACGCACGGCCGGACGAGGGTGGAGGGGTGCCACCGTCTCGACGCGGGCGACGATCCGGGTCGCCGGGCGAAGCCGGGGCACCTATTCGGAGGACACTCATGAAGGCTGCCGTCGTCACCGCGTTCGGGTCACCGTTGGAGATCGTCGAGCGGCCGATCCCCGATCCGGGCGCAGGTCAGGTGCTCATCCGCCTGCAGGTCTGCGGGCTGTGTCACACCGACATCCACGCCGCACACGGAGACTGGCCGGCGCAGCCGACGCTCCCCCTGGTTCCGGGTCACGAAGGAGTGGGCATCGTCGAGAAGCTCGGTCCGGGCGTCACCGACCGCACCATCGGTGAGCGCGTGGCCATCCCGTGGCTCGGGAAGGCCTGTGGTCGCTGCCGGTACTGCGTCGACGGCCGCGAGACCCTGTGCGAGCAGCAGCTCGACAGCGGCTACTCGATCGACGGGGCCTTCGCCGAGTACGCCGTGGCCAGCTCGACGTACGTCGTCCCCATCCCTGACGGCATCAGCTCGCTCGACGCCGCACCGCTGAGCTGCGCTGGGCTCACCACGTACAAGGCGCTCAAGGTCGCCCACATCGAGCCCACGGAGCGGGTCGGCATCTTCGGCATCGGCGGGCTGGGTCACCTCGCCGTGCAGTACGCGCACCTCATGGGCGGCACCGTGGTCGCGATCGACATCGAGCAGGCCAAGCTCGACCTGGCCCGTGAGCTCGGCGCCACCCAGCTGGTCGACGCGGCGCAGAGCGACCCGGTCGAGGCCATCCTGGCCGAGGGCGGGCTCGACGTGGCGCTGGTGCTGGCGGCGTCACCGCAGGTCTTCGAGCAGGCGTTCGCGTCGTTGCGCAGGGGCGGCCGGTTGATCTGCGTCGCGCTGCCCCCGGAGGGCACCATGGCCATCTCGATCTTCGACACGGTCATCAAGGGCATCTCGATCATCGGCTCCATCGTCGGCACCAGGCAGGACCTTGCCGAGGTCTTCGCCCTCCACGCGGCCGGGCGCACCCGGGTCGTCGCGGAGAAGCGCGAGCTCGGTCAGGTCAACGAGGCGATCGAGGAGGTCCTCTCGGGGAAGGTGACGGCGAGGCTGGTCTTCGACTTCGAGCCGGCCGCCGCCCTGCCCGTCGTCCGGGGCAGCGAGGTGGAGATCGGTCGCGCCGGCGCACCCGAGCTGCTCACCGCATCGAGCCGGTCCTGACCGAGACAGTCGACACCAACCCCATCACGAGAGACGAGGAGTCATGACCACCTACGCACAGCCAGACACCACCAGCTCGTACGGCGAGCAGCCGCACGACACCCCCTCGACGCCGGTCACCCGCTACATCCGGCCGGGTGAGCAGGGCAGCATCGTCGCCCTCAAGTCGCGCTACGAGAACTTCATCGGTGGTGAGTGGGTCGCCCCGCACGGCCGTGAGTACGGTCTCGACCTGGCGCCCGCCACCGGGCAGCCGTTCACCGAGTACGCCAAGTCGACCGTGGCCGATGTCGACCTCGCCGTGGCCGCGGCGACCCGCGCCTTCCCGGGCTGGGCGGCCACCTCGACCACCGACCGCGCCGCGGTGCTGATCAAGGTCGCCGACCGGCTGGAGCAGCACCTCGAGGCGATCGCGGTGCTGGAGTCGTGGGAGAACGGCAAGCCGGTGCGCGAGACGCTCGGCGCCGACATCCCCCTGATGATCGACCACTTCCGCTACTTCGCGGCCGCCATCCGCACCCAGGAGGGCTCGATCAAGAAGCTCTCGTCGCAGCTGGTGTCCTACCACTTCGCCGAGCCCATCGGCGTCGTCGCGCAGATCATCCCGTGGAACTTCCCGCTGCTGATGGCGGCGTGGAAGCTGGCCCCCGCGCTGGCCGCCGGCAACACCGTGGTGCTCAAGCCGGCCAGTGCCACCCCGGTCTCCATCCTCTACGTCATGGAGCTGATCGAGTCGATCGTGCCGCCCGGCGTGATCAACGTCGTCAACGGCAGCGGAGCCACGCTCGGCCGGGCGCTGGTCGAGCACGACGGCGTGGGCAAGGTCGCCTTCACCGGGTCGACCGCCACCGGCCGGCTGATCATGAAGTACGCGATCAAGAACATCATCCCCTCGACGATGGAGCTCGGCGGCAAGTCACCGAACCTGTTCTTCGACGACGTGGCCCGCTCGCGAGACGACTACTACCGCAAGGCGATCGAGGGCTTCACGATGTTCGCCCTCAACAAGGGTGAGATCTGCTCCTGCCCGTCGCGCGCCCTCCTGCAGGAGGGGCTCGTCAGGAGCGGCTTCCTCGAGGACGCGGTCGACCGGGTCAAGCGCATCGTCGTCGGTGACCCCCTCGACACCGCTACCGAGATGGGCCCGCAGAACAGCGCCGACCAGGTGGAGAAGATCTCGGCCTACCTCGAGCTCGGCCCGGAGGAGGGTTGCGAGGTCCTCACCGGCGGAGCGCTCGCTGAGCTGCCGGGAGACCTGGCCGGCGGCTACTTCATCCAGCCCACGGTCTTCAAGGGCACCAACGACATGCGGGTCTTCCAGGAGGAGATCTTCGGCCCCGTCGTCACCGTCGCCGAGTTCACCGACTACGACGACGCCATCGCGATCGCGAACGACACGATCTACGGCCTCGGCTCCGGGGTCTGGAGCCGCGACGCCGACCTCACGTATGAAGCCAGCCAGGACATCCGGGCCGGTCGGGTCTGGGTCAACACCTACAACCAGTACCCCGTAGGCGCCGGCTTCGGCGGCTACAAGCAGTCGGGCTACGGCCGTGAGACCGACCAGCAGACGCTGCGCAACTACCAGGAGATCAAGAACGTGCTCGACAACCACGACCCCATGCCTCTCGGCTTCTTCGCCTGACAGGCCACTCCGTCGTCACCAGCGGCCATCGGGCCGTGCGCGTCGGTCTGGTCGTCTCCGTCCTCCAGACCGGCGCACTGGCGGTCGCCGCCGTCCTGACCGGCTCCGCCGCGCTGGTGTCGCAGACCGCCACCAGTCTGGCTGACGTCGCGGCGAGCGCGCTGCTGCTCGTCGGCGTCATCAGCAGCGGTCGGGCCGCCGACGACCGGCAGCCGCTGGGCTACGGCCGCGAGCGCTTCTTCTGGTCGTTCCTCGCCGCACTCGTGACGTTCGTCGGGGGCTTCGGGGTGGCCATGGCCGAGACGGTCCGGGCGTACGTCGACCCGCGCCCCGTCGGCGCCTTCACCCTCGGGCTCGCCGTGCTCGTGGCCACGGTCCTGCTCGACGCGGTGACCCTGAGGTCTGGGTCTCGAGCGTTGCAGCAGCAGGCCGCTCGTCGCCGGACGAGCTTCTGGCGGCTGCTGTGGACAGGGACCGACCCTGCGGTCACCACGGTCGTGCTGACCGGCGCCGCGGGTGTGGCCGGTGGGCTGCTCGCCCTGCTGGGGCTGGTCGGCCGCGAGGTCACCGGTCTCGCTTCCGTGGATGCGACCGCGAGCCTGCTCATCTCGTTGGTGCTGCTCGCGACCTCGGTGGTCCTGCTCCATACCAACCGCGAGCTCCTCACCGGGCGGGGGCTGCCCCGTGAGCTGACCGAGCGCATGCGGGCGGTGATCGCCCAGCAGCCCGGGGTGGAGGCGGTGGCCGACCTCTTTGCCGTCGTCGTCGGGCCCTCGAGCCTGATCCTCGACGCCGACGTGGTCTTCGACGACGACCTGGACGTGCCCGAGGTGGAGCGCACCATCGTGCAGGCGGCCGAGGCCCTGCGGGCCCAGTGGCCGTCGCTGACCTACATCTACGTCAACCCGGTGGCGGCGGCCCGGCAGCGCGGACGGACCTGACCCGCGGGCTGACGGCTCTGACCTCTCCTACCCGCTCACGACGGCGCGATCTGTGCTGGCCAGGACGAGTGGTCCCCGGCGACCAAGCACCCAGACGCCGAGGCCGAAGAGGCCGATCACGATGGCGGAGTAGCCGAAGGGGGGTGCACTCAGGCGGAAGGTGAGCGAGGTCCAGAACATGGTGAAGAGGCCGAGCTGGAGGGCGCCGAGCACGAGGGGACCGGCGGACGATGCGCTCGGTGGCGGTCACCGTAAAGACCGAGGCGATGAGGGCCGGGTAGCGCAGGTGCGCCTTGGCGGGCAGGACCGGCAGCTGGCGCCACATGGTGGGCACGAGGCGGCGGCGGTCGACGACGTCGCCGAGCGGGACGAGCAGGAGGATACCCACGGCTTACCCCAGCTGGGTGACGGTGACGAGCCGACCCCGCTACCTCACCCGACGCGTCCGGCGTTGAGCAGCACCTGCGCCACCTCGTTGAATGTCGTTGGGGCGACACGGAAGTAGGCCCATCGCCCTCGCTGCGTGCGCGTCACGAGCCCCGCCTCGACGAGTAGCCTCATGTGGTGCGAGACGGTCGGCTGGGAGAGCCCCACCGGGCCGGTGAGGTCGCAGATGCAGGCCTCCCCGTCGGTGCCCGCGGCGATCAGGGAGATCAGGCGCACCCGGGCCGGGTCGCCCAGCGCCTTGAAGACGCGCGCCAGCCGGTCGGCGGCGACGTCGTCGAGCACCCCGTCGGTCAGCGGCGAGCAGCAGGCCGCCGTAACGGCTGTCGCGGGAGCGGCGAGGAGGGACGCACGGGTGACCATGCCCCGAGTCTGTCATTCGCATTGACAGATGTCGATGTGTGGGTGAGGATCGATCCCGTCGGCGTCGATCGACGGTCATCGATATGAGGAGTGGTGCGCGTGCGCGGTCTACCCGTTGTGGTCATCGGAGCCGGCCCCCAGGGGCTGGCGGCCGCAGCCCACCTGCTCGAGCGCGGTATGGAGCCGCTCGTCCTCGAGGCCGGCGCCGGCCCGGCGCACGCGGTGGGCGAGTGGGGCCACGTACGCCTCTTCTCGGCCTGGGGCGAGATCGTCGACCCCTCCGCCGCGAGGCTGCTCGCTCCCACCGGGTGGATCGCCCCGACGAGCGGCTACCCCACCGGTGCGGAGTGGGTGGAGCGCTACCTCGCCCCCCTTGCCGACGTGCTGGGCTCAGCCGTCCGCTACGGCTCGCGGGTCGTGGGCGTCTCGCGCCGTGGTCGCGACCGCCTCGTCGACGCCGGTCGGGCGGAGCAGCCCTTCACGGTCCACGTCACCCACCCCGACGGCAGCGAGTCGCGACTCGACGCCCGCGCCGTCATCGACGCGTCCGGCACCTGGACCCAGCCCAACCCCGCCGGCGCCGACGGGCTCCCCGCCCTCGGCGAGTGCGCCGCCGCCGCGCACCTCACCCACGACGTGCCCGACAGCGCCGCACCCGGGCGCTTCGCCGGTCGTCACACCGTCGTGCTGGGGAGCGGGCACTCCGCAGCGACCGCCGTCATCGAGCTCGCCCGAATCGCCAGCAACCACGACGACACCCGCATCACGTGGGCCGTCCGGCGAGGAGTCGTGGGCCCCACCTTCGGCGGCGGCGCCGCCGACGAGCTGCCCCAGCGGGGTGCGCTGGGCGTCAAGGCGCGGGAGGGTGTCGACGCGGGGGTGGTCGACCTCGTCGCGGGCTTCCGCACCCGCGAGATGCGCCTCGACACCGGCCGCGTCGTCCTCGTCTCGGAGGACGGGCACGAGCTCGCGCCCGCCGACACCGTCGTCGTGCTCACCGGCTTCCGCCCCGACCTGTCGTTCCTGTCGGAGCTGCGCCTCGAGCTCGACCCGACCCTGCAGGCGCCGGTGCGGGTCGCCGTCGAGGTCGACCCCAACGTGCACAGCTGCGGCTCGGTCGCCGCCACCGGCGCCGCGGACCTCGCGCACCCCGAACCCGACCTCTACCTCGTCGGGATGAAGTCCTACGGCCGCGCCCCGACCTTCCTGGCGATGACCGGCTACGAGCAGGTCCGCAGCGTCGTCGCCGAGCTCGCGGGCGACCACGAGGCGGCCGCGCGGGTCGAGCTGCGCCTGCCCGACACCGGGGTCTGCGGCGGCGCCGGCCTCTACGACGACCCCGGCGAGACGGCGGGTGCCGGAGGGTGCTGCACCCCCGCCCCGGCGCTCGTGCAGATCGGGGTGGGTGCACCGGGCAACGGCTGAGGCCGTGGGTCGCCGTACGGTGCCCTCGTCGCCCGGAACTCTCGCGTCGCAGCGACCGCCGCGGGCGGTCCTGCCCGTACTGTGCGTCAGCCAGGTCGCCAGCTGGGGCGTGCTCTACTACGCCTTCTCCGTGATGCTGCCGACGGTGCTCGCCGACACGGGGTGGGCGGCCGCGCCGGCGACCGCGGGGTTCTCGCTGGCGCTCGTGCTGTCCGCCGTCGTCGGGGTCGGGGTGGGGCGGGTGATCGACGACCGCGGGCCCCGGGTCGTCATGAGCGTGGGCTCGGTCCTCGGGGCGGGGAGCCTCGCGCTCGTTTCGGTCTCCACGAGCCTCGCGGCGTTCCTGCTGGCCTGGACCAGCGCGGGGGTGGCGATGGCGTGCACCTTCTACCCGGCGGCCTTCGCCGCGGTCGCCCGCTGGTACGGCGCGTCGCGCGTCCGCGCCCTCACCGTCGTCACCCTGGCGGGTGGCCTGGCGAGCACCGTCTTCGCGCCCACGACCGCCCTGCTGCTGGCCCACCTGCCATGGCGCGCAACGGTGCTCGTGCTCGCTGCGGTTCTCCTCGGCGTGATCGCGCCGCTCCACTGGTTCGGGCTGCGAGCGGTGTGGCCGGACGCGCCGGAGACGGGCCGCACCCCGTACGCGACGACGGGCTCCCCGGCGCGGGCGACCACGGTCACCCGCTCACGACCTTTCCTTTTCCTCGCCGCGGCCCTCACCCTCTCCGGCTTCGCGCTGTTCGCTGTCGTGTTCGGCCTCGTCCCCCTGCTCGTCGAGCGTGGCGTCGACAGCTCGACCGCGGCCTGGGCCCTCGGCCTCGGAGGTCTCGGCCAGACCCTCGGGCGCGGCCTGTACGGCGTCCTCACCCGCGCCACCGGGGTGCGCACGCGCACGGTCGCCCTCCTCGGGGCGGGCGGGGCCTGCACCCTG
>JBBRNQ010000122.1:0-12523 GCA_038230235.1 Actinomycetales bacterium
CGTCCCCGCCGCCGGCTGTCGTCGGTGAGCAGGTTGGCCAGACCCAGGCCACGCGCGAGGTCGAGGGTCGCCTGCACGGTCTCGCGCACCCCGGGCACGGCCTCGTCAGCGCCGAGGAGGTCGACCACCACCCGGTGCACCTCCCGCCCCATCCGGGCCTCGAGCGGCACCACCTGCTCGCGCAGCTGCGGCTCGGAGGCCGCCGCCACCCACAGCATCAGCGCGGCGCGGAAGAGCGGGCCCGTGAAGAGGTCGAAGACCAGCTCGACGGTGGCCGCCGTGCTGATGCCCTCACGATGCTGGTCCAGCTCGCGCCGCAGCTGCTGGCCCCGCTCGTGGGTCACGTGCTCGAGGGCCGCGGTGAAGAGCGCCTCGCGCGTGGGGAAGTGGTGCTGGGCCGCCCCGCGGGAGACCCCGGCGTCCTGCGCCACGATCGCGACCGTGCTGGCTGCGTAGCCCCGCTCGGCCAGGCAGGTGATGGCCGACTCGAGCAGCCGCGCGCGGGTCACCCGGGAGCGGTCCTGCTGCGGCTCCCGCTGGTCCGTCGTCGAGGTCACGGCGCCGCGACCGCCCACCGCGGGGGCCGCTTCTCCAGGAACGACGCCATCCCCTCGCGGGCCTCCTCCGAGGCGAAGAGCCGGGCCGAGAGCTCGCGCATCTCGTCGGCCCCCGCATCGAGGGCGGCCAGTCCCGCCCGCGCGGTCAGCACCTTGGTCTCGGCCAGCCCCTGGGGGGAGCAGCGCCGCAGCGCCTCGAGGATGGTCGCGATCTCGCCGTCGAGGTCGTCGGTCGCCACGGTCACCAACCCCGCCGCCTCCGCCGCTGCGGCGTCGAAGGTCTCACCCGTGAGGTAGTAGCGGCTCACCGCACGAGACGTCATCCCCGGCATCGTGGTGAGCGAGATGATCGCCGGGGCCAGCCCCAGCCGCACCTCGGTGAAGCAGAAGGTCGCTGCCCGGCTGGCCAGCACGACGTCGCAGGCGCCGATCAGACCGAGCCCACCGGCCCGCGCCGGACCGTCGACCCGGGCCACGACCGGCTTGGACATGGTGAGGATGGTGCGCAGCACCGCGAGCATCCGGCGCATCGAGTCGGCCGGGCTGCCGCCCGGGGCGGCGTCGCTGAGGTCGGCTCCGGAGCAGAAGACGCGACCGGTGTGGGTCAGGACGACCGCCCGTATGGAGTCGTCACCGGCGGCGGCCTCGAGGTGGTCGGCGAGCTCACCCACCAGCTGCGCCGACAGCGCGTTGCGCTTCGCGGGCGAGTCGAGGGTGATGGTCGCGACGGCGCGGTCGACGTCGTAGTGCACGAGCTCGGGCACGGAGAGACCTTTCCTGGGATCAGATGGGCTGGGACTCAGTACGACTTGGGCAGACCGAGGCTGAACTGCGCGACGAAGTTGAGCACCATCTCGCGGCTGACCGGCGCGATGCGCGCAACCCGTGCCCCGAGCACCAGGTTCCCGAGACCGTACTCGTGCGCGAGCCCGTTGCCGCCGTGCGTCTGCACGGCCTGGTCGACGCAAGCGATGGACGCCTCGGCGGCGGCGTACTTCGCCATGTTGGCCGCCTCCCCCGCCCCCATGTCGTCACCGGAGTCATAGAGGGCCGCCGCCTTCTGCATCATCAGCCGGGCCAGCTCGAGCTCGACCTTGGCCTTGGCCAGCGGGTGCGAGATGCCCTGGTGGGTGCCGATCGGCTTGTCCCCCCACACCTTCCGGTCCTTGGCGTAGGCGACGGCCTTGTCCAGCGCGTAGCGGCCCATCCCGACCGAGCTCGCGGCGGCCATGATCCGCTCGGGGTTGAGCCCGGCGAAGAGCTGTGCCAGCGCGGCGTCGCCCTCGCCGATGAGCGCCTCTGCCGGCAGCCGCACGTCGTCGAGGTAGAGCATGAACTGCCGCTCCGGCATGACGACGTCCATGTCGATCGGCGTGAACTCGAAGCCCGGGGTGTCGGTGGGGAAGACGAAGAGGGCCGGTGCCAGCCTGCCCGTCCCGGCGTCCTGCGTGCGGGCCACGATGAGGATCGCGTCGGCGTGGTCCACCCCCGACACGTAGTACTTGCGACCCGACAGCACCCAGTCGTCACCGTCGCGCCGGGCCGTCGTCGTGATCTTGTGGGTGTTGGAGCCGGCGTCGGGCTCGGTGACCCCGAAGGCCATGATCGTCTCGCCGGACGAGAGCCCCGGCAGCCAGCGCTGCTTCTGGGCCTCGGTGCCGAAGCGGGCGATGATCGTGCCGTTGATGGCCGGCGAGACGACCATCATCAGCAGGCCGCAGCCGGCAGCGGTCAGCTCCTCCTCGACGATCGCGAGCTCGGTCATCCCGGCCCCGCCGCCGCCGTACTCCTCCGGGAGGTTGACCCCGAGGAACCCCGCGCGACCCGCCTCGTCCCACAGCTCGGTGAGCGGCTCGTGGGCCCGCGCCTTCGGCGCGACGTACGCGTGCCCGTAGCGGCGCCCCAGCTCGGCGACCGCCTTGCGCAGCGCGATCTGCTCCTCGGTCTCAGTGAAGTCCATGCCCACTCCTCGTCACGTGCTCATCACCACTGCGTACGGAGCTCCGTACGGAGTCCTGCTCCAGCTCAGGGGTCGCGCTCGCCGCCACGACGGCGAGCACCGCTCCCACGTCGACCTGCTGGCCGAGCGTGACGGCGACCTCGACCACGACACCGTCGGCCGGCGCGTCGACGCGGTGCTGCATCTTCATGGCCTCCAACCAGAGGATCGGGTCGCCCGCCGTCACCGCATCCCCCGGGGCGACGGCGAGGCGCACGACGGATCCCGGCATCGGCGCGACGAGCGAGCCGGGCGCTACCTGGGAGGCCGGGTCGAGGAAGCGCGGCACCCGGGTCAGGCTCACCGACCCCAGCGACGAGTCGACGTGCACCACCGCGTCAGCGACGGCGACGGCGAAGGTGCGCCGGACACCCGCGACCTCGAGCACGACCCGGTCGATGTCGTGGGCCACCAACGAGACGGCGTCGAGACCCTCGGCCACGAGCCCGTCGCGGGTGAGGCGGTAGCGCACCTCGTGCCCGATGAAGTCGACCTGCTGGGGTGCACTGACGACGTTGCGCCAGCCCGAGGGCAGCCCGCCCAGGACTGTGGCCGCCCGCCGCGCGGAGGCGTCGAGGGCGAGGGCCGCCGCCAGCGCCGACAGACGGACCGTCGCCTCGTCGGCGAGTGGTGCCGCGAGCACGTCGAGGCCGTGCCGGTCGAAGAACGCCGTGTCGGTGTCTCCGTCGAGGAACGCCGGGTGTCGCAGCACGCGCACGAGCAGGTCACGGTTGGTGACGACGCCGTGCACCGTCGCGTGGGCCAGGGCTGCGGCCAGCCGCGCGGCCACGTGTCGGCGCTCGGGCCCCCACGCGATGACCTTGGCCAGCATGGGGTCGTAGTGGATGCCGACGACCGAGCCGTCCTCCACCCCGCTGTCGAGCCGCAGGCCACTGGCGCCGGGGCCGGTCGTGAAGACGACGTCCACCCCGGGTACGGCGACCCGGGTGAGGGTGCCGGACTGCGGCTGCCACCCGGCTGCCGGGTCCTCGGCGTAGAGCCGCACCTCGATGGCGTGGCCCTGCGCGGCGGGTGGCTCGGGCGACAGGCGTCCGCCTCGCGCGACTTCGAGCTGCAGGGCCACGAGGTCGAGCCCGGTGGTGCACTCGGTGACCGGGTGCTCCACCTGCCGGCGGGTGTTCATCTCCAGGAAGAAGAAGCGGCCGTCGTCGTCGGCGATGAACTCCACCGTGCCGGCGCCGGTGTAGTCGACGGCCCCGGCCGCGGCCCGAGCAGCCTCGAAGAGAGCCTGCCGCATACCCGGCGTCCGCTCGACGAGCGGTGACGGTGACTCCTCGACGACCTTCTGGTGGCGCCGCTGGATCGAGCACTCGCGCTCACCGACCGCCCAGACCGTGCCGTGCTCGTCGGCCATCACCTGCACCTCGATGTGGTGCCCGGTGGCGAGGTAGGTCTCGCCGAAGACCGCCCCGTCACCGAACGCGCTCAGCGCCTCGGCCTGCGACAGCTCGACCTCACCCGGCAGCACGGCGAGGTCGCGCACGACCCGCATGCCGCGACCGCCGCCACCAGCTGAGGCCTTGAGGAGCAAAGGCAGGTCGGCGGCGGTCACCGTCGCCGGATCGAGCTGGGCCAGCACCGGCACACCAGCGGCGGCCATCAGCCGCTTCGACTCGATCTTGCTGCCCATCCGCTCGACCGCGTCGGGGCTCGGGCCGATCCACACCAGCCCAGCGGCGATCACTGCGCGCGCGAACACCGCGCTCTCGGAGAGGAACCCGTAGCCAGGGTGGATCGCGTCAGCCCCTGCGGCGTGTGCCGCGGCGATGACCAGGTCGCCCCGCAGGTAGGTGTCGGCCGGTGCGGCACCGGGCAGCCGGACCGCCGAGTCGGCCTCGGCCACGTGCGGGGAGGTCGCGTCGGGGTCGGAGAAGACGGCGACGGTGTCGAGCCCGAGGTCGCGGCAGGTGCGGAACACCCGTCGGGCGATCTCGCCCCGGTTGGCGACGAGCACGGAGGTGATGGTGCGCGTCACAGCCGGAACACCCCGTACGCGGTGGTCCCGGCGACAGGCGCGTTGTGGATCGCCGACAGCGCGAGCCCGAGCACCGTGCGCGTGTCCCGCGGGTCGATGATCCCGTCGTCATAGAGCATCCCCGACAGCACCGGCGCCAGCGACTGCTCCTCGATCTGCTGCTCCACCAGCGCGCGCATCGCCGCGTCCCCGTCCTCGTCGTACGGCGCGCCCTTGGCCGCCGCCGACTGCCGCGCGACGATCGACAGCACCCCCGCGAGCTGGGCCGGGCCCATCACCGACGACTTCGCCGAGGGCCAGGTGAAGAGGAAGCGGGGCCCGTAGGCCCGCCCGCACATGCCGTAGTTGCCCGCGCCGTACGACGCCCCCATCGTCACCGTCAGGTGCGGGACCGTGGAGTTGGAGACGGCGTTGATCATCTGCGCGCCGTGCTTGATGATCCCGCGGCGCTCGTAGTCGGCCCCGACCATGAAGCCGGTGGTGTTCTGCAGGAAGACGAGCGGCGTGTCGGCGCGGTTGGCCAGCTGGATGAACTGCGCTGCCTTCTGGGCCTCCTCGCTGAAGAGGACCCCTCGCGCGTTGGCGAGGATACCGACGGGGTAGCCGTGCAGGTCGGCCCACCCGGTGACCAGCGACGACCCGTAGAGCGGCTTGAACTCGTCGAAGTCGGAGCCGTCGACGAGACGGGCGATGACCTCACGCGGGTCGAAGGGCACCTTGAGGTCGGTGGGGACGAGGCCGAGCAGGTCCTCCTCGGAGTAGAGCGGGGGCGCCGGGTCGGGCTTCGGCGACGGACCCTGCTTGTGCCAGCTCAGCCGCCCCACGACCTGCCGCCCGATGCGGATCGCGTCGCGCTCGTCGACCGCGAGGTAGTCGGCCAGCCCCGACTGACGCGCGTGCAGCTCGGCCCCGCCGAGCGACTCGTCGTCAGACTCCTCGCCCGTGGCCATCTTCACCAACGGGGGCCCGGCGAGGAAGACCTTGGAACGCTCCTTGATCATCACGACGTAGTCGCTCATCCCCGGGATGTAGGCGCCGCCCGCGGTCGAGTTGCCGAAGACGATGGCGACCGTCGGGATGCCGGCCGCCGAGAGCTGGGTGAGGTCGCGGAAGAGACGACCACCGGGGATGAAGATCTCCTTCTGGGTGGGTAGGTCGGCCCCGCCGGACTCGACGAGGCTGATCACCGGCAGCCGGTTTTGCAGGGCGATCTCGTTGGCGCGCAACGCCTTCTTCAGCGTCCACGGGTTCGAGGCGCCACCCCGCACCGTGGGGTCCGACCCGTTGATGAGGCACTCGACGCCGTTCACGACGCCGATGCCGGTGACGACCGACGCCCCGACGGTGAAGTCGGAGCCCCAGGCGGCCAGCGGCGACAGCTCGAGGAACGGCGAGCCGGGGTCGAGGAGCAGCTCGATCCGCTCGCGCACGAGCAGCTTGCCGCGCTGGTGGTGGCGGGCCACGCTGCGCTCCCCACCACCGGCGACGGCCTTCGCGTGCTCGGCGTCGATCGCGGCGACCTGCTCCAGCAGGGCGTCCCGGTTCGCGACCTGCTCGGGCGCAGACGGGTCGACCGTCGACCTCAGCACCGTCATGCCGTGTACCCCAACAGCTTTGCCGCGAGCCCGGTGAGGATCTCGGTCGTCCCGCCGCCGATGCCCATGATCCGCATGTCGCGGTACTGCCGCTCGACCTCGACCCCCCGCATGTAGCCGAGACCCCCGTGCAGCTGCACCGCCTGGTCGACGGCATACGTGCCGGCCTCGACGGCCGTGTTCTTGGCGAAACAGGCCTCGGTGACGAGGTCGGTCTCCCCCGCAGCCGCCCGCAGCGCCACCGACCGCGTGTAGACCCGGGCCACCTCGAGCCGGCGGGCCATCTCGGTCAGGGTCGTCTGCACGGTCGGGCGGCTGATCAGCGGGTCACCGAAGGTACGGCGCTCGCGGCACCACGCGACGGTGAGGTCGAGGGCGCGCTGGCCGCAGGAGTAGGACTGGACGGCCAGGCTGATCCGCTCGCTGACGAAGTGCAGCGCGATCTGGGCGAAGCCGGTGCCCTCGGCGCCGACGAGGTTCGCCACCGGCACGCGCACGTCGTAGTACGACAGCTCGGCGGTGTCGGAGCAGAGCCAGCCCATCTTCGACAACCGTTGCGAGACAGTGAAACCCGGTGCCCCCCGCTCGACCACGAGCAGCGACAGACCGCGCGCGCCGGGGCCGCCGGTGCGCACCGCCGTGACGACGAAGTCGGCGCGCACCCCTGAGGTGATGTAGGTCTTCGCGCCGTTGACCACGAAGCTGTCACCGTCGCGGACGGCGCGGGTGCGCAGGCCCCCGACGTCGGACCCCCCGTCGGGCTCGGTGATCGCGAGCGACCCGACCAGGCGCCCCTCGATCGTCGGCCGCACCCACTGCTCGACCTGCGCGGGGTCACCCGCGGCGACGAGGTGGGGCAGCGCGATCCCCGAGGTGAAGAGGGAGGCGAAGGCCCCGCTGGACCCGCCGGCGGTGTGGAACTCCTCAGCGAGCACCAGGGCGTCGGCCAGGTCGCCCCCGCCGCCACCGACGGCCTCGGGGAAGGCGAGCCCGATGAGTCCGCTTGCGGCAGCTGCCGCGTGGAGCGACCGGGGCAGCTCGCCGACGGCCTCCCACTCGTCCTGGTGCGGGAGCAGCTCACGCTCGACGAACGCCCGGACCGACCCGCGTAGCGCCCGCCGTTCGTCGGTCTCGAGCGGGCCGGTGACCCGGCTGGGGGTGAGGGTCATGGCAGCAGCACCTCCGGGATCTCGACGACCCGCGAGCGGAGCCACTCACCGATCGCCTTGGCCTGCGGGTCGTGTCGCACGTTGGCGGCGACGCCGTCACCGAGCACGCCCTCGACGACCACGTTGACCGCGAGCAGGTTGGGCAGCAGGTGCCGGGTGACCGGCAGGTCGGAGATCTCGGGCAGCAGCCGCCGCAGCTCGTCGACGGTCAGCCGCTCGACCAGCCAGGCGTAGGCGTCGTCGGAGCGCACCCAGAGCCCGAGGTTGGCGCTGCCGCCCTTGTCGCCGCTGCGGGCACCGACCACCGCGCCGAGGGGCGCTGGCCGGGTCGGCCCGAGGTCGCGGGGCGTCACCGCGGGCTCGGGCACCGGCTCCAGCCCGAGCGTCCGCTCGGCCGGCGCGATGTCGACCCGGCTCCCGTCGGGCAGCACCGTCACGTGGGGCACGAGCGCCACGTCGACGAAGGCCGACGAGAAGACGCCGTAGGGGGCCGCCTCGCCCGGTGGTGAGGTGAGGTGGAAGCCGGGGTACGACGCGAGCGCCAGCTCGACGGCCGCCGCGCTGAAGGCCCGGCCGAGCGGCGCCGGGTCGGGCCCGCGGGCGACACAGTGCAGCAGGGCGGCACTGGACTCCTGCGCTGGGGAGTCCGGGTGGTCGGTGCGGGCGAGGGTCCACTGCAGGTCGAGCGCCGTGTCGAGGCGCGCCAGCTGGGCCCGCACGAGAGCCGCCTTGGCCTCGACGTCGAGCCCGGTGAGCACGAAGGTGACCTCGTTGCGGAAGCCGCCGAGGGTGTTGAGCCCGACCTTCGCCGTCGGCGGCGGCGCCTCCCCCCGCACCCCGCTGACCTGCACGCGGTCAGGGCCGACCTGGGCCAGCGCGACCGTGTCGAAGCGCGCAGTCGCGTCGGGCCCGGCGTAGCGCGGGCCACCGATCTCGTAGAGCAGCTGCGCCGTGACCGTCCCGACCGTCACCGCTCCCCCGGTGCCCGGGTGCTTGGTGATCACCGACGACCCGTCGGCGTGCACCTCGGCGACCGGGAAGCCGAGGGCACGCCCGTCCAGAGCCAGCTCGGTGAAGAACGCGTAGTTGCCACCCGTGGCCTGCGCCCCGCACTCGAGCACGTGCCCCGCGACCATCGCGCCCGCCAGCTCGTCGTACGACGTCCTGCTCCACCCGAAGTGCGAGGCCGCCGGGCCGACGACGAGCGAGGCGTCGGTGACGCGACCGGTGACGACGACGTCGGCGCCCGCGTCGAGGCAGGCCGCGATGCCCCAGGCGCCGAGATAGGCGTTGGCCGCCAACGGTTTGGCCAACCCGAGCTCGTCGGCGCGGTCGAGCAGGTCGTCACCCTCGACGTGCGCCACAGCGACGTCGAGGCCGAGCCGCCCGGCGAGCTCGCGCACACCGTCGGCGAGACGCGCCGGGCTGAGCCCACCGGCGTTCGCGACAATCCGCACACCGCGGTCCATCGCCTCGCCGAGTGCGGTCTCGAGCTGGCGCAGGAAGGTCTTGGCGTAGCCGAGTCCGGGGTCCTTCGACCGGTCGCGGCCGAGGATGAGCATGGTCAGCTCGGCGAGGTAGTCACCGGTGAGGACGTCGAGCTCACCACCGGTGAGCATCTCGAGCATCGCCGAGGCGCGGTCGCCGTAGAAGCCGCTGCAGTTGCCGATGCGCAGGGGCGTCCGGTGGCCGGCGCGCAGGGGCGTCGCGGGCTCGGGGCTCACGCCCGGCCCCCGGCCGACGCGGGGGCCCGGCCACCGCCCGGCGCGCCGGCGAACGCCTGCGCGATGCCGAGCCAGTGGTCGGCGTCGTCGCCCCGGGCCACGAGGGCGAGGTCGTCGCGATGGCGCCGCTGGGTGACGAGCAGGCAGAAGTCGAGGGCGGGCCCGGTGACCCGCTGGGGCGCGTCGTCGGGGCCCCATACCCAGGTCTGGCCCGACGGGGACGTGAGCTCGACACGGACGGGGTCGGTTGGAGGCTGGAGCCCGCGGACCGCGTAGGCAAAGGCGTGGGTGCGCACCCCGAGGTGTGCGACGTGCCGCAGCCGGTCGGTGGGCTCCCGGGTGACACCGAGGGCGTCGGCGACGTCCTGGCCGTGGGCCCAGGTCTCCATCAGCCGGGCCGTGGCCATCGACGTCGGGCTCATCGGCGGGCCGAACCACGGCAGCCTGGCGGCGCTCGTCGTGGCCAGCGCCTCGATGAGGGTGGCCCGACCCGTGCGCCAGACCTCACGCACGTCGGGTCGGGTGGCCCAGGTCGCGGCGGCCGTGTCGACGACGCCTGCGGGGTCGGCGATCGCGGTCGCGATGACGGCATCCCACTCCGGGCCGCCGAGAGCGGCGGCGTAGGCGACGCTGTCGGTCCAGGCGAGGTGGCCGACCTGGTGGGCGATGGTCCAGCCCTCGGCCGGGGTCTCGACCGACCAGTCGGGAGCGCTGTCGACGAGGACCTCGAGCTCGTCACCCTCGGCAGCGAGGTCGGCGAGCACGCCTGCGAGATCGGCCATGCGCCCACCGTGCCACGGACGGCCGAAACAATCAAGCACGAATGATTGTTTCACTTCCCGACGCCTTCCTGACCCCTTGCCGACTCTGCGCTCGACCCCGAAGATGGGCACACGCCCACCCGCCCACCCGGCAGCCGCGGGCGACAGCAGGACGAAGGAGTCTGGCGTGGAGCAGTCTCGCGTGGAGCAGTCCGGCGTGCAGCAGTCTGACGTCGAGGCCGACACCGGCAACATCGACGCCGGCATCGACAGCGGCATCGACACGTGGGTCACCCGACGGGCCGCCCGCCAGCCCGACGCGGCCGCCCTGGTCGACGGCGTGACCGGGGAGCGGTTCACCTACCGCGAGCTGGACGCCCGGGTCGGCGCCAGGGCGTCGACCCTGCTGACCGAGGGGGTGCGCGCGGGCGACCGGGTCGCCGTCCTCGGCGAGAACAGCACGTCGTACCTCGAGTGGCTCTTCGCGATCTCGCGCACGGGCGCCGTGTCGGTGCCCCTCAACACCCGCCTGGCGCCCGACGAGGTGGCCTACATGCTCGCCGACTCCGGCGCCCGCGTGCTGGTGCACTCGCCGGCGCTGGCGGCGCTGGCGCAGGGCGCGCTCGAGCGGGCGACCCCGGTCGAGCGGGTGCTCGACCTGGCGGCCGACCCCGTCCCGGTGGCCGACCCCGTCCCGGTGGGCGACCCCGTCCCGGTGGGCGACCGGCCGACCCATGGCGCCGGCGGCAGCTCACCCTGCGCGATCATCTACACCTCCGGCACGACCGGTCGGCCGAAGGGCGCGATCCTCACCCACGACAACATGTTCTGGAACGCCGTCAACCTGGTCACGGCCGGCAAGGGGCTCTCCCGCGACGACGTGACGGTCGCCGCAGCGCCGCTCTTCCACATCGGTGCCCTCGGCCTCTCCGCGCTGCCGGTGCTCTACGCAGGCGGCACCGTCGTCGTCGTACCGGCCTTCGACCCGGTGGGCCTCGTCGACCTCATGGCCCGCGAGGGGGTCACCACCCAGTTCCTCGTGCCGGCCATGTGGGCGGCGGTGGCCCGGTACGGCGACCTCGCGCACCACCCGCTGCCCGCTCTGCGCTGGGGCCTGGTCGGCGGCGCGCCCTGCCCCCTCACGGTGATCGAGCACTTCCGCGACCTGGGATACGTCCTCTGCGAGGGCTTCGGGATGACCGAGCTGTCACCCGCAGCCCTCTTCCTCGACGCGAGCGACATTGCTGCCCACGCGGGTTCGGTCGGGCGGCCGTTCCTGCACGTCGACGCCCGGCTCGTCGACCCGGACGGCAAGGTGGCGCAGGTCGGCGTCATCGGCGAGCTCGAGCTGCGCGGCCCCACCGTCTTCGCCGGCTACTGGGGCAACCCGCAGGAGACGGCCGCGGCGATGCACGACGGCTGGTTCCGCTCCGGCGACCTGGGCGTCGCCGATGCCGAGGGCTTCGTGACGCTGGTCGACCGCCGCAAGGACATGATCATCACCGGTGGCGAGAACGTCTACCCCATCGAGGTCGAGCAGGTCATGCACCGCCACCCGGCAGTCGTCGAGGTCGCGGTCATCGGGGTCGGCGACCCCACCTGGGGCGAGTCGGTCGTCGCGGTGGCCGTCGTCGAGGGTGAGGTCGACACCGACGAGATCGTGACCTGGACCCGCGAGCGGATCGCCCACTACAAGGCCCCCAGCCGTATCGAGCTCGTCGACGAGCTGCCCCGCAACGCGACGGGCAAGATCCTCAAACGAGTGCTGCGGGAGCGGTACGCCGGCAGCGCGGCGTCCGTCAGCCGCTGAACGACGTCTCGAATCACCCGGCCAGAGTCGGATCCCTCGCCTTGGTGCCCGACCGACGACCATTGCCTCTGGCCAAGAGCCTCATCAGGGTACGAATAGTGCGTTTCAACGAGGCAATGGTCGTCCGTTGAACGGAGCGTGCCTCCGGGCCCCTTACCGCCCCTGCAGCGCGTCGAGTGCCACGGCCATGGCCGCTGCGACGCGCCAGTCGAGCCGCCACGCGCCGACCGCCGGCATCCTCACGTCATAGACGTCGCGCACCGCCGGCTTGCGGGTGGAGCTGAGGACGATCGACCCGTCGGGCCCGCGGAAGTCGAAGTGGAAGAGCCAGGGCACGGGGATCTCACCGACCACCGGCACGAGCTCCCAGAGTCTTCGCACGATCGCGACCGCCGTATTGCGCTCCCGCCCGACGCACTGAAAGCCGTCGCGCGTGCCGAGACCCCAGGTCGAGACCAGCAGTGACTCGCGAAAGTCCTTCCTGAACCAGCCGATCGACTCCCCCGACGCGTCGGTGACGTCGTACGTCGCACCGAGGTCGATGCGCTTGCGCGCCTTGAACCCGAAGACGGGCACCGTCTTGCTGGCGTCGGCGTAGAAGGTCACCTGCTCCTTGAAGGCGAAGCGCTTCTGCTCGGCGAAGGCGAGCATGCCGGCCTCGTTGCCAGCCGCGTCGACGCGCTGGATCTCGTAGCGGTTGACCATGAGGGTCACCCGCTGGCGCACCGTGAAGCGCCCGAGCCCGGCTGCATCCTGCGGCCCGGCGCCCTTGGTCAGGTCGGTCACCCGAAGGTCCTGCCGGTCAGTCGCTCATACGCCTCGACGTACTTCGCGCGCGTGCGCTCGACCACGTCGTCGGGCAGCGGCGGCGGCGCCTCACCCGAGCGGCGGTCCCATCCGCTGGCCGCGGAG
>JBBRNQ010000123.1:0-12373 GCA_038230235.1 Actinomycetales bacterium
GTCGGGTGGCGTCGGCGGCGGCCGCAGCTTCCTCGTCGTCGACGAGCCTGCCCTGCAGGAGGTGGCCAAGACGACCGGGGGCGAGTACTTCGCCGCCACCGACGCCGACCAGCTCACCAAGGTGCTCACCGACCTGCCCCAGCACGTCGAGGTGCGCACGCAGCAGGTGGACCTCAGCGTGTGGTTCACCGTGGCGGCCGCCGCGCTGCTGCTGCTCGGCCTCGGGCTGTCGCTGCGCTGGAGCTCACCCCTCGCGTGACGCCGTGGGCGTGGGACGCCGTTGGTGACGACGGGGCGTCGGCTGGGGTGGCCCGAGCCGATGGGCGAACGGCGGCCAAGGGCCCGGGGCCGGGGGCGTCTCGGGGCAAGTCTGAGGGTGGAGCCCACCAGCCCCCCACGGGCCGTACCGGGATCCACCCTCAAACCACAACCTGCCGACCTGCACCGGACAACGTCCGGCCTTTTGCCGGGTCCCAGACCCACCCCCACGGTGTGCCCTAGATCTCCGACATGTCCAAGATTGCACCCATTCGGTCAGAAAATCAACCCCTTCTCCTCACGGGTTTCCCTCATCGGCCCCGCGGAGGCACCATCCAGTGCCATCGAGGCCCGGTTGGCGGGCCCACCTCCCTCGCTGGCCGACCCTGGTTCACCCGTCCCGGCGGCGGGTAACCACCCCAGGCACACGACGCCAGGCGGCCCCGCCGCTCGTCGAAACCCTGCACGGAAAGGCCACCACCGCATGGACATCACCGAGGTCATCCTCCACCAGCACATGGAGCAGCGGCGCATGTTCGCCATGCTCGAGGAGTGGCCGCGCGACGACACGCCGGGCCTCGACGCGCTCTGGCGCCGGCTCGCCATCCTGCTGGAGACGCACGCGGCCGCCGAGGAGAAGTACTTCTACCCCGAGCTGCTCCACCGCGGGGTGGGTGGCGGTGACGCCGACTCCGTCGAGGAAGAGACCCTGGACGCGGTCAAGGACCACAACGAGATCCGCGACGGCATCCGCGAGGTGGCCGACGCCGAGACCGGCAGCGACGCCTGGTGGAAGGCCGTCACCGACACCAACGTCGCCAACTCCGACCACATGGCCGAGGAGGAGCGTCAGGACCTCACCGACTTCCGGCTGCACGCGAGCCTCGAGCTGCGCCACGAGCTGGCCGTCAGGCTCCTACGATTTGAGGCGATGACCGCTGCGCAGGGCGTCGAGCCACACAACACCGACCCACAGGCCTGGGTCGACCAGCACTCCTGAGCGACCCGGGCCACCGCCACCACGGACAGGGAGCCCACCATGTCGACGCGACCCCCCACCGACGTCCTGCTCACCCCACCCGACGCGGGGGAGACCGCGATCCTGGCGCGCGCGGTCGTCGCCGCCCAGGGCGGCCCGGGTTCCCTCACCGGCCTGCAGAGCATCCTCACCGCAGCGCTGTTCCACGCCATGACCGGCCACACCATCGAGCCGGGCTCCGTCCCGGACATCACCCCCGCGCAGCTCGCGGTGGCCCTGCGCCGTCGCAACACCGTGTTCCGTGAGCGGATCGTCCAGATCATGCTGCTGGTCGCGTTCAGCTCCCGCCCGCTCTCCACGGCGACGATCGAGCGCATCCAGCAGTTCGCGGCCGCTCTCGCCGTGCGGGAGGACATGATCGAGGTGGCCCACCGCTTCGCTGACGGCGCGCTCGACCTCGCGAGCATCGACTTCTCCCGCAACGGCTACCTGGGTGGGGTGACGCCCGAGCGGCTCGGTGCCCTGCATACGGCGTCCCTCGACAGCTCGTGGAGTCAGGTCGTCGACGACGCCTCGCTGGCCGCCCGGTGGGAGAGCCTGGAGACCCTCCCTGCGGGGACGATCGGCCGCAGCGTCGTGGACTTCTACCGGGACCGGGGCTTCGTCTACCCCGGGAGGCCCGACTCCGCACCCCCGCTGCTGGCCCAGCACGACTGGGTCCACGTCCTCGCCAACTACGGCACGTCGCTCGAGAACGAGATCGAGGTCTTCGCCTTCATGGCGCGCGCGAACGACGACCCGCGCGCCTTCAGCCTGCTCGCCATGGTCGTCAGCCTCTTCGAGACGGGCTACCTGGCCGCCGGTGCCGGGCTCTTCGAGGCCGACCCCGGTCACCTCGCGACCGTCGGCATGGCCACCAGGCTGGCGGACGCGATGCGCCGGGGGGCCCAGACCATCGGCAGCCATGACCTGCTCGACCTCGACTGGTTCGCCATCGCCGACCGACCCACGACGGTCGTGCGGCAGGAGATCGGTCTCACCCCGAAGTCCGGGGCGGCCCTCGACGCCGGGTCCGTCGGACCGTGGCAGGCCGGTGGCATCACGACGTACCAGCTCGAGTCCGCCCGCCGGTTGGCGCTGGGCAACGGTGCTGAGCACCGGGCTTGGGCCCCTGACCCCTCCCGGTCCTGATCGGGGCGGCAGCGTCAGACAGGGGATGGGGCCGAGCGGTGGAGGTCTCCGGCGTCAGAGCACCTTGCCGGGATTGAAGATGCCGAGCGGGTCGAGGCTGTGCTTGATCGCCCGCTGCAGCGCCAGGTCGAGCGGGTCGAGCTCGCGGCGCAGGCCCTCCATCTTGAGCAGCCCCACCCCGTGCTCGCCGGTCACCGTGCCCCCGAGGGCGATGGCGGCGTCGATGATGTCGTCGAAGGCGAGCTGGGCCGCCTCCCGTGCGGCGTCGTCCCCGACCGGCGTGACCATCAGGGGGTGCAGGTTGCCGTCACCGGCGTGGGCGATCGTGCCGATCTTGAGGCCGCGTCGGGCCGAGATCTCACCGAGCTGGGCCAGCATCGTCGGCAGGGCCGAGCGGGGCACGCAGATGTCCTCGGTGAGCAGCGGCCCGAGCCGCTCGAGCGCGGGGTAGGCCAGCCGCCGGGCCGCGAAGAGCAGCTCGGCCTCGACGTCGTCGGTGGAGACCGCGGCGAAGAGCGGGTCGGCCGTCTCGAACGCCGCGACCAGCGCCTGCGCCTCCTCGGCCCCGGCCTCGCCGGGAGTGTCGACCCGGGCGAGCAGCAGCGCCTCGGCGTCGGCCTCGAGCCCGAGGTGCTTCCACTCCTCCACCGCGACGAGGGTGTCGCGGTCGAGGAGCTCGAAGGCCGAGGGGGTGAGCCCGCGCCGGGTGACCTCGGCGACCGCCCGACCTGCGGCGACGAGGGAGTCGAAGGCGCCGACGATCGTTCGTGGGGTGCCCTTGAGGGCCGGCCGCAGCCGCAACGTCACCTCGGTGACGACGCCGAGCGTGCCCTCCGAGCCCACCATGAGGGCGGTGAGGTCGTAGCCCGCGACCCCCTTCGCCGTACGACGCCCCATCCGCACGCTGTTGCCGTAGCCCGCCGGGCCGCCCATGACGGCCCGCAGGCCGAGCACGTAGTCGCGGGTGACGCCGTACTTGACGCAGCACAGGCCGCCGGCGTTGGTGGCGACGTTGCCTCCGACGGTCGACCAGGGGGCGCTCGCCGGGTCGGGCGGGTACCACAGTCCGTGCTCGCTGACCGCGGCCTTGAGGTCGTCGTTGACGACGCCGGGCTCGACGACGCAGACCAGGTTGTCGGCGTCGATCTCCTTGATCCCACTCATCCGTGACAGGTCGAGCACGAGGCATCCGTCGACCGCGTTGGCCCCGCCCGAGAGGCCGGTGCCGGCGCCGCGCGGCACCACCGGCACGGCCAGGTCGGCACAGATGCGTACGGCGTGCTCGACCTCGGCCTCGGTGCGCGCCCGCAGCGCCACGCTGGCTGCTCCCACGTGCGCCCACTCGGCCTCGTCGCGGCTGAGGCTGGCGACGACGTCGACGTCGGTCACCAGTCGCTCGGCCGGGATACCGCGGCCGAGGGCCTCGAGCAGGGTCTCACGCGTGGTCCGTGCACCCGAGTGCCCGGCAGCGCTGGCTGGGTCAGTGGAGGGCACGGAGTGGGGCGCGGACGTCGTCGTCATGCCTCACACCGTATGTCGACCACGACGCGGCCGGCTTGGTCGCCGCCGGTCCCGCGTTACGCGAGCAGGTTGACGTACGACACGAGTGACCGTATAGTCCGTTTTATGTGTTAGATGTGCTATACCACTATTCGTACCCAAGCACAGTCAGTGAGCCCCCATGAGCCCGACCTCCTCCTCCCCCCCACGCAGTCGCCGCCCGAGTAGCCGATCCGCGCGCGCCCTCATGCTCGCCGGCGTCGCGGCGGCCCTCGTCGGGAGTGGCGCGATGGTCTGGCAGGCCTCCTACTCCGCCTTCTCGGCGACGACGGCGAACCCGACGAACAACTGGAGCACCGGCACCGTCGTCCTCGCCGACGACGACAGCGGCTCGGCGCTGTTCACCGTCTCGAACCTCAAGCCCGGCGACACCGGCAGCAAGTGCATCGTGGTCACCTCGACCGGGTCGCTCCCGTCCGCGGTCAAGATGTACACCACGGCCAGCAGCTTCGCCCAGACCAACGCGGTGGCCGACAACATCACGTTGGCGGTGACCCGGGGCACCATCGCCAGCCCCCCCGGCGGGGGCGCGTGCACGGGCTTCGTCAGCGACGCGGTCACGACCACCGGGACGATGACCGCGTTCTCGTCGACCTACACCAGCTATGCCAACGGCTTCGGTTCGTGGACCACGACCGGGGTCGGCTCCGAGTCGAAGGTCTACCGCATCGACTACACATTCAGCGGCGCGGCCACCAACACCCAGCAGGGCGGCAGCGCCGCCATCGGCTTCACCTGGGAGGCCCAGAACTCCTGACCGGGGGTGGTGGGAGTGGTGAGACTGATGACGATGGAACTGAGAATCTCTGGCGTCGCGACGGCTGGGTCGCCCTCGGCGTCACCGGACTCGCGCGGTGCGTGCTCCTGGCGATGGCGATGCTGGTCTTCTGGTCGTCGGCGCCCGCGGCTCTCGGCCTGCACTCCACAGTGGTCGCCAGCGGGTCGATGGCGCCGCGGCTGCAGGTCGGCGACGTCGTCGTCTCGCGGCCCGCGAGCCCGCAGCAGCTGTCCCTCGGCCAGGTTCTGCTCGTCCGCGACCCCGACCACCCCGACCGGCTGCGCCTGCACCGCTACGTCGCACTGGCGGCGGCCGGCGGGCTCGTGCTGCGCGGAGACGCCAACCAGAGCGCCGACTCGGCGACGGTGGCCGCGGCGGCAGTCGAGGGGGTGGCTGTTCTGCGGATCCCGCTCATCGGCACACCGCTCGTCACCCAGGACGCGGGCGACCTCCGGGCCGGCCTGATCCAGATCGCCGGTGTGCTGGCCCTCGGCCTGCTCTGCCTCTGGTATCGCCAAGGCGGTGCCACACTCGCGCCGGCCCTCAGCCAGTGAGCGACGACGTGCAGCCCCCGCCCGGGCGCCACCGGGCGACGGCGCACCGGCAGCCGGGACGGGTCGCCGCGATGCTCGCCGCTCCGCTCGGGGTGGCCCTCAGTGCCACGCTCGTGTGGAGTAGCAGCCAGTCGGCCTTCTCCGGCACGACGGTGAACCCGGGCAACGCCCTCACCGCCGGCAGCGTCAGCCTCACCGACGACGACACCGGCACGGCGATGTTCAGCGTGACCGGGCTCAAACCCGGCAGCACGGGGTCTCGCTGCATCCAGGTCACGTATGCCGGCTCCCTGGCCTCGACGGTCAAGGTCTATGTCGCCCCCGGTGGTCTTACCGGCACCGGCCTGGGGACGTATCTCCACCTGACGGTGGAGGAGGGGACTCCCGGCACCTACAGCTCGTGCTCGACCTTCGCCGCGACCGCCACGGACTACACGGGCACGCTGTCGGGGTTCGCCGCCAGTGCGACGAGCTTCGCGACCGGGGTCGGCGCCTGGGCACCCACCGGTGCCGGCCAGGTGAAGACCTACCGCGTCACCTACACCCTGCAGGACAACAACGCGGCCCAGAGCCTGAGCGCCACCGTGGCGGTCACGTGGGAAGCCCAGAACTCCTGATGCGACGCCCACCCGTTTCCCGGGCACGGATCCCCGTACCAGTGAGGGTGACAGCGGTGCTGCTCGCCCGGGTGCTTCTCGGCGCGCTCGCCTGCCTGGTCCTGTGCAGCATCGCCCCGCTCGCCGTCGGCGACAGCACCGTGGTCGTGGAGTCCGGCAGCATGTCACCCACTCTCGCCGTGGGCGACCTGGTGGTCGTCCAACCCACGGCGGAAGGGCGGGTCAGCCCCGGCGAGATCGTGACGGTCCACAACCCTGCCCACCCCGGGCGCCTGCTCCTGCACCGGGTCGAGACGGTCGGGCCCGACGGCACCCTGACGACGAAGGGCGACGCGAACCTGTCGCCCGACAGCACCCCGGTGCCGGCCCGCGCCGTCGTGGGGAGGGCGGTGCTGCGGATCCCCGCCCTCGGGCTGGTCTCGGTCTGGGCGAAGAACGGACAGCTTTGGGCCCTGCTCCTCGTGGCCCTGCTCGGCCTCGGGGTCGGAGCGGTCGCGACGACGAGCGTGACCCCGTACGACGGTCGCCACGGGGCCGGGCGCGAGGCCCGGCCGCCGCGACCTCAGCAGCCGCGTCGACGGTCAGCGCGAGTCTCCGGGCTGGCGCGCACGCGGGCCGTCGTCGGGATCACCGTGCTGTCCGCAGCCGCGGCGCCCTTCACCGCCGGACGAGGCCCCGCGGCAAGCGCGGCGTTCGTCGCCACCGCCGGCAACGCGGGCAACAGCTGGTCGGCTACCGGGACGTTCCCGACCTACCCGCAGGCCGTGCTCGCCGACTCAGCGAGCGCGTACTACCGGGGCGACGACGCCGCCGGGTCCGCGACCGCGGCGGACAGCAGCGGCAACGGAAACCCCGGCACCTACGTCAGCACCACGCCGTCCTTCCAGCAGGCGGGGAGCCCCGCCGGCGGCCCCGGGGGGAGCGCTGACACCGGCATCCTGCTGCCCGGGGGGGCATCCGGGGCGACGGCAGCATCCGCCACCTCAATGAGCGCCCCCACCACACTCACCACCGAGGTGTGGTTCAAGACCACCAGCACGAGCCAGAGCCGCCTTGTCGCCTTCGGGGACCACAACGTCGGCGAGAGCTTCTACACCGACCGGGTCATCTACCTGCGCAGCAACGGACAACTGTCGTACTACGTCGGCTCGACGGTGATCAGCTCCAGCACGACCGGCTACAACGACGGTGCCTGGCACCTGGTCAGTGCCAGCCTGGGAGCGGCGGGGATCCGGCTCTACGCAGACGGGGCGCTGGTCGCGGCCGACCCCTCCGTGACCACCGGCCAGACCTATACCGGCTACTGGCGCATCGGCGGTGACTACTACGACTACCTAGCTGGGTCGCTCGACGAGGCGGCGATCTACTCCACCCAGCTGGCGGACAGCCGGATCGCCGCCCACTACTCGAGCGGAGCGTCGGCGACCTCGCTCGCGACCTACACGGCCACCGTGACGGCCGACGCTCCCTGGGCCCTGTGGCACCTCGACGACCCGCCCCTGACCTCCTATCGAGGGTCACAGTTCGCGACCCCGATGGCGGACTCGAGCGGACAGAGCCACCCCGGCTTCTACTACAACCTGCGGCCCCTCGGCATCAGCGCCGGACTCAGTGGAGCACTCATTGGCGTCTCGTCAAGCAGCACCGCGATCCGCTATGCCGGCTCCGGCATAGGGTACGACCCCGTGGCGACGACCAACCCGACCACGTTCAGCCTCGAGCTGTGGTTCCGTAGCTCCAGCGGCACCGGCGGGAAGCTCATCGGCATGGGGAACGTCACGACGGGCTCGAGCGGCGGCTTCGACCGTCAGATCTACCTGCGGGACAGCGGACAGCTGACGTTCGGCATCTTCGCGGGTAGCGCGGTGACCGTCACTTCGCCCTTGTCGTACACCAACGGGTCGTGGCACCACGTCGCGGCGACCTTCGGCGCGACGAACGGTGAACGTCTCTACGTCGACGGCGCCCTCGTCGCCAGCAACTCCAGCCCCGGCACACCCCAAAGCTACACGGGCTACTGGCGCTGGGGAGGAGACAACCTGGGTGGTGGCTGGCCAGCACGACCCACGAGCGACTACGTCAACAGCGACCTCGACGAGATCGCGATCTACCCGACCGAGCTCAGCGCCCAGCAGGTCGCCTGGCACTACCACGCGAACCACTGATCGTGGCCGAGAGGGGTGACGACAGACGCAGACGGACGGCGGACCTGAGGTCCGCCGCCCGACATCGGGCCCAGCCGACACCCGCCCCTGCGGTGCCGACGGGGCCCGGTCGTCCTAGCTCGCCGAGACGTTCTGGCGAGCGGAGTCCGCGGTGTCCTTGACGTCTCCCGCGGCCGACTGGCCCTCGGCCTTGACGGTCTCGGCCGCCTCCTGGGCCCGCGAGGCGACCGACTGGGCCGCTTCCTGAGCCGGCTCCTTCAGGTGCTCCATCGACTCCTGGGCGGCGGTCTGCGCCTTCTCGAGAAGGGGCTGGGCCTGCTCCTTCGCCGTGGCGGCGAGCTGGGCCTCCTGCTCGGTGGCCGGCATGAGCGACCCGATGAGCCAGCCCGCGCCGAGGGCGATGACGCCCATCGCCAGCGGGTTGCCGCGGGTGCGGGTCTTGACCTGGCCGGGCACCGCGGTCGCCTGGTCCTTGAGCCCGGCGCCGGTGCTGCTGCCGGAGTCGAGGGCGTCCTGGGCCGAGCCCATGACGCGCTCCTTGAGGTCGCCTGCCGTGGAGGCGACCTTGTCGACCTGGCGGCGGGCGACGTTGCCGGGGCTGACTGCCTCTCCGAGGGCGTTGACGTTGCTGCTCAGGTCAGTGCGGGTCTGCGCGATCTCGGCGCGGATCTCGTCGGGGTTGCTCATAGGTGGTCCTCGTTTCTTTTCAGGGCACCGGGGACCTGCTTGGCGGTCTCGACGGTGCGGGGTATGCCGTTGATGGAGTTGAGCTGCTTCCGGCCCATGAGGGCGAGGACAGCTGCGATGACCGCCCAGACGGCGGTGACGATCAGGGCCGACCACGCGAGGTGGTGCATCAGGTTGTCGAGGCCGAACCACGCCGTCACCGTCAGGAACAGCAGGACCATGTGACCGGCCACGCCGGCCCCCCCGAGCAGGCCGGCGCCCTTGCCGGCCCGGGTGGCCGACTCCTTGACCTCGGCCTTGGCCAGGTCGAGCTCCTGACGCACGAGCGTCGAGAGGTCCTCGGAGATGTTGGAGATGATCTCGCCGAGGGAGCCGAGGGTCGGGTCATGCGGGGCCGAGGTGTCCCCGGTCATGACGGAGGACGATCCGTTGGGTGCCGTGCTCACGGGCGGCCCTCCGAGGTGTAGGTCACCGGCTGGCCGTGGCTGGTGGTCGTCACCGTCGGGAGGGTGTCGTCGTACTCACGGCCAGCGAGTCCGGCGCCCAGCTCGGGGGCCGGGCTGACGTCGGTCTGGTCGAAGCCGTCGCGGCCGTCGATGTGCTCGAACGAGGGTGCAGACGCGCTCGCCCATCGGGTGTCCGAGCCCGTGGAGGCCGAAGCGGAGTCCGGTGCGCTGTTGCCGGCCGCGAGACCGCGGGTGAGCCGGGCGCCGAGGAAGCCGAGGGCCGCGGCGGCGACCAGGAAGGTCCCGGGCTTGCGGGCGGCGAACCGCTGGGCCTCGCTGAGGAGGTCACCCGGCTCGCGCTGGCCCATCCACTCGGCCGTCGAGCGGGCCCGGTCGGAGGCCTGCTTGACCAGCGAGGTGGCCAGACCGGACTGGTCGGTGCTCTCACCCATCTGGGTGAGCTGGTCGGCGAGGTCGTGGAGACCTCCGGCGACCCGCTGCTGCTGCGTGCCGGCCTGGTCGGTGAGCTCGCCGCGGGCCTGGTCGAACAGCGAGCGGGCGCTCTGGCTGGCGTGGGCGATGACCTCGCTGGTCTCGCTCTTGGCCGTGTCCATGACCTGGCCACCGGCGTCTGCCGCCGTGGTCGCGACGTTCTTCGCCTCGTCCTTGGCGGTGTCGGCGGTCGACGTCGACGAGCCGGTCACGTCGGACCGGACGGACGTCCCGTTGGGGCTGTCGACGCCAGGGGTGGCGAAGGGGTCGGGGGTGTCGTGGGTGCTGTCGTAAGGCATGGTGCCTCCGTCTTCTGCGGGGATGGATAGGTGCCGGACATCGGAAGTCCGACGACCGAGCGGCGGGGCGGTCCGCTGGGCCCGGATCCGGGCGCCTGGCGCGACCCCATGGCCTTCTGCTTGACCATGATGGCGACCCTCGAGAACGGGGTCTTGGTAGATCTACCCGGCGAGGAGGGGGCGAAACACCGTCATCCGGTGACGGCCGCGAGGACCCGCAGCGGGATCCCCCTTGACAACATACAACCTATCGGTTGTATGTTGGTCCCGTGAACGACCGGGACGAGGACAGGGCTGACGCCCTGTCCGGTGACAACGACAGGGCTGACGCCCTGTTTCATGCCCTCGCCGACCGGACCCGGCGCGACATCGTGCGCCGGGTCCTGGCGGGGGAGCACTCGGTCAGCTCGCTGGCGGCTTCATACGACATGAGCTTTGCCGCCGTGCAGAAGCACGTCGCCGTGCTCGAGCGGGCCGGGCTGCTCACCAAGCGCCGGCAGGGGCGCGAGCAGCTCGCCAGCGGCGACGTCGAGGCCGTGCGGTCGGTGGGCTCCATGCTCACCGAGCTCGAGACCGTATGGAGGGGCCGCGTCGCCCGCATCGACGACCTCCTCGCCCTGCCCATAACCGACGAATCCCGTTCTCCATCAACCGAACCAGGAGCCTGACATGCCCGTCCGCAGCGCCACCCACGACCTCGACACCCTGACCATCACCTTCACGGCCGACTTCGCCGCACCGCTGGCCCGGGTGTGGGACGTCTACACCGACCCGCGCCAGCTCGAGCAGTGGTTCGGCCCGCCGACCTACCCGGCGACCTTCGTCGACCACGACCTGCGTCCCGGCGGTCGGGTGACCTACTTCATGACCGGTCCAGAGGGTCAGAAGCACGCCGGTTGGTGGCTGTTCACCGCCATCGAGCCGACCACCCACCTCGCGTTCGACGACGGCTTCGCCGACGACGACTTCGAGCCCCTCGCGTCGATGCCGGTGTCGCACAACGACTACCGGCTCAGCGAGGACGACGGGACCACTACGGTCATCGCCGTGAGCACCTACGACTCGGCCGAGTCGCTGCAGAAGGTGCTCGACATGGGAGTGATCGAGGGGGCGAGCCTGGCCATCGACCAGATCGACGCGCTGCTCGCGGGCTGACCGGCGGGGGCCGCGTCACGCTCAGATCTTGAGGCCGGTCTTCTCCAGGATCAGCCGGGCGGCGCTGTTGCGCGCCACGTCCTTGCTCGAGTCCGAGAGCGGCTCCGTGATGGTCACCGTGCCCTGCGGGCCGGAGACCTTCATCTTGCCCGTGCCGGCGCGCTCGACCTCACCGCCCGCCTTCTGGATCTTCTTGACCAGGTCACGAGCAGCCGAGGAGCGCCAGCGTTCCACCATGCTCGGAGCCTACGCGACGGCGGTGCGTCTGTGGACAACCGGCACCGAGGTGAGGGGTGGCTCCATACTGGCTCCATGCCTGACAATGGCCTCGTGCCCAACATCCAGATCAAGGACGTGCCAGGCGATACCCACGCGGTGCTCCGGCAGCGCGCGGCGGCGGCCCACCAGTCGCTCCAGGAGTACCTGCTGTCGAAGCTGGTCGCCGAGGCGGCGCAGCCGACGCTGGACGAGGTGCTCGGGCGCGTCGACGAGAGGGCGGGCGGGTCCCTGACGCTCGTCGACGCGGTTGGCGCACTGCGGTCCGACCGTGCTCGTCATTGACGCCAGTGTCCTGTCGGTCGCCCTCCTCGACGACGCGGAGGACGGCACGCGGGTGCGCCACCGGCTCCGGGGTGAGCAGCTGACGGCCCCCTCCCTGGTCGACCTGGAGGTGGTCTCGGTGTGGCGCGCGCTGGTCCGCAGCGGCCGCCTGGACCGCCTGCGCGCCGGAGCCGCCCTCGACGACCTGCGCGTCATCCCGCTCCAGCGGGTCGAGCAGACCCCGCTGCTGGGCCGGTGCTGGGAGCTGCGTGACAACCTCAGCGCGTACGACGCGGCCTACGTCGCGCTGGCGGAGGCCCTCGGCACCACCCTGCTCACCGGGGACCGGCGGCTCTCTCGAGCCACCGGCCCCCGGTGCCGGGTCGAGGTGCTGGAGGTGAACCCGTGAGGAGGGGACCTGCCGGCCGACACCCCTGCCCCATGGCCTTCAGGGGTGGTCGGGTCAGGACCATCGATCCCTCGCCCCCCGCACGGCCTGCGACGGGCGCGGTCGCGCTCAGCCGTCCCGGCGGGGCCGGCGCAGCGTGAAGGTCTCGAACGGCTGCAGCTCGCCCTCGTTGCCGACGACCTCGTAGTAGGTGACCTCCATCGTCGTCGCGCCACCGCGCTTCGTCCCGGGGTCGACCCGGAA
>JBBRNQ010000124.1:0-12341 GCA_038230235.1 Actinomycetales bacterium
CGAGGGCTGAGGCGAGGGCGAAGGTGGCGGTGGTTCTGCGCATGGCGCTCGGGCTCCTGGGACGCGACGTGGCGTCAAGGCCCACCTGGCCCTGCGCGGCGCACCCACCGGACGAGGTCTGGTGGGGGCGGTCCGACAATCGTCCCGCGGCCGGGGTGCATAGCAGGGTTAAATGCACTAAATCGGTCAATAAATTCTTCCATCAGCAGCAGCGCCCTGTCGTTCCCCGAGACGGCACCACCACCGTTCTACGAGACCACACCCCCCGGCCACCCTGCGCGCTCCGGTGCGCGCAGGGTGGCCGATGGCTCAGAAGGTGATGATGGTCAGAAGGCGATGATGCTCAGAAGGCGATGACGCCGTTCGGCGTGCCGAGCCCGGTCGGGCCGTCGTAGCCCACCTTCGCGGTGCAGAAGGTCGCGCAGCTGCCGTTGCTGCCGGAGGTCACGTCGAACAGGGCGCCCGGGGTGGCGTAGGGGAGGGTGTTGGCGTAGCCGGCCGTGTTGCCCGACAGGGCGTAGACGGAGGCGACGATCGGCGACGAGAGGCTCGTGCCGCCGTACTGCGCCCAGGACGAGGAGGTCTTCGACGTGGGTGCGTAGACGGCGAGGCCGGTGGCGGGGTCGGCGTCGGCGGCGACGTCGGCCATCGAGCGGCCGGCGCACCCCGTCATCGCCGTCGTCTGGCCGGCCGGTGCGGCGTTGAGCGTGCTGCAGCCGGAGCCTGAGCCGCTCCATACCGTCTCGGTCCAGCCGCGGGTGGTGGCCGAGGCCGTCAGGCTGGTCCCACCGACGGCCGTGGCGTAGTGCGACGACGCAGGGTAGGACGCACCCGCGTAGCCGTTGTCCCCGGTGGATGCGGTGACCGCGATGCCGGGGTGGTTGTAGTAGGTGCCGTAGGTCGAGTCGGCGGCGTCGCCGCCTCCGTAGCTGTTGGAGATCGCGGCGACCCCCGCGCCCTTGGCGGCCGTGTTCACCCCGGCCCCGAGGTCGGCGAAGGAGGCCGAGCTGGCCTGCACGAGCAGGATCTTGCACGACGGGCAGGCCGCCGAGACCGCGTCGAGGTCGAGGGCCTGCTCGTCGGCCCAGCCGGTGTTGAAGCGCGGGGCCGTCGTGCCGCCGCTCTGGTTGACCACCTTCAGGCAACCGTTGGCCTTCGTGCACGCGGGCAGGCCGAACTGCGCCCGGTAGATCCCGAGGTCGCGCTCGGCGTTGGGGTAGCCGTAGGCGTCGACGATGGCGACCGTGCGGCCCCCGGCCGACAGCCCGGTGAGCCTGTACGCCGACTGGATGTCGGACGGCGTCCTGCCCGAGACAGCACGGGGGTTCACGGCGTCGGGGAGGGAGGCGAAGGGGTCGAGCGCCGCCCCCGTCGGGGACACCCACTTCTGGGCCAGGCACCCGGCGTGGCCGGATGTCGCGCTGGCACAGACCTTCTCGGCGTGCGCGCGGCCGGTGGGAGCGGCGCTCGCCGCGGTCTGGAGGGTGCCGCCGACGAGGCCGGAGGCCGCCGCGAGGGTCACGGCGAGACTGGTGAGGGTTCTGCGCATGGAGGGTCTCCTGGGTCGGCCGGCACCTGGGGGCGTGCCGCTGAGTCGATCCCAACGTCGCCGACCCCGGGGCACAAGGTCCCGACAGAAGAATCACACTCCTCAGACAAGGATTTGGTGAATCCTTACCAAGTTGGGGGACATCTTCCACGAGGTTGCGAGGCGACGCCCAGCGTCCTCCCAGTCACAACGGACGGCCAGCGCCCCAGGGGTCGCGCCCCAGGGGTCAGCGCCCCAGGGGCCAGGGCCGGTCAGAGCCGGTGGAGACGGGTGCTGTGCAGCACCGGCTCGCCCGCCTCGTCCGAGGCGTCGAGGTCGACGAGCGCCACGACCCGCCAGTCGCGGTGTCCCTCCGGGTCGTCGACGACCTGCTCCAGGGCCCACCGGCGGTGGCCGTCGTCGGGCACGTCGATCTGCGGTTCGACCAGGTCCGCCAGGTCGTGGTGCACCAGCAGCAGGGCGGGCCCGCGGGCGTCGCCGCCGAGGCCCACCTCGTCGTGCTCGGCGAAGTACTCCTCCCCCGCCTCGGCCCAGTCGTCAGGCGACCAGCCACCCCGTCGTACGGCGACCCCCTCGGCGTCACCGGCCGCGTCGAGGGCAGCCAGGCCCGCCCAGTCGTGACGGGCGAGCAGCTGCACCCGCTGGAACATCGCGTTGCGCAGCAGCACCCGGAAGGCCCGGGTGTCGGTGCTCAGGCGCCGCGGCGGCGGGGCCGGCGCGTCGCCGGGGCGTCGTACGCCGTCGTCCGGTGCGGTGAGCGCCTCCCACTCGTCGACGAGGCTGGAGTCGGTCTGGTGGACGACCGCCCCCAGCCAGGCGATGAGGTCGTCGACCTCGTCGGTCTTGGCGCTGTCGGGCACGGTCTGGCGCAGGGCGCGGTAGGCGTCGGAGAGGTAGCGCAGGACCACGCCCTCGGAGCGGGTGAGCCCATAGAGGCGCACGAAGTCGCCGAAGCCCATCGCCCGCTCGTACATGTCGCGCACCACCGACTTCGGCGACAGGGCCGTCTCCGGCACCCACGGGTGCCGGATGCGGTAGGTCATGAAGAGCGCAGTCAGCAGCTCCTCCAACGGTTTCGGCCAGGTGACCTCCTCGAGCAGCTCCATCCTCTCGTCGTACTCGATGCCCTCGGACTTCATCTGCGCCACCGCCTCGCCGCGGGCGGCGAACTGCTGCGCCATGAGGATCGGGCGGGGGTCGTCGAGGGTCGCCTCGATCACCGACACCACGTCGAGCGCGTATGAAGCCCCGTCGGCCCCCTCGGGGTCGAGCACCTCGACCGCGCCGAGCGCGAAGGCCGACAGCGGCTGGTTGAGCGCGAAGCCGAGCTGGAGGTCCTCGACGAGACGGATGATCCGCCCCTGCACCTCGGGGGTGTCGAGCTGCTCGACGACCCCGGCCGCCAGCAGGGAGCGGTAGATCTGGACGGCCTGGCGCACGAGCCGCACCTGACGGCGCGGGTCCTCGTGGTTGTCGCGCAGCAGGTGGCGCATGGCGGTGAGCGGGTCCTCGTCACGGGCCAGGACGCCGAGGATCATCCCGTGGGTGACCCGCATCCGCGAGACCAGCGGCTCGGGGTCGGCGGCGACCAGCCGCTCATACGTCTCCTCGGTCCACCCCACGAACCCGTCGGGGGCCTGCTTGCGCTGCACCTTGCGCCGCTTCTTGGGGTCGTCACCCGCCTTGGCCACCGCCCGGTGGTTCTCGATGACGTGCTCGGGCGCCTGGACGACGACGGTGCCGGCCGTGTCGTATCCCGCGCGGCCGGCGCGGCCGGCGATCTGGTGGAACTCGCGGGCTCGCAGCACCCGCGAGCGGGAGCCGTCGTACTTCGTCAGGCCGGTGAGCAGGACGGTGCGGATCGGCACGTTGATGCCGACGCCGAGGGTGTCGGTGCCGCAGATGACCTTGAGCAGGCCCTTCTGGGCCAGCTGCTCGACGAGGCGACGGTACTTCGGCAGCATCCCGGCGTGGTGCACGCCGATGCCGTGCCTCACGAGGCGGGAGAGCGTGCGCCCGAAGCCGGCGGCGAAGCGGAACCCCCCGAGGAACTCGGCGATCTCGTCGCGCTCCTCGCGGGTGGCCACGGGGACCGACATCAGGGCCTGGGCGCGCTCGAGGGCCGACGCCTGGGTGAAGTGGACGATGTAGACGGGAGCCTGACGGGTCTCGAGGAGCTCCTCGATCGTCTCGTGCAGCGGGGTCATGGCCCAGTGGTAGGACAGCGGTACCGGTCGCTCGACCGAGGTGACGACGGCGGTGGGGCGCCCGGTGCGTCGGACGAGGTCCTCCTCGAACCGCAGGGTGTCGCCCAGGGTCGCCGACATGAGCAGGAACTGCGCCTGCGGCAGCTCGAGGAGCGGCACCTGCCACGCCCAGCCGCGCTCCGGCTCGGCGTAGAAGTGGAACTCGTCCATGACGACCTGACCGACGTCGGCGGAGCGGCCGGCCCGCAGCGCGACGTTGGCGAGGATCTCGGCGGTGCAGCAGATGATGGGGGCGGAGGGGTTGACGGAGGCGTCCCCGGTGAGCATGCCGACGCGGTCGGCCCCGAAGACGTCGCACAGGGCGAAGAACTTCTCCGAGACGAGGGCCTTGATGGGGGCCGTGTAGTAGGTGCGCCGCCCGTCGGCGAGGGCCGCGAGGTGGGCCGCGACGGCGACGAGGCTCTTGCCCGACCCCGTGGGGGTGGCCAGGATGACGTTCGCCCCCGAGACGACCTCGATGACCGCCTCGTCCTGGGCCGGGTAGAGCGAGAGACCCTGCCCCTGCGCCCACAGGACGAAGGCGTCGTAGACCGCGTCGGGGTCAGCGGGGGCGCCGTCGGCGGACCGCAGCCGGTCGGCGACGTCGGCGAGGCTCGGGCCGGGCGAGGCGGAGGTGGAGGCAGTCATCAGACCCTCATCCTCGCGTGCCCGGGCGCTCCGACCGACAGGCGACCCCTCAGGAGGTGCGCAGCTGACGGGGGCGGACGCCCCGCTCACGACGGAACGCTGCGCTGAGGGCGAAGCCGCTGCCGTAGCCCACCCGCCGGGCGGCCGTCTCGAGGGTCAGCGAACGGTCGGCGAGCAGGTCGGCGGCGAGGTCGAGGCGCCACCGGGTCAGGTAGGTCATCGGGGGCTCGCCGACGGCCCGGGTGAAACGTCGGGCGAGCCCCGACCGCGACCACCCGACGGCGGCGGCCAGACCGTCGAGGGTCCAGGGGTGCTCGGGTCGCTCGTGCAGCAGGGTGAGGGCCGGCCCGACGGCCGGGTCGTCCTGGGCCTGCCACCACCCCGGTGCCCGGCTCGGGTCGGCCCCGAACCACTCGCGCACCGCGCTGACGAGGAGCAGGTCGAGCGCCCGGTCGAGGACGACCTGCTGACCGGCGCTCTCGCGCAGGACCTCGGTGGCGAGCAGGGTGGTGAGGGGACGACTCCACTCCCCCGCCGGGACGACCGTCGTCCGGGGCAGGGCCCGCAGCAGCCGGTCCCCCACCTGCGCCGGACCCTCGTACACCCCGGTCAGGAACGTGTGGGCGCCCTCCGGCGCACCCCAGGACCGCGCCCCGAGGGCGGCCAGCCCGTCGAGGGGCTCGCCGTGGGGCCCGGCGCACCGCTGCCCGGGGTGCACGACCACGCTCGCGGGGGTCCCCGGGGCACTCGTGACGACGTACGGCGCCGGCCCCCGCACCAGGGCGACGTCGCCCACGGCGACGGCGTGCACCGGTCGGCTCCCCCCCTCGCCGTCGGCCGGCTCCTCGTGCACCAGGTGGAGCGGGTCGGTCAGGGGCACGACGACGGCCAGGGGGGCACGGTCCTCGATGCGCAGGGCGTACGGCGTCACCATGCGGCAGGCCAGGACGAAGGCCCCCCGGGCCCGTCCTCCGTCGAGCAGTCCAGCGACAGCATCCATGGCGATGATCGTAGACGCTCGAACATGTTCTCGGGATGATCAGCCATGGAGAGTCCACGAGCGCGCTGAAACCATCAGGGACATGAACCTCCTGTCCTCACCCCTCCTGCCCGCCGCCACCGCCATCGGCTGTGCCTGCGTCGGCGGCGTCCTCTTCGCCTTCTCGGGCTTCATCATGCCGGCGCTGGCCCGGCTCGAGCCGTCTGCTGCCGTCTCCGCCATGCAGTCCGTCAACGTGACGGCCGTGCGACCGCCGCTGATGATCGCGCTCTTCGGAACCGCCGCCCTGTGCGTCGTGTCGGTGTGGCGGGCGGTGACCAGCATCGACTCGCGCACCACACCCTGGCTGCTCGCGGGCAGCCTCCTCTACCTCGTGGGCGTCATCGGGACGACGGCGATCGTCAACGTGCCGATGAACGACCGGTTGGCCGCCCTCACGCCGTCCTCCGCGGAGGCGGCGACGTACTGGACCACCTACCTGTCGAGCTGGACTGCCTGGAACCACGTGCGGGCGGCCGCAGGGCTGGCCGCGGCCGCGGCCTTCCTCGTGGCCCGGTGGCGGTGACGCCGGCCGGCCCCGACCCAGCCCGGACCCCCGCTCAGTGGGTCCGCGGACAGGCCGCCGCGAGCCCCTGCGCCCAGGCGCACCGGGCGGGGTTGGTGCTGGCGGTGTCCCGACGCGGGTGGACCCGGTTGGTGAGCAGGACCGCGAAGGTCTGGGCGTCGAAGTCGACGACGAGCGACGTCCCCGTGTAGCCCGTGTGGCCCGCGGTGCAGGGGCTCGACATCCCCTGCATGTACCACCGCTGGTCGAGCTCGAAGCCGAGCCCGTGGGCGTGGCCCGGGAAGGCGGTGTTGTGGTCGGTGACCATCGCCTGCACGCTGTCCTGCGACAGAATCCGTCGCCCCCGGTAGGTGCCGCCGTTGAGCAGCGCCTGGCACAGCACCGCCAGGTCGTCGACGGTCGAGAAGACCCCGGCGTGGCCGGCCACTCCCCCGAGGGACCACGCGTTCTCGTCGTGCACCTCACCCCAGACCATCCCCCTCGCCGGGGCCGCCTGGTACTCCGTCGCCGCCACCTGGTCCCGCGTGGCGAAGCGGTCGAGCGGGCGGTAGCCCGTGGCGGTCATCCCCAGCGGAGCCGTCACCCGGTGCTCGACGACCTGGTCGAGGGTCAGCCCCGTGACGCGCTCGACCAGGACCCCGAGGGCGATGAGGTTGAGGTCGCTGTAGAGGTAGACCGCACCCGGCGGGTCGTCGGGTGGCTGGTCCGTCACCGCCCGCAGGCGCGCGGCCGCGTCGCTGTGACTGCTCCACAGCGGGAGCACGGCGACGAGGCCGGAGGTGTGGGTCAGCAGCTGGCGGACGGTCACCGCCTGCTTGCCGCTCGCGGCGAACTCCGGCAGGTACGACGCCACGGGTGCCTCGAGCTCGACGCTCCCCTGCTCGATGAGCTGGACGACGGCGACCGAGGTGAAGAGCTTCGACACGGAGGCCAGGTCGTAGACCGTCCCCGTCGTGGCCCGGACACGTTCTGCCACAGGGGCTCTCGTGGTCGCGTCTTGATATAGGTAGCTGTACCCGCTCGCGTCGCGGGCGATGACCCGTCCGCGGGCCCCCATCAGGGCGACGGCACCGGGGAAGAGCTGCCTGCCCTCCGGTGCCCGCCCCTCCACGGACGACCGCACCTCGCGCACGGCAGCGTCGACCGAGGCGGGGGGGAGCCCGACCGACTCGGGCGGCGCGTCGGCGAGGAGGGTGCCGGGGTCGGTGAAGTGGATGGCCACGCCGCCAGCATGCGTCTCGGCGCCGCTCGCCGCGACCTCGCCGCCACCTCGCCGCCACCTCGCCGCGACCTCGCCGCGACCTCGCCGCGACCTCGCCGCGACCTCGCCGCGACCTCGTTGGGCTGGCGCGGCATACAGCGGGGGTGTGCGTGGTTGACCCCCCATGACCACCATGCAAGCCGTCTGGAACGGCACCGTCATCGCAGAGTCCGACGACACCGTCGTCGTCGAGAACAACCACTACTTCCCACGCTCGTCCGTGCGGGACGACGCCGTCACCACGAGCGCGACGACCAGCGTGTGCCCGTGGAAGGGGACGGCGTCCTACCTCTCCCTCGAGGTCGACGGGAAGACCAACCCCGACGCGGCGTGGTACTACCCGCAGCCGAAGGAGAAGGCCGAGTCGATCCGCGACCGGGTCGCCTTCTGGAAGGGCGTCACGGTCAGCCCCAAGGCCTGAGCCGTCGGGCGTGACCCTTCACGCATAGAACGACGGCACTGCCTCGGACCGTACGGCAACCCGTCGGCCGGACTGCTGCGCCTCGACCCCTGCCTCACTGGCCAGGGCGGCGAGGTAGCCGTCCCACGCCGACGGTCCACCGAGGCAGCCGCGTCGCGCGCCGTTCACCCAGGCCTGCACCTCGAGGTCGTAGGCCTCGACGAACCGGCCGACGTAGCCGGGGTGCTCGGCGACCCGCGCCGAGCCTGCCGACCAGAGCGTCAGCCCGGCGGTGCGCCCGATCTGCGCCACACCCTCCTCGAAGACCGCCTCGGTGGTCACCTGGTAGCCGAAGCCGAGGTTGACGCTGATCTCGACCTCGGCGAGGACACCGTTCGCCAGCTCGAGCAGCACCAGCTGCGGCTCCGAGACGCCCTCGGGGGCCCGGCTGTTGCGTCGCGTGCGCAGGACCTCGACCGACACGACCGGTGAGCCGGCCAGCCACGGCACGATGTCGAGCTCGTGCACGACTGAGTCGGTGATGAGCATCGACTCCGTGTAGCCGGGTGGGGTCGAAGGGTTGCGGTGCGCGCAGTGCAGCAGCAGCAGCTCACCGGCCTCGCGCGACTCGACCAGCTGGCGCAGCGCGACGTACTCGCGGTCGAAGCGGCGCATGAAGCCCACCTGGATCCGGGCCCGGTCTGTGGCCATCTCCGCCTCGACGAGCCGCCTCGACCCCTCGGAGGTCGGGGTGAGCGGCTTCTCGCAGAGGATCTCGACCCGCGCGTCGAGGGCCGTGAGGACGGCAGCCTCGTGGAAGGGGCCGGGCGAGGCGATGATGACCGCGTCGAGCTCGTCGTGCTCGAGAGCGTCCTCGAGCGTCGCGCGGGGCTGGGCACCGGGCGCGGTGGTCGCGACCGACCTCGCCCGGTCCGCGTCGGGTTCGATCACCGACGCGACGGTGGCGCCGGCCGTGCGGGTGGAGATCCGGTGCACGTGGTCGGCCCCCATGATCCCGGCTCCGACGATGCCGACGCGCAGGTCACGCTCGGCGAGCGGGCCGGTCACGGCGCTCACAGCCACTTCCGGAGCACGCGGCGGTTGGTCTCGGCGTCGCGGACCGGGGCCTGCGGGTCGGCCCCGGCCACCGGGTAGACGTCCTGCTCGACGACGAGCCACCCGTCCCAGCCCGACGCGACCACGTCGTCCATCAGGGCCCCGACGGCGAGGTCTCCGTCACCGAGGGGCACGAAGGTGCCGCCCGACCACACCTCGATCATCCCGCCGCCACCCTCGACGATCTCGCGCAGCACCCCAGTGCGCACGTCCTTGAGGTGCAGGTGGTTGATCCGGCCCTGCCACCGCTGCCACGACTGCAGCACGTCGCCCCCGCCGATGAGCAGGTGACCGGTGTCGAAGGTCAGGTCGACGTCGGTGCGGGCGAGGAAGGTGTCGACCTCGTCGGGTGTCTCGACGAAGGTGCAGGCGTGGTGGTGGAAGGTCGGCTCGAGCCCGCGGGCCCGCACCCGCGCGGCCGCCGTGGCGAGATTGCGGGCGAACCGGTCCCACCCCTGCTCATCGAGCGAGTGCCCCGCTCCCCCACCGGGATTGGCCTTGCGTATGGCGTCACCCGAGTCGGCCAGCGTGGGCAGCGGCGCTCGCGAGGGGTGGCCGTCGACCGCATCGGAGAAGACGTCGAGGGCCGTGTCGAGGGTGGACAGGGAGGCGGCGAAGGCCTCGTCGTCGGAGAACGGCAGGTCGACCCAGCCGCCAGCCAGCTCGAGCCCGTTGGTGTCGAGCCGCCGGCGCAGCTCGTCGCCGCGCCCCAGGAAGCCGACCGGCCCGAGGTCGACACCCGCGTAGCCGGTGCGGGCGAGGACGGCGGTCAGCGCGTCGGCGGTCGGCAGGACCAGCGCGTCGTCGTCGGGGGTGAGCTCGAAGACGCCGAAGCTCACCGGGGCTCCGGCTACGGCGATGGTCATGGGGGCTCCTCGGGTGTCGCGAGCGGCTGTTGCGGCGGCGACGTTGACGTCGTGGGTGGTCGTGAGGCAGCCTAGACCACATTGTTAAGACAAACTAGTCCGTCCAGGAGGACCGATGACCGCCCCGCACGACGCGCAGACCCCGTACGACAGTCGGCACCTTGACGACGTGCTGACCATGGGGCGGGTGGGGGTGGACCTCTACCCCCTGCAGGACGGGGTCGGCCTCGAGGACGTCACGACCTTCCAGAAGTACCTCGGTGGCAGCGCGGCCAACGTCGCCGTCGCCGCGGCCAGGCACGGCCACTCGGTGGCCCTGGTCAGCGGGACGGGTGACGACCCCTTCGGGCGCTACGTCCACCGCGAGCTGGTGCGGCTCGGCGTGAGCGACCGTTTCGTCAAGGTGGTCGGCGAGCACCCCACCCCGGTGACGTTCTGCGAGATCTTCCCGCCCGACGACTTCCCGCTCTACTTCTACCGCCGGCCGAAGGCGCCAGACCTGTGCGTCACTGCCGACGACATCGACGCGGCGGCGGTGCGGGAGGCCCGCATCTTCTGGGCCACGGTCACCGGGCTCAGCGAGGAGCCGAGCCGCGCCGCGCACCACACGGCCTGGGCGGCTCGCGGCCGGACGCCCCTCACGGTGCTCGACCTCGACTACCGGCCGATGTTCTGGGCCTCCCCGTCCGAGGCCTCCGAGCAGGTGGGCCTCGCCCTGCAGCACGTCACCGTCGCCGTCGGCAACCGCGAGGAGTGCGAGGTGGCGGTCGGCGAGACCGAGCCGCTGCGCGCCGCCGACGCCCTGCTCGAGCGTGGCGTCGAGCTGGCGATCGTCAAGCAGGGGCCCAAGGGGGTGCTCGCCCGCACCCGCGACGAGATGGTCGAGGTGCCACCCCAGGCCGTCGAGGTGGTCAACGGCCTCGGGGCCGGCGACGGCTTCGGCGGGGCGCTGTGCCACGGCCTGCTGGAGGGCTGGGGCCTCGAGCGGATCCTGCGCTTCGCCAACGTCGCCGGTGCGATCGTCGCCTCCCGGCGCGAGTGCTCCACGGCCATGCCCACCACCGCCGAGGTCGAGGCCGTCCTCGCCGGTTCACCCGTCTCGGCCGTCACGGGAGCACCCCGGGAGCCAGTGGGAGCCACCGATGTCCTCCGCTGAGCTGCGCGCCCTGACCGCCGACCAGCTGGAGCGACTGCGCGAGACCCGGGCCGGCGACCCCGGTGCGGTCGCGTCCGCGCTCGCCGTACGACGTCGCCGTCCCCTCCTGCAGGGTGACCGTCGCCTGCTCCTCGTGGCCGCCGACCACCCCGCCCGGCATGCCCTGGGGGTGGGGGCCGACCCGATGGCCATGGCCGACCGCTACCAGCTGCTCGACCGGCTCGCCGTGGCCCTGTCGCGGCCCGGGGTCGACGGCGTGCTCGGCACCCCCGACATCATCGACGACCTCGCCCTGCTCGGGCTGCTCGACGACGCCGTCGTCGTCGGCTCGATGAACCGGGGCGGCCTGCGGGGCGCGGCCTTCGAGATGGACGACCGCTTCACCGCCTACGACGTCGACGCGATCACGCGCGACGGCCTCGACGTGGCCAAGACCCTCGTGCGGGTCAACCTGTCGGACCCGGGCACCGTCGCCACCCTCGAGGCCAACGCGCGAGCCGTAGGTGCCGCGGCTGCGGCCCGGGTGCCCATCCTGCTCGAGCCCTTCATGAGCCGGTGGCAGGATGGGTCCATCGTCAACGACCTGACTCCCGATGCCGTGATCGCCTCCGCCGCCGTGGCCTCCGGCCTGGGGCCGACGTCGGCCTGGACCTGGCTCAAGCTGCCCGTCGTCGACGAGATGGAGCGGGTCATGGCCAGCACGACGCTGCCGACGCTCCTGCTCGGAGGCGACCCCGCGCAGGAGCCGGACGTGACCTTCGCCAGCTGGCAGAAGGCACTCGCCCTGCCCGGGGTGCGCGGTCTCGTCGTCGGTCGCACCCTGCTCTACCCCGGCGACGGTGACGTCGCCGGTGCCGTCGACATCGCGGCCGCCATGGTCCACCCCACGCTCGTCCCCGCCTCCTGACCCACCCGACGCCGACCCGAAGGACACCACGATGACCGACACGATCTCCCCCACCTCCACCAGCGCGAGCGGCTCGGGCGACTCGGGCGCGACCGTGGGCGGTGAGCTGCCCCTGCTGCCGCACTGGGTCGACGGCCGTGAGCTCGCCTCCACCTCGGGCCGAACGGCGCCGGTCTACGACCCGGCGCTCGGGGTGGCCACCAAGCTCGTGCCCCTGGCCGGCGACAGTGAGATCGCCGCGGCCATCTCCTCCGCCGCCGCGGCCTTCCCCGGGTGGCGCGACACGTCGCTGGCCAAGCGCCAGACCATCGTCTTCCGGTTCCGCGAGCTGCTCGACGCCCGCAAGGAGGAGCTCGCGGCCATCATCACGAGCGAGCACGGCAAGGTGCTCTCCGACGCCCTGGGCGAGATCTCGCGTGGCCAGGAGGTCGTCGAGTTCGCGACCGGGCTGGCCCACCACCTCAAGGGGGAGTACTCCGAGCAGGTCTCGACCGGGATCGACGTCTACTCCACGCGTCAGCCCCTCGGCGTCGTCGGGGTCATCTCGCCCTTCAACTTCCCCGCCATGGTGCCGATGTGGTTCTTCCCCGTCGCCATCGCCGCCGGCAACACCGTCGTGCTCAAGCC
>JBBRNQ010000125.1:0-12140 GCA_038230235.1 Actinomycetales bacterium
TCAGCCCTCGCCAGCCTCGACCGGCACGGTTCAGCCCTCGCCAGCCTCGACCGGCACGGTGGCCTCGACCGGCAGACCGGCCCCGCCGGCTTCGACCGGCGCCACCCCCTAGACCAGCTCCACTGCTGACGCCAGGAAGCGCATCTCGTGAGCCGTCCAGCAGTCCGTGCGCATCGTGCCCACCACGGCATCGCAGCGCTGGCACGATCGGTTGGGACCGTCGCAGCCGTCAGAACCGCAGCAGCCGCTGTCCCGGCCGCTCGACGAGAGGGAGCGCGTGCTGTCCGGGTGAACCACCAGGGCGCCGGGCGGGGAGTCGTCCCGGGGCCGCGGCGTGGGGTCTCGTGGCCCGCTCACCCAGACGGTGACCGGACGCGGGTCTCGAGCGACCAGCGCGGGAGCGATCGTCGGTTGACGGCCCATGGCGTGCGGGTCGAGCTGGGCGGGGTCCACCGGCACGACACGGGAGCTCAACCGGGTGCCACATCGACGGCACACGACGTGACTCGCGACCGATCGATCCGAGTCCTGGGTCCGCCGTCGGGTCGTCATGCTGGCTCCCCCTCCGCGCGCACACCGAAGTCCGCACCAGTCACGCCCAGGCCGGGCGCGTCGGGGAGGGTGACGGTCGAGCCGTCGTACGTCAGTGCCCCGTCGTACGGGGAGCGCACTGCCCACCACGCCGCGTCGAGGTCGTTCGTGGTCGACGTGGGGACGGCGACCGCGAGGCTGGCCGCCGCTCCGACCCCGACGTGACTCTCCATCATGGTGCCGACCATGGTGCCGAGCCCCGCCTCGGCTGCGCGCTGCAGCAGCCGGGCCCCGACGGCCAGCGACCCGCACTTGGCCAGCTTGACGTTGACGAGGTCGGCGGCGCCGAGGCGCAGGATGCGGTCGAGGTCCACCAGGGAGTAGAGCGACTCGTCAGCCATCAGCGGGAGGCCCACGCGACTGCGCACCCAGGCCAGACCCTCGACGTCGTCGCCGGCAACCGGCTGCTCCACCAGCTCGACCCCGAGATCCGCCGACTCCAGGGCCCGGATGACCGCCACCGCCTCCTCTCGCGACCATCCCTGGTTGGCGTCCAGGCGCACGGCCACCTGCGACCCGACGGCCTCGCGCACGGCCCGAACCCGGGCCACGTCGGTGGCCGCGTCGGTGCCCACCTTCATCTTCAGCGTCGAGAAGCCGTCGCCAACCCGACGGGCTGCCGCGACCCCCAGGCCGTCGGTCGAGCCCGCCGACAACGTGACGTCGGTCGACACCCGGGTCGCCCCGACGACCTGCGTGTGGACCGAGTCGGACGCCGCGTACTCGGCGCGGAGGAACTGCGCGAACGACAGTGCGGATCGCCGGGCGACGAGGTCGTGCAGGGCGACGTCCACCGCCGCCTTCGCGCCGAAGTTGCGGGCCACCGCACGCTGGCAGGCGGTGGAGGCATCACGCCAGTCGTCGACGCGGCGCCCGACGACACAGGGGGCGAGCATCAGCTCGACGCAGGCCCGCGCCGACTCCAGCGACTCCCCCGTCACCTGCCACACCTGGGGCGCCTCGCCCCAGCCGACGACGCCATCGGAGTCGGTGACCCTGACCACGAGGGTGTCGCACGTGTCGGTGCGACGCAGGGCGGTGACGAACGGGGTGTGCAGGCGCACGGTCAGGCGACGACACGTCACCGACCGGATCGACACGGCCCTCGTGGAGCCGGCCATCACCCTCCGCTCAGGCGGCAGACGCCACCGGGGAGGGCACGGCGATCGGGAGGGGCACCGGCGCCGTCAGGGCCTCGGTCTCCGCGATCCGGGTGGACACCTCACCGAGGACCTCGGAGAGGGGCAGACCGAGCGCTCCGCAGATGGAGGCGAGCAGCTCGGAGGAGGCCTCCTTCTCGCCTCGCTCCACCTCGCTCAGGTAGCCCAACGACACCGCGGCTGACGCCGAGACGTCACGCAGGGTTCGGCCCTGTCGGCGGCGCCCCTCCCGGAGCACGTCGCCCAGCTCTCGTCGCAACAGGATCATCGGGGTCCTCCTTCGTCGTCTGGTGCGGTGGTGTCGAGGTGCAGCGGTGGGCAGGAGCAGGGTGCGAGTGTCCTCCACCATAGGCCCGGCTCGCGGCAGTTGCACCAGCGGGTGACGTCGAGGTCGCTCTCCCCCCCACTGTCTCGTACAACGAGCGGTCAGCGCCAGATAATCCTCGACTCACCCCTGCTGGGCCACCCAGCTGTCGTGGAGCCCCGTGTACACCCCATGTCGCCCGACGAGGTCGGTGTGGTGTCCCCGCTCGACGATCCGGCCACCGTCGACGACGATGACCTCGTCGGCGGCCTGGGCAGTCGACAGCCGGTGGGCGATCGCGATCGAGGTGCGGCCCCGAGTCAGGCTGTCGAGGGCCCGCTGGATGCGGACCTCCGTGCTGGGGTCGACGGCTGAGGTCGCCTCGTCCAGCACCAGCAGGTCGGGGTCGGCGAGGTACGCGCGGGCCAGGGCGACCAGCTGACGCTCCCCCGCGGACAACGACTCCCCGCGTTGTCCCACCTCGGTGTCCAGCCCCTCCGACAGCGAGTCGAGCCAGCCGTCGAGACCGAGCTCGGTCAACGTCAGCAACACGTCGTCCCGACTCGCCCCGGGCGTGCCGAAGACGATGTTGTCGTAGAGGCTGGCGTCGAAGAGGAAGCCCTCCTGGGGGACGAGCACCACGCGGGCCCGCAACGACCCGAAGCGCACCTTGCGCAGGTCGACCCCGTCGATCAGCACGCGACCGCTGCTCGGGTCCATCAACCGGGTGAGGAGCTTGGCGAAGGTGGACTTGCCCGATCCGGTCTCACCGACGATCGCCACCCGGGACCTCGGCTCGATCTGCAGGGACACCTCGTGCAGCACCGTGTCACCACCGGGGTAGGCGAAGGAGACACCGTCGAACTGGGCGGTGATGGGCCCCCGGGGCAGGTCGACACCGTCGTCACCGGGGTCGGCGACGTCGGCGCGGGTGTCGATGATCCCGATGACCCGACGCCACCCCGCCACGGCGTTCTGCATCTCGTTGAGGATCTCGGTGGCCTGCTGCACCGGGGTGGTGAAGAGGTTGACGAGGAAGAGGAAGGCCAGGAGCTCGCCGAGGGAGAGCTGCCCTCGCACGGCGATGAGGGTGCCGACCACGACGACGACGGCCGTGGTCAGCCCCGAGACCAGCTGGCCCGAGGTGAAGGCGACCACCGCCCGCGCCTGCGCCCCGATGGCGGCCCGCCGGTGGCTCTCGATCGCGGCGTCGATACGGGCGGCCGTGCGGTCCTCGACCGAGTAGGCGCGGATCGTCGAGGCGCCCACGACAGCCTCGGAGATCCCCCCGAGCATGTCACCGACCCGCTCGCGCACCTTCGTGTACGCCCGACCCACGACTCCCTGGAAGGTCCGGATGATGATGAAGAGCGGGATATAGCAGACCCACACCACCAGGGTGAGCAGTGGGCTGTAGAAGAGCATGAGCACCGTCGCGAGGGTGAGCTGCGCGAGGTTGACCATGAGCATCAGCCCGCCGAACTGCACGAACATCGAGATGGTGTCGACGTCGGAGGTCACCCGCGACACCAGGGAGCCACGGCGCTCGGTGTTCTGCGTCAGCATCGACAGGTCGTGGATGTGGCGGAAGGCGCGGATGCGCAACGACGACAGGCCGTTCTCCGACGCGGTGAACAACCGCACGTTGACGAAGTAGGAGCTGACCGCCGTGACCGCCACCCCGGCGACGGCGAGCAGCACGTAGCGCAGCACGACCGCGAGGTCTGGTCCACCGGTGCCGAGGATGCCGTCGTCGGTAGTGCGCTGCACGACGAACGGGATGAGGACACGCCCGAGCGTCGACAGCATGGCGAGGGCCAGGGTGACGCCGATGCCGCGACGCAGCTCGGGTGAGAGCTCCACCCCCCGCTTCAGGGTCTGCCAGGTGCCGAGCTCGCGGCCCGCCTCGATACCCGAGTGGTCGGTGAGGGGCTGGCTGCGGACGCTCACGACCCGGCCCCCGCCCGCTCGGAGGCGTGCTCCTCGTCGGCGGCCACCGCCGCTCGTTCCGCGGCCTCGCGGGCGTAGGCGCTCACGAGGTGCTCGTAGCCGGGGCACCGCTCGCGCAGCTCGTCGTGCGTGCCGTGGTCGACGACCCGGCCCTCCTCGACGTAGACGACGTCGTCAGCGAGGCCGATCGTCGCCATCCGGTAGGCCACGACCAGCACGGTCGTGCCCGCGCTGCTGGCGCGCAAGCCGGCCAGGATCGCCTGCTCGACACTCGGGTCGACCGCTGACGTCGCGTCGTCGAGCACGAGGATCTGAGGGCTGCGGATGACCGCGCGGGCCAGGGCGACGCGCTGGCGCTGCCCTCCCGAGAGGCTCGTCCCGCGCTCCCCGACCCGGGTGTCGAGCCCCTTCCCGAGGGCACGGACGAACTCCTCCCCCTGGGCCACGCGCAAGGCGGCCCAGACGTCGTCGTCCGAGAGCTCGAGCCCGAGCGTCACGTTGCCGCGCACCGTGTCGTCGAACATGAAGGTCTGCTGCGACACCAGGGCCGCGACCTCGGCGACCCCACCGCGGCGCACCGTACGCAGGTCGACTCCGTCGAGCACGACCGCGCCCGTGTCGGGGTCGACCAGTCGCATGATGACGTTGGTGAGGGTCGACTTGCCCGAGCCGGTAGGACCGACGATCGCCGTCGTCCCCCCCGCGCGGACGTCGAGGGTGACGTGGTCGATGGCGACGTGCCGCTCGCGCTGACGGCTGCCGCCGTCAGACGTCTCACCCGCGTACGCGTAGGTGACGTCCTCGACGAGCAGGTGGCTGGCACCCGTACGGGGCAGCCGGGCGTCGCCGTACGTCATGGTGCCGCGAGCCTGCAGCACGGCGTCGACCCGCTCCCAGCCGACGACGGAGCGGGGGAGCTCGGCGAGCACCCACCCCAGGGAGCGGACCGGGAAGGCGAGAAGCGAGAAGAGGTAGGCGATCTGCACGACCTCGGCTGCCGACAGGTTGCCGGTCGAGACGCGCCAGACGCCGACGAGGAGCACCGCGAGGGTGCCCAGCTGGGGGATGGCCTCGATGACGGGGTCGAAGCTGCCCCGGGTGCGGCCCACCTCGATGTTGGCGTCGCGCAGCTGGTGGGTGACGACGCGGAAGCGGTCGGCCTCCTGGTCCTCGCGGCCGAGGCTCTTGACGATCAGGCCGGCCTCGAAGCTCTCGTGCGCCACCTCGGACACCTCGGCGCGCAGCTGCTGGGCACGGGTGGCCTTGGGCGACATGCGGCGCTGGAAGGCGATGTTGGCCAGGAAGAGCAGGGGGAAGACGGTGAAGCCGACGACGGCGAGGAAGACGTCGACGACGAGCATCTGGACGCCGGCGAAGACGAGCATCACGACGACGCCGATGGCCATGGGCAGGGGGTTGAAGACGTTCCACGCCGACTCGACGTCGGAGTTCGCGTTGGAGAGCAGCTGGCCGGAGGGGTGGCGGTGGTGCCACGCCAGCGGCAGCCGGAGGTACTGTCGGGTCACCCTGCGCCGGTAGATCGCCCCGAGGTTGAACACGACGATGCCGGCCGCGACGCGGCGCACGATGACGCCGACGACGTTGAGCAGGACGACCGCGACCAGCAGCATCGCCGCGTGGGTCAGCTGGGCCGTGGTGACCGACCGGGCGGCGACCGCGGGCGCGATCGTGTCGTCCACCACCCGCCCGATCACCCAGGCGGTGCCGCCGGTCATCACGCCGTACACGGCGCTTCCGACGACCGACAGCGCGAACCATCGCTTCTGCTCACGGATGCCGAGGGCGAGGATGCCGAGGCCCCGGCGCAGGGTGCTGGCCGTCGGGTTCGGCAGGAGGGTGGACACCGGTAGAAAGCTCCATCGATCAGGGGTGGCTGGGCGGCGGATCACACCCTCTCACGCACAACCGACAGCAGGGGACGACGATTCCCTTGGCCTCCTCGCGCCCTCCGGACGATCAGGTGAGCGCGCTGCCCGCCACCAGGTCGGCCACCGGCCGCTTCCGGATGGAGGCGCACAGGGCCGCCGCCACGACGCACAGGCAGCCCGCGGCGTACCAGGCCAGGTCGTAGGTGCCGAGCCGGTCGCGCACGAGCCCGGCGAGCCCGGCGGCGATCGCCGCGCCGATCTGGTGCGACGCGAAGACCCAGCCGAAGACGACGGGGGCGCGGGCGCCGAAGGCGTTGCGGCACAGCGCCATCGTCGGCGGCACGGTGGCCACCCAGTCGAGGCCGTAGAAGAGGATGAAGGCGAACATGCTGGGGTGCACCCCGTCGCCGAAGAGCGACGGCAGCAGGAAGAGCGAGGCCCCGCGCAGCGTGTAGTAGAGCGCCAGCAGGAACCGGGCGTCGACCCGGTCGGTGAGCCAGCCGGAGAAGATCGTGCCGACGACGTCGAAGACCCCGACGAGGGCGAGCAGGCCGGCCGCGGTGGTCTCGGCCATCCCGTGGTCGTGGGCCGCGGGGATGAAGTGCGTGCCCACCAGCCCGTTGGTCGACGCGCCGCACACCATGAAGCTGCCCGCGAGCAGCCAGAAGACCCGGTGCCGTGACGCGTCGCGCAGCGCGGCCAGCGCCGCCCGGGCCGGGTTGCCCGCCACGCGAGGCGGAGGACCGACCACCGTGCCCTCCGGGGCTCCGTACGCCGTGACGCCCACGTCGCTGGGATGGCTGTGGAAGCGCCAGAGCACCACCGGGACGACGGCCGCAGCCAGGGCCGCCGTGGCGATCGCGGCCGAGCGCCACCCGTGGTTGACGGCCAGCCAGGCCAGCAGGGGCAGGAAGACGAGCTGACCGGTCGCCCCCGCGGCGGTCAGGACCCCGGTCACCAGCCCTCGGCGGGCCACGAACCACCGGCCCGTCACTGTGGCCACGAGCGACATCGACATCGCGCCCGTGCCCAGCCCGACGAGCACGCCCCAGCAGAGGACGAGCTGCCACGACGCCGTCATCCAGATCGGCAGGAGCGCGCCGACCGACACCAGGAGGAGCGCACCGGTGACGACCCGGCGGATGCCGAGCGTCTCCATCAGCGCCGCGGAGAAGGGAGCGGTGAGCCCGAAGAGCACGAGGTTGACCGAGACCGCCCCGCCGAGGACCCCGATGGGCCAGCCGAACTCCTCGTGGAGTGGGGTGATCAGTACGGCCGGGGTCGAGCGGAAGCCCGCGGCGCCGATGGCCGTCAGGAAGGCGACGGCTGCCACCCACCAGGCGGGGTGGACCCGTCGTTCCCGGGTGGTGCCGTCGGGGTGGCGAGCAGAGGTCGGGGCGGTCACCTCCTGAGTGTGGAGGACGATCGGGGTCCGGGCTAGTGGCCGACGGGACAACATATGAAAGGATTCGGCCATGTCTTCCTCCTCCCCTGCCCGGCCCGGCCGACGGCCGCCGCTCGGGCCCGTCCTCGAGCCGGGGCCACACCGGGTCGTCGTCCTCGCGCTCCGCGGGGTGGTGGCCTTCGAGCTCGGGCTCCCCCACCGCTTCCTCCGGGCCAGCGCCATCGACGGTGCCGGGGGCGCGTCACCCGGTCAGGGATCTCCGTACGACGTGATGATGTGCACCGTCGACGACGGGCCGGTGCTGACCTCGGCCGGATTCGAGGCGCTCCCCACCGACCCCAACACCGCCCTGGCGGCTGCCGACACCATCGTGGTCCCCGGCATCACCGGCGGCCGTCTGCTGCACACCGGCCGCCTCCCGGACGACCTCGCGGCCCTGCTCGCCACGGCCCGCCCCGACGTGCGCTGGGTGTCCATCTGCACCGGCGCCTGGGTGCTCGCCGCGATGGGCCTGCTCGACGGACGGCGCGCGACGACCCACTGGGCGCACGCCAAGGAGTTCCGTCGCCTCTTCCCCGCCGTGGACCTCGACCCCGACGTGCTCTGGGTCGACCACGGCGACGTGCTCACCTCGGCCGGCAACGCCGCCGGCATCGACCTGCTCCTGCACCTGCTGCGCACCGACCACGGCTCCGAGGTGGCCAACCGGGTCGCCCGCGGGGCGGTCGTCGCACCGTGGCGCGACGGCGGTCAGGCGCAGTTCATCGAGCAACCGGTGCCGCCTCCGGGTGAGGGGGGCACCGGCCCCACGCGCGCCTGGGCCCTCGACCGGCTGGCCGAGCCCCTCGACCTCGCCGCGCTCGCCGCCCACGCCCGGATGAGCGTGCGCACCTTCACCCGGCGCTTCCGGGAGGAGACCGGCGAGAGTGCCGGGGCCTGGCTCACCAGGGTGCGCGTCGAGAGCGCCCGCCACCTGCTCGAGACGACCGACCTCGGAGTCGACGAGGTGGCCGCCCGCTGCGGCTTCGGCACGGCCACCTCGCTGCGCCTCCAGCTCGGCGCCGCCGTGGGGCTGTCGCCGCTCGCCTACCGGCGCACGTATCGCCGTACCAGCGCCTGAGCCTTGCCGGTAGCCCCTGACCCTGCCCCCGCGCCAGTGCCCGACCCCGCGCCAGTGCCCGACCCGCGCCAGTGCCTGACCCCGCCTTGTTGCTCCCCTTGCGACCGAATGCCGTTCTCCGACGCCCTTCTTGGGCACGTCCAGAGCAACAAGCCGACGTTTGTGTGGATGGAGGGGAGTCGCGGTGGCTTCGAGGGTCAGGGGTTCGGGGTGAGGGGGATCCAGTAGCGGCGCTTGTCGCCGCGCACGTCCTCGAGGACCCCGCCGTTGCCCTCGATGGTGCGGGCCGAGGCGACGTTGTCGTCGTCGCACACGAGCAGGGCGCGCTCGATGCCGCGGGAGCGGGCGACGTCGAGCATCGCCCGCAGTGCTGCCGTGGCCACTCCCTGACGGCGGGCGGTGGGGCGCACGGCATACCCGACGTGGCCCCCCTCCTCGAGCAGGAAGGCGTTGAGCTCGTGCCGCAGGGCGACGGTGGCGACCAGCTGACCCTGCGCCTCGACCCAGCGCAGGGTCGAGGGGACCCACCCGTCGGGCACCTGCTCGCCCCTCTCCTGGGCCCGCGTCGACTCGACCCAGGCGGCGAACACCGTCGGGTCGGCGAGCTCCTCGACGGTCGTGCCGAAGAACCCGCCGCCGTCGACGTGCCCGCCGTCGAACTCCCCCACCAGCTCGAGCCACTCGCCGTGCCGCGCGGTCGTCGGCTCCACGAGGGTCACGATGGTTGCGCTCACCACGTCACCGTATGCCGCGTCGTCCCGCCCCGACCACACCCCTCACCCGGCGTGACGGGTGACACGATGGCGTCATGACCCGCTACGCCCAGCAGGAGCGCCGCGCCCTCAGCGACTCGCTGCTCACCCTCGGCCCGGATGCCCCCACGCTCGACGACCCTTGGCGGGCAAGGGATCTCGCCGCCCACCTCGTCATCCGCGACAGCCGGCCCGACCTGGCCATCGGGATGTTCGTGCCCCCGCTGAAAGGACGGCTCGACGAGGGGATGCGGTCCTACGCCGCCCGCGACTACCCCACCCTGGTCGGACAGGTGCGCTCCGGACCGCCCGTGTGGTCACCGGTGCGGATCCCGGCAGTCGACGAGGCGGCCAACCTGGGCGAGTTCTTCATCCACCACGAGGACCTCCTGCGGGGGGCGCCGGGTTTCACCGCCCGCACCCTCGACACCGGGCTCACCGCGGCCCTGTGGAAGGGCCTGCGCACGATGTCGAGGCTCTTCCTCGGCAAGGCCCCGGTCGGGGTCGAGCTGGTCTCACCGGGCCACGGCCGCTTCGTCGCGAAGCAGGTGAGCGGGGCCGCGACCGTCGTCGTCACCGGCACCCCGGGTGAGCTGACACTCTTCGCCTCGGGCCGCCAGCGGGTCGCCGACGTCTCCCTCACCGGCCCCCAGGCCGCGCAGGACGCCATCCGCGAGGCGTCGCTGGGTGGATAGAGCGCGTCGATGCTGACCGAGGTGGCCGACGGTGTCTGGGTCCGTCAGAGCGCATGGGTCTGGAGCAATGCCATCGTGGTCCGCGCGGAGGGTGGGCTCACCCTGATCGACCCGGGTATCGATGGTTCCGACCTGAACGAGCTGGCCGACGACGTCGACCGCCTCGGCCTCCCGGTGGTCGCAGGGTTCTCCACCCACCCTCATTGGGACCACCTGCTGTGGCATCCCCGGTTCGGCGACGTGCCGCGCCACGCCTCCTCCACCGGCGCCCGCGCCGGGTACGACGCGCGTGAGCGTGCCCGCACGATGGCCGCGGAGAGCGCCTCGAACGTGCCCCTCGAGCTGGTCGGGCTCGTCACCCCGCTGCCCGCCGACGGCGGGCTGGTGCCGGGCACGCTCGTCGAGCACGAGGCGCACGCCGTCGGCCACGCCGCGGTCCTCCTCGCCGACCGTGGCGTCCTGCTCGCGGGTGACATGCTCTCCGACGTCCTCATCCCGCTCCTCGACCCGCGTCGTCCCGGTCAGGTGGGCGCCTACGAGGCGGCCCTCGACCTGCTGGGTGCCGCCGCCACGCAGGTCGAGGTCGTCGTCCCCGGTCACGGCGCCGTGGCCCGGGGTCGCGAAGTGGCAGCCCGTCTGGCCGCCGACCGGGCCTACATCGGGGCCCTGAGCCGAGGAGACGAGCCGGTCGACGAGCGGCTGCGTCAGGAGTGGCTCTCCCACCCTCACCGCGCGAACCTCGAGCAGGCACGAGCGGACCCGAGCCTCGGGACATAGAGCGCGACCGCGCAGTGGGGTGACGGGTCGCCGCCGAGTGCGACCGATCACCCCGCTGGCGTTCTACCCCGGTAGCGGTCGGCCGTCAGGGGGTAGGACCTCGCCACAGGCAGCGAGAGATCACCCCGCAGTCGTAGCGGGGTAGAACGCCCGCCCCGGTGCCGTCGACCGATCCCACCCTGCCGGCCGAGGTCAGCGGACGGTGACGCCCTCGGCCCGCAGCGCGGCCTTGACCTGAGCCACGGTGAGCTCGCCGAAGTGGAAGACGCTCGCGGCGAGCAGCGCATCTGCCCCCGCCGCAACGGCCGGGGCGAAGTGCTCCACCGCGCCCGCTCCCCCGCTGGCGATGACGGGCACCCGTACGGCGGCGCGCACCCTGGCGATGAGCTCGAGGTCGAAGCCGTCCTTGGTGCCGTCGGCGTCCATCGAGTTGAGCAGGATCTCACCGGCCCCGAGCTCCGCCGCCCGCGCACACCACTCGACGGCGTCGAGGTCGACCGGCGTCCGGCCGCCGTGGGTGGTCATGACGAAGTCGTCGGTCGGCCGCCCGTCATCGCCGCGGCGGCGGCGCACGTCGGCCGACAGCACGAGCACCTGCGCCCCGAAGCGGTCCGCGATCTCGGCGATGAGATCGGGGCGGGCGATGGCGGCGGTGTTGACCCCGACCTTGTCTGCGCCGACGCGCAGCAGCCGGTCGACGTCGCCGACGGTGCGGACACCACCCCCGACGGTGAGCGGGATGAAGACCTGCTCGGCCGTGCGCGTCACCACGTCGTACGTCGTCGCGCGGTCACCACTGCTGGCGGTGACGTCGAGGAAGGTCAGCTCGTCGACACCCTGGGCGTCGTAGAGCTTGGCCAGCTCGACGGGATCCCCCGCGTCGCGCAGGTTCTCGAAGTTGACGCCCTTGACCACCCGACCTGCGTCGACGTCGAGACAGGCGATGACCCGGGTGGCGACACTCACGGCCCAACCCTACGGGGCCACCCGGTCGCTCCTCCCCTACCCTCACCCCATGCCCGCGGAGCCTGCCCCCCGTACGGCGTCCCGCGCCGACCCGGCCGCCGTCGACGCCGTCGCGGCGCTCGCCGCCGTCGCGACGCCACGCTGCGGAGCGGTGCTCGTCGTGGCCGTCGACGGACCCAGCGGGGCTGGCAAGACCACCCTCGCCCGCGGTCTGGGGCGCCGACTCGACGCCCGGGTCGTGCACATGGACGACCTCTACCCCGGGTGGGACGGCCTCGCCGACGCTGTGCCGCTCGTGACCGAGCAGGTGCTCCTCCCGCTCTCCCGGGGCGAGGACGCTTCATACCGCCGCTGGGACTGGCTACGCCACCGGTGGGCCACCCGACCCCGCGAGGTGCCGTGGGTGCCCCGGCTCGTGCTCGAAGGGGTCGGGTCGAGCGTGCTGCCCGCCGGGGGGTACGCCGCCGTCCGGGTCTGGGTGGAGGCGCCACGTGACCTGCGGTTCGAGCGGGGGATGGCCAGGGACGGCGA
>JBBRNQ010000126.1:0-12005 GCA_038230235.1 Actinomycetales bacterium
GAGCACCACTGCAAGCGCGGTGAAGGTGACGTAGACCCGCTCCTTGAGTGCCTCGGCGCGGTGCTGCGCGGTGGCTGGGTCTGCCGTGTCGTCCACCCGGTCAGGCTAAGTCCCTGCGGGGGGTCGCTCGACGTCACGGTCCTCACCGTCGAGCAGGCGCCGGTGCAGCTCGGTGGTGAGCACGTGGATCTGGCGGGTGAGCTCGGTGTTGGTGTGCAGCTCCAGCTCCAGCTCCTGCTCCACGAAGTCGTGGTCGGCCTTGGCCTGGGAGAAGGCCGACTGCCGCGTGGGCGACGCGCAGCTGGAGGTCGCGGTGCCGGGTCGTGACGAGCCCGCAGGACGTGAGGTCGTGGTCATGGTGGGGCGAGCCTCTCCGGTCGATCGGGGGCCCGGTCCGGACCCCCGCTCAGTCTGGTCGAGCGTGCTCGCCCACCACGACGAGGGGGCAGCCCGGATGGCTGACGAGCCGGCTGGCCACGGAGCCCAGCAGGAGCCCGGCGAAGCCACCGAGCCCGCGAGAGCCGACGACGAGCAGCGCGGCGGTCGCCGACAGCCTGAGCAGGGACTCGGCCGCGGAGCCGGTCACCGTCTGCTCCTCGAGGTGGACCCCGGCCCACTGCAGATGAGCAGCGGCGATGGCCACGTCGACGAGCGCTTGCTCCTGCGCCCCGACCGTGGCGGCCACGGGGACCACTCCGACCACCGCGACAGGCCCGGCCAGCCTCACCACCCTCGTCGGCCCGACCGGCGTCCCGACCGGCGCTACGCGCCCGACGGCACCAGGGACACAGTGCACGGCTCGCACCGTCTGGCCCGTCCACGACGCCCGCTCGAGCGCGAAGAGCAGCGCCTCCTGCGAGCCCCGACTACCGTCCAGGCCCACGAGCACGGCCTGATCCTCGGTCGGGCGCGCCCTCCGACCGGGTGGCACGACCACCACCGGGCAGCAGGCGTGGATCGGCACCCGCTGGCGGAGCGACGCCCACAGCGCCGACGCCCACGGTCCCTCGGGATGGGCGCCGATGACCACGAGGTGGGCCCCGACCGATGCCCTGACCAGAGCCCCGGCAGCACTGCCGGTCGTCGTCTCTCCCGTGACCGGGAGCTCGGGGTAGCGGGCGTGCACGGACGCAACCGCTTTGGCCACCAACGGGTCACAGGGCTCGGGTTCCGTGATCGGGCCGGCGTCCGCCCAGGCCGGGGCGTGCAGCACGTGCAACGGTCGCCCCGCCGCACGGGCCTCGTCGGCCGCCCAGTCCAGGGCGTCGTCACTGGACCCCCACGAGTCGATGCCGACGACGATGCGTGCTCCGGCGCTCATCGCTTCGCCAGCCCGGCGGCGTTGGACGGGACGAGGGGGCCGGACGGGACGGTCGAGCCCGACGGGACAGTGGCGCGCCGTACGGGGGTGCGCTGCCCTCGCCGAGGTGCGCCGTCGTGGACAGGATGACGAACGGCCAGCGCCGTGGGCGCCGTCCGGGCGCCCAGTGGGATCCGGACCTCGAGCACCCCGTCGACGTACGTCACTGCGGCCTCGCTCGACGCGGTCGGCGGGAGCGACACCTCGCGGGTGAACCAGCCGCGTCGGCGTTCGTGCGGGCCGGTGTTGGTGACGTCAGCGGGGCGGTCGCCCGACATGAGCAGCCGCCCGCTGCTGACCCGCAGGCTGAGGTCTCGATCAGGGTCGATGCCCGGCAGATCGGCCCGGACGACGAACTCGACCCCCTCGACACCGGCATCCACCTCGACGGCGGACGGCGACGGTGCGCGCTCGTCGAGCAGGTCCATCATCTTGCGGCTCGGGTTGTGCCAGGTCGCGGACGAGCGTGCCATGGGACGCCTCTTTGTGTCGTGGGTGGCTCTCGCCCTCGAGCATCGTCGGGGCGCCGCCACCCCACCACGGCCTAAGGTCCCGAGGCCGCGCGCTTCACGCAGGGAGTGGGGCCAGCGGGACCTGCCAGCGCATGCGTGTCCCGCCCCCCCGGGCGGGATCGGACGCCCCCGCGTCCCCCGGGCTCTGGGCCGACCCCGTCGTCGTCCACCTGCAGGGCGACCGACGACTGCTTGACCGTGAGGTGCACGATCACCTCGCTGGCCTTGGCGTGCTTGGCCACGTTGGAGAGCGACTCCCTCAGGACGGGTCCGAGATGGCACATCGTGCGGTCAGGTCTCGTCGCCGCGACGTCGAACCGCACCGCCTCGACGTTCGGGGTGATCACCTCGCCGGTGGTGACCGCGGGAACCTCGGTGATGAGGAGCGGATCGGTGTCGCAAGGAGCCGGCCTGTCGCGAGGTGGGTGACATCGGGGCTCCGATCATCGGGCGGGTGAGCGCTCGGAGATCGCTCGGAGAGGGGACGTTCGTCCGTGGTGGGGCCGCCGATGACGCGCGGAGGATGACCGGACCGGCCGCCGCGCAGCGGCATCCGACCGGCCATCGAACGACCTCAGGTCGACGCAGACAGGAGCGCAGCCATGCTCACCACCCACCCCCCAGCCATCACCCCCACCCACCCTCGAGCTCGTCGGACCCTGCGGGGCCGGCGAGCCGTGAGAGCCGTCGTCGCCCTCGCCGTCGCCCTGCCGCTCGGGGCCACCGCCACCGTCCCTGCACCGGCGCTCGCCCAGGTCACGAGCGCGGCGTCGTCGTGCGGGATCGTTTGGGGGTCGCAGCCCAAGGCCGCAGGGACGCTCTCACCGGCGGCGCAGGTCAGCGGGGTGCGCAGCGGTGAACACGCTTGCTGGGACCGTCTCGTCGTCGACCTGGCGGGACCTCTCAAGGGCTACGACGTGCGCTACGTCCCTGTCGTGCGGGCCGAGGGCTCCGGGATGCCGGTCCCCGTCCGGGGCGGTGCCGCGATCGCGGTCGTCATCAAGGCACCGTCGTACGACCCTGCGACGGGGAGACCCACGTTCGTGCCCTCCAACCCGCGGGAGGTCGTGCGGGTGACCGGTGACCGGACCTTCCGGCAGATCGCCTGGGCTGGGTCCTTCGAGGGGCAGACGACTCTCGCCCTCGGGGTGCGGGCTCGCCTTCCGTTCCGCGCCTTCATCCTCGCGGGCCCCGGCACCGGGTCACGTCTGGTCGTCGACGTCGCGCACACGTGGTGAGTCGGTGCTCCTGGCGGGCAGGCGCCGGCTGACCGACCGTGGATGGCGGCTCGAGAGGCGGGAGGAACGCTGACGGCGGTGTAGCCGTCAGCGGTCATGGTCGTGTCGAACCCGGGTGCGGGAGAGCGGTGCGGCGGCCTCCGGGAGGCCGACCCGGTCCGGTGCCGACGCGAGACCGGACGTCGTGTGCGCGCCATGGCCGACGATGCCGTGGCCGACGACCAGGACGTCGCACCGACCCGTGTCGAGCAGCGCCCGGGTGACCGAGCCGGGGACGAGGCCGGCCAGGCGGCCCTCGCCGCGCGTGGCGACGACGAGCAGGTCGTCGGACTCGATGAGGTCGAGGACGGCGGCGACGGGGTCGGCCACCGTGACGACAGAGCGGTGGGGCAACCACGAGGGGACCCCGACCGCCGAGACCACCGTGGCGACCCACTCCTGCTCGCTGCGCAGCGCGGCGGCGTCGTGCGTCGACAGGGTGTGGACGATCACGAGAGAGACGTGCCTCTCGGCCGCCTCCCGGGCGGCGGCGGCGACAAGGTGCTGCGCACCGTCATGTTGTCCGACTGCGGCGACGACCGTCGGCGGCCTGGATCCCGCGCGTAGCGGCTCCCCCACCCGGGCGTGCGGCAGTAGCAGCGGGCACGGGAAGGTCCGGGCCAGGTCGTCGCTCGCGGATCCCAGCGACAGGGCCACCTGACCTCCGGCCCCGGATGAGCCGAGGACCAGCAGGCCCGCCCGGTTCGCGAGATCCTGCACGCGCAGGTCGCGTGCGTCCGACGCGATGACGACCTCGGTGTCGACCTCCGGCTCGGCCCCGTGCGCATCCAGCCGGGCGGCCTCCCCGACGTACCTGGCGTGCTCGAGGGCTGCCTCGTGACTCTGCGTCGGCGCAACCGGTGGTCTGACGACGACCAGCAGCTTCAACGGGGCCCTGCGCCGCCGGGCGGCGGCGCTCGCGGCGATGACGGCCTGGGCGCTGGGCCACGACCCGTCACAGCCGACCACCACGGGTCCCACGGGACCATCCACGTGCGTCGGTTCGGTCATTGCAGGACTCCTGCCACGTTGTCGGGTTGCCCGTCGGGGCGGCCCATCCGGTGCTGCCATCGTGACGTCGTGGGGGCGGCTTGGCCCGGGTCGAAGGTCCCTGCGCTCCCCGCCCACTGCAGCCTCGGGCGCCTCACGGCGGGACGAAGGTCACTGTCTCCACTCCGCGGGACGGGACAGCGTGGGGTCCCAGAGAGCGTGCCGCGCCCCATCTCGTCGAGGAGACACCCGTGACAACGTTGACCCGGAGCGTACGAGCTCCACTGGTGATGAGCCTGCACGACGGCGACCGCAGCATGGTCGACCTGCTCGGTGGCAAGGGGGCGAACCTGGCGGAGATGACGCGGCTGGGTCTCCCCGTGCCGCCGGGGTTCGTCATCACCACCGAGGCCTGCCGCAGGTACCTCGTCGACGGCCAGGAGCCGGCCGACCTGCAGGAGCTCGTCCTCGAGCACCTGGGCGAGCTGGTGGTCCAGTCCGGGCGAGGCTTCGGCAGCACTGACGACCCGCTGCTGGTCTCGGTGCGCTCCGGCGGGCGGTTCTCGAGCCCGGCATGATGGAGACGATCCTCAACGTCGGCCTCACCGACGCCACGCTGCCCGGTCTGGCCGCCCGCGGTGGCGAGCGCTTCGCGTGGGACTGCTACCGCCGCCTGACGCAGATGTACGGCCGCACCGTCCTCGGCGTCGGAGCCGACCTGTTCGAGCAGGCTCTGACCCACGCCCGGGAGAGGCAGGGGGTCGCGGACGACAGCGGTCTCGACACGGCCACCCTGCAGGCCCTGACGGCGCAGTTCCGGCGCCTCCTCGTCGAGCAGACCGGTGAGGACCTGCCCCAGGACCCGCACGAGCAGCTCGTGCGGTCGATCCGGTCAGTGTTCGAGTCGTGGAACGGCGAGCGCGCTCGTCTCTACCGTGCGCACGAGCGGATCAGCGACGACCTCGGCACTGCGGTCAACGTCATCGAGATGGTCTACGGCAACACCGGCCCCGGCAGCGGCAGCGGCGTCTGCTTCACCCGCAACCCGGCCACCGGCGCTCCCGGTGCCTACGGCGACTACCTGCCGAACGCCCAGGGTGAGGACGTCGTCAACGGCAGCCGCGTCACCCTGTCCCTCGACGACCTCGCCCGTCTGCAGCCGGCGGTCCACGTCGAGCTGCTGCGACACCTGGAGACCCTGGAACGGCACTACGCCGACCTGTGCGACGTCGAGTTCACCGTCGAGGACGCCCGCCTGTGGATCCTCCAGACCCGGGTCGGCAAGCGCAGCCCGGCAGCGGCCTTCCGCATCGCCGTCGATCTCGTCGACGCGGGTGACGTCGGGATGGACGAGGCCCTCGTGCGGGTCGACGGGGTGCAGCTGCAGAGCCTGCTGCACCCGCAGTTCGCACCCGGGGGCACCAGCGAGGTCGTCGCGACGGGGCTCGCGGCCAGCCCGGGCGCCGCCGTCGGTGAGCTGGTGTTCAGCTCGGGCGCTGCGGTCGTCGCCGTGGCCCAGGGGCGCAAGGTCGTGCTCGCACGCCCTGAGACCAGCCCCGACGACCTGGCCGGCATGCTCGTCGCCGAGGCGGTCATCACGTCTCGCGGCGGGCTGACGTCGCACGCCGCGGTCGTCGCGCGCGGACTCGGACGGGCCTGCGTGACCGGGCTCCTCGACCTCGAGATCGACGTGCGCGGGCACCGGGTCGTCGGTGCCGACGGCCTCGTCCTGACCGAGGGTCAGGTCGTCTCGGTCGACGGGAGCACCGGCGAGGTGTGCCGTGGGCGCCGCGACGTCAGGCCCAGCCCCGTCGCCGCTGCGGTCCAGGCGGTCGCCGGGCTGGACGCGCCCGCCATCCAGGACGCCACGGCCGCAGCCGTGGTCCGCCTGCTGGCCCACGCGGACCTGCGTCGACACCTGGGAGTGCGCGCCAACGCGGAGACCCTGGCCGACGCCAGGGCGGCCAAGGCCTTCGGGGCCCAGGGGATCGGGCTGGCCCGCACGGAGCACATGCTGCTCGGCGACCGGCGCGAGCTCGTCGAGAAGGTGGTGACCGACAACGGCCGCGCCCAGGCCCTGGCGACGATCGAGAAGCTGACCCGGCACGACTTCGTCGAGATCCTGGAGGAGATGGACGGGCTCCCGGTCGTCGTGCGGCTGCTCGACCCGCCGCTGCACGAGTTCCTGCCCGACCTGGTCGACCTGTCGACCCGCGTGGCGGTCATCGAGGAGCGTGGAGAGCACGACGCCGGGCTCGAGCACCTGCTCGCGGTCGTCCGCCGTTGGCACGAGGTGAACCCCATGCTCGGGCTGCGTGGGGTGCGGCTGCTCGCGGTCGTCCCCGAGCTGCTCGACGCCCAGGTCCGGGCCCTCGCCGACGCCATGGCCGACCTGCTCGCGCGCAAGCGTGACCCGCGGCTGGAGATCATGGTCCCGCTCGTGAGCGACGAGCACGAGCTGAACGCGGCGCGGGCGCGGATCGAGGTCGCGCTCGCCGAGGTGTCGGCTCGGCGCGGCGTCGAGCTGGTCGTGCCCGTCGGCGTGATGATCGAGCTGCCGAGGGCGGCGCTGACCTCGGGTGACCTGGCCAGGAGCGCCGAGTTCTTCTCCTTCGGCACCAACGACCTCACCCAGACCACCTGGGGGATCTCCCGCGACGACGCGGAGACCAGCTTCCTCGGGCTCTACCGCCAACAGGGGCTGCTGACGTTCAACCCCTTCGACACCCTCGACGAGCGCGGGGTCGGCCGGCTGATGCGCATCTCCTGCGAGGAGGGCCGCGCAGCCCGTCCCGGCCTCGGCATCGGCCTGTGCGGTGAGCACGGGGGCGACCCGGCGTCGGTGCGGTTCTGTGCCGACCTCGGGCTCGACTACGTCTCGTGCTCGCCACCGCGGGTGCCGGTCGCGCGGTTGGAGGCCGGCCGGGCGGCCGTCCTGGCCGATCGCGCGGACGCGGGCTCGGACACCCGCTGACCTGTCCGCCGACCTGACTGATGGGAGCACCCGTGGACGACCAGCGCGACCTCACCCCTCCGGCCCCTCTCGGGCTGGGACGCCTGCGTGCGGGTCCGGTCCGCGTCAGCCGGCCGGTCTACGTCGACCTGATGCCTCCCTGCAACGCGGGGTGCCCGGCCGGCGAGAACATCCAGGCCTGGCTGGGCCTGGTCAAGGCCGGCGACCACGAGGCCGCCTGGCGAGCGCTGACCGCGGACAACCCCTTCCCGGCCATCCACGGCCGGGTCTGTTACCACCCGTGCGAGACGGTCTGCAACCGCGCCGAGCTCGACGGAGCCGTCTCCATCCACGCGGTCGAACGCTCGCTCGGAGACCGGGCGATCCGCGAGGGGTGGTCGTTGACGCCACCGCAGCCCCCGACGGGACGCCGCGTGCTGGTCGTGGGGGCGGGCCCCAGCGGCCTCTCGGCGGCCTACCACCTCACCCGCCTCGGGCACCAGGTCGTGGTGCGGGACAACGCCGCCGAGCCCGGCGGGATGATGCGCTATGGCATCCCGGCCTACCGGCTGCCGCGTGACGTCCTCGACGCCGAGGTCCGCCGGGTGGCCGAGCTGGGCGTCGTCTTCGAGCAGGACCATCGAGTCACCGACCTGGGGGCCGAGCGCGAGGAGGGCGGCTTCGACGCGGTGTTCGTCGCGGTCGGTGCCCACCTGTCCAAGCGGGTCGAGATCCCCAACGCCGACGCCGCCCGGGTCCTCGACGCCGTGTCGTTCCTGCACGCCGTCGCGGCAGGCGAGCAGGTGCCGCTGAGCGGGCGGGTGGCGGTCTACGGCGGGGGGAACACGGCGATGGACGCGGCCCGGGTCGCGCGCCGGCTGGGCGCGCAGGACACCGTCATCGTCTACCGCAGGACGCGTGACCAGATGCCCGCGCACGAGGAGGAGGCCGTCGACGCCCAGGAGGAGGGGATCCGGATCAACTGGCTGCGTACGATCAGCTCGATGGGGGAGCACGACCTCACGGTCGAGGTCCAGGAGCTCGATGCCAGCGGCCGTCCTCACGGGACTGGTCGGTTCGAGACGCTGGCCGCGGACACCGTGATCCTCGCCCTCGGCCAGGAGTGTGACACGGGGTTCCTGCTGACGGTGCCGGGTGTCGTGCTCGTCGACGGCACGGTGCAGGTCTCACCCACGTCCCTGATGACCGGTGCACCCGGCGTCTTCGCTGGCGGCGACGCCGTGCCGAGCGAGCGCACCGTGACCGTCGGCGTCGGCCACGGCAAGAAGGCGGCGCGCAACATCGACGCCTACCTGCGTACGGTGCCGCTCGACGCCGCACCCAAGCACGCCCTCGCGTCGTTCGACAAGCTCCACCTCTGGTACTTCGGGGATCACTCCCGCCGGCAGCAGGTCGAGCTCGACCCGGCTGCCCGCGTCGCTGCCTTCGACGAGGTGCTCGCCGGGCTCACCGCGGAGGAGACCCAGTTCGAGGCCGGGCGCTGTCTGTCGTGCGGCAACTGCTTCGAGTGCGACGGGTGCCTCGGCTCCTGCCCGGAGGACGCCGTGATCAAGCTGGGGGTGGGCAAGCGGTACGAGTTCGACGACGCCCGGTGCACCGGGTGCGGCACCTGTGCGCGGCAGTGTCCCGTGTCGGCCATCGAGATGGTCCCGGAGGCCTGACGTGCGGGTCACCATCGACGGCAACGAGGCGGCGGCCGATGTCGCCTACCGGCTCAACGAGCTCTGCGCCATCTATCCCATCACCCCGTCGTCGACGATGGCCGAGCTCGCGGACGAGTGGGCGAGCCGCGGACGGGAGAACGTCTACGGCACGGTGCCGACGATCATGGAGATGCAGAGCGAGGGCGGCGCCGCGGGGACGCTGCACGGCGCGCTGCAGGGGGGCGCCCTGAGCACGACGTTCACGGCGTCACAGGGGCTGCTCCTGATGATCCCCAACATGTACAAGATCGCCGGTGAGCTGACGTCGACGGTCTTCCACGTAGCGGCGAGATCCATTGCGACCCAGGGACTCTCGATCTTCGGTGACCACTCCGACGTGATGGCGGTCCGTCAGACCGGCTTCGCGCTGCTCTCCTCCGCCTCGGTGCAGGAGGCCCACGACCTCGCGCTCGTCGCCCAGCTGGCGACGCTGGAGTCGCGAGTGCCCTTCCTGCACTTCTTCGACGGGTTCCGCACCTCCCACGAGATCAACACCGTGGAGCTCATCGACGACGACGTCCTCCATGACCTCGTCCCCGACGACCTCGTCAGGGCCCATCGCGCCCGCGCGCTGAGCCCCGAACGGCCCTTCATCCGGGGGACGGCGCAGAACCCCGACGTCTACTTCCAGGCGCGTGAGACGGTCAACCCCTTCTACGCGAGGCTCCCGTCCATCGTGCAGGGCGCGATGGACCGGCTGGCGGCACACACCGGCCGCGCCTATCACCTGATGGAGTACGTCGGTCACCCGCAGGCTGAGCGGGTCATCGTCATCATGGGCTCGGGAGCCCAGACCGCCCGCGAGACCGTGGCCCACCTCGTGCGGGCCGGGGAGCACGACGGCGACCCGGACGGTGAGCGGGTAGGCGTCCTGCAGGTGCACCTCTACCGGCCCTTCCCCGCGGCGGAGCTCGTCGCCGCCCTGCCGTCGTCGGTCCGTCACCTCGCGGTCCTCGACCGCACCAAGGAGCCCGGCTCCACGGGCGAGCCGCTCTTCCTCGACGTCATCGCGGCCCTCGCGGAGGCCCACGGCTGCGGTGCCCTCGAGACGATGCCCCGGGTCATCGGGGGCCGGTACGGTCTGTCGTCGAAGGAGTTCACGCCCGGCATGGTCGCCGGGGTCTTCGCCGAGCTGGCCGCTAAGACTGCCCGGCCCCGGTTCACCGTCGGGATCAACGACGACGTCGGTGGGCTGAGCCTGCCCTGGGACCCGAGCGTCGACATCGAGGAGCCGACGACGCTGCGGGCGGTCTTCTACGGCGTCGGCTCAGACGGCACGGTCGGGGCGAACAAGAACACCATCAAGATCCTCGGCGCGGACCCCAGCGTCCACGTGCAGGCGTACTTCGTCTACGACTCCAAGAAGTCCGGGGGAGTCACGGTCTCGCACCTGAGATTCGGCCCCACCCCCATCCGGGCGCCCTACCTCGTGACCGAGGCCGGGTTCGTCGGCTGTCACGAGATCCGGTTGCTCGACACGGTCGACGTCCTCGGCCCCGCCGCGGTGGGCGGCCGGCTGCTGCTCAACGCACCCCACCCGCCGGAGGAGGTCTGGGACGCGCTGCCCGGCCCGGTCCAGCAGCAGGTCATCGACAAGCGACTGACCCTGTATGCCGTGGACGCCGACGCCGTGGCCCGCGAGGCCGGGCTGCCCGGACGCACCAACACCGTCCTGCAGACCTGCTTCTTCGCCATCTCGGGCGTGCTGCCCCGCGACGACGCGATCGCCCGGGTCAAGGAGGCGATCCAGAAGAGCTACGGACGGCGTGGGGCCGAGGTGGTGCGCCGCAACGACGCTGCCGTGGATGCCGCGCTCGCGGCTCTGCACGAGATCCCCGTCCCGACAGCGGCACCGTCTGGGCACCCGATGCCGCCGGTCGTCCCGGCCGACGCACCCGAGTTCGTGCGGACGGTCACCGCCGCGATGATGTCCGGTCACGGCGACGCCCTGCCGGTCAGCGCCCTCCCGGTCGACGGGACCTACCCCAGCGGCACCACCGCCTACGAGAAGAGGCGGATCAGCGACCTCGTCGCCCAGTGGGACCCCGACTCCTGCATCCAGTGCGGCACCTGCAGCTTCGTCTGCCCGCACAGTGTGATCCGGTCGAAGTACTACGACGGTGATGCCCTGGACGACGCCCCCGAAGGGTTCCCGTCGATGCCCCTCCACGCTGCCGGTCTGCCGGGCTCGCGCTACTCCCTGCAGGTCTACGTCGAGGACTGCACCGGCTGCGGACTCTGTGTCGAGGCGTGCCCGGTCGGTCCGAGCCTGACGAGCGCGATCAACCCGTCCAGCCCGACGCTCCCGGCCAGCGGCCCACCCCGGAAGGCGATCAACCTCGTGCCGGCCGGTCCCCTGATCGAGCCGGGTCGTCGCGACATCGCCTTCTACGAGAGCCTCCCGGTCAACGACCGCTCCCGAGTCGACTTCGGGACCGTGCGCGGGACGCAGTTCCTGCTCCCGCTGTTCGAGTTCTCCGGGGCCTGCGCCGGCTGCGGGGAGACGCCGTACCTCAAGCTGCTCACCCAGCTCTTCGGAGAGCGGCTGACGGTGGCGAACGCCACCGGGTGCTCGTCGATCTACGGGGGCAACCTGCCGACGACGCCCTGGACCAAGAACGCCGACGGTCGGGGTCCGGCGTGGTCGAACTCGCTGTTCGAGGACAACGCCGAGTTCGGTCTGGGCCTGCGGCTCGCGGCCGACCTGCACACCCGGCTCGCCCGCCAGCGGCTGGACGAGCTGCGCGACACGGTGGGTTCCGAGCTGGTCGACGCGATCCTCGACGCCCCCCAGGTGCGGGAGCTCGACATCGCGGCCCAGCGTGAGCGGCTCGTCGTGCTCGACCACCGGCTCGAGGGTCTCGTCGGGCCGGCTGCGGAAGACCTCCGCAGCGTCTCCGACCACCTGCTGCGGCGCAGCGTGTGGATCGTCGGCGGTGACGGGTGGGCCTACGACATCGGGTCGGGCGGGCTCGACCACGTGCTCGCCAGCGGCCGCGACGTCAACGTGCTCGTCCTCGACACCGAGGTCTACTCCAACACGGGTGGCCAGTCCTCCAAGTCGACGCCGCTCGCCGCGGTGGCGAAGTTCGCGACCTCGGGCAAGGCCGTCGCGAAGAAGGACATCGCCCTCCAGGCGATCGCCTACGGCAGCGTCTACGTGGCCCGGGTGGCGATGGGGGCAGACCC
>JBBRNQ010000127.1:0-11596 GCA_038230235.1 Actinomycetales bacterium
CGGGGGCGAGACCAGTCCGGCCCGGTCCTCGATACCCGACGAGACGGCCCGGATCGGCAAGATCCTCGAGACCGCGATGGAGCGCCTGCGCCTGCTCATCGTCGCCCTGTCGCCGCCCGACCTGGAGGACGGGCTCGTGGCCGCCATCGGCGACCTGGCCGACGCCACGTTCCTGGGCACCCAGACCCTGGTGACCTGCCTCGGCCCGGAGTCGCTGCCGCTCACCCCGGCACAGGAGGGGGCCGCCCTGCTGATCGTGCGCGAGGCGCTCGTCAACGTCCGCCAGCACGCCAACGCCACGCGGGTGGTCGTGCGGGTGAGCACCGGTCCGTCGCTCACGCTGTTGCGGGTCGACGACGACGGGATCGGCGCCGCCGACATCGGGCCGCGCAAGGGGCACCTCGGGATGGTGTCGATGCGGGCCCGGGCCGAGGACGCCGGGGGTCAGCTGACCGTCGACAGCAAGGTCACCGTGGGCACCAGCGTCGTCCTCACCTTCCCGGTGGTCGTACCGGCAGTGAGTCCGGGGTACTGACCCCGCCGGCGCGCCTCCTCCCTCAGCCCGGCAGGGCCGGGGTGCGTCGCAGCTCGGAGCGTGCGAGCGAGCGCAGGTGCACCTCGTCGGGCCCGTCGAACAACCGCATGGCGCGATGCCAGCCGTACATCGCCGCGAGCGGGGTGTCGTCGGTGACGCCCATCCCGCCGTGCAGCTGGATGGCCCGGTCGATGACGGCGGTGGCGGCGCGTGGCACCGCCACCTTGGCCATCGCCACCAGGTCGCGGGCCGCCTTGTTGCCCGCGGTGTCGATGACCTGGCAGGCGCGGTGGCACACCAGCCGCGCCTGGTCGATCTCCATCCGGGACTCGGCGATCTGCTGCCGCACGACGCCCTGGTCGGCCAGCGGGCCCCCGAAGGCGACCCGGTCCTGGGCCCGTCGCACCATGAGCGCGAGGGCCCGCTCAGCGGCGCCGAGAGCACGCATGCAGTGGTGGATCCGCCCGGGTCCGAGCCGGGCCTGGGCCGCCGCGAAGCCGCCGCCCTCCTCGCCGAGCACGTTGGTCACCGGCACGCGCACCTGCTCGAAGCGCACCTCGGCATGGCCGTGCTGGTCGTGGCGGGCGAAGACCGGCAGGTCGCGCACGAGCGTGACCCCGGGGGTGTCCTTGGGCACGATGACCATCGTCTGCTGGCGGTGGGACGCAGCCTCGGGGTCGGTCTTGCCCATGAGGATGAGCAGCCGGCAGCGGGGGTCCATCGCCCCACTGGTCCACCACTTGCGCCCGGTGATGACGTAGTCGTCGCCGTCGCGCACGATGCGGGTCGCGATGTTGGTCGCGTCGCTGCTGGCGACCTGGGGCTCGGTCATGGCAAACCCCGAGCGGATCTGCCCGGCCAGCAACGGATCCAGCCACTCCCGCTTCTGGGTGTCGGTGCCGAGCAGGTGGAGCAGCTCCATGTTGCCGGTGTCGGGGGCGGAGCAGTTGGTCGCCTCCGGCGCGAGGTCGAGGCTCCATCCCGACAGCTCGGCGATGGGGGCGTACTCCAGCTGGGTCAGGCCCGACTCCGACGGCAGGAAGAGGTTCCACAGCCCCTGCGCGCGGGCCGTGGCCTTCAGCCCCTCGACCACCGGCGGCACGGTGTGGTCGTCGGCCCCGGCTGCGAGGCGCTGGGCCGTGTAGGTCGCCTCGGCCGGCAGGACCTCGTCGGTCATGAAGCGCACCATCCGCTGGTGCAGGTCGACGGCGTGGGCCGACGGCGCGGCGAGGGACAGGTCGGGATGCGGGGCCACGATGCTCCTGGGGTCCTGAGGGTGGGGAGACCGAACGATCGCTCGGGAGGCTTTCACCCTGCCCGGCGCGCCCGACGAGCGCAAGCCCGCCCCGTGCTCGACCGAGGTCTGCCCGCCCCCAGCCCCCACCCCCCATCCCCCACCCCCACCCCCCACTCCCTCCACTTGTTGCGGTGAGCCCCGAAAGTGCGGGCGCCAGTGCCCGATCTGTCCGGCGCTCACCGCAACAAGTGTGAAGGGGGGTGTCGTACGGCGCCCCGACAGCGACCCCACAGCACACCCCTAGCGGTGCGGCGCAGAGTCGAGGACATGACCCGGCGAGACCGGGAGCCCACCGTCGCAGGAGTCCCGATGACCACCCTCGCCCGCACCCGTACGCCCGAGCCACTCACCCGCCTCGGACGCCGACGAGCCGGCGCATCCGTCGGTGGTCTCGCCGTCCTGACCGGCAGCACCGCGACGGGTCGACGGCCCGCCCCGACCCCGTCGTGGAGCGCCTCCAGCGGGACGGGGACGAGCACCGGACTCACCGGTCCGACTGCGCACCTCGGCGCCGTCGCTCGCACGGGGGGCCAGCGATGAGCGCCCAGCCCGTCGACGGCAGGCACCTGGCGCCGGGGCCGGCCCTGGAGCTGCATGGCCCGGCCTACGAGTGGAGCCTGTGGTCGACGACGGTGCGCGTCGTGACCGCGGAGCCGGGAGCCCTGCGCTCGGCCAAGCGCCTCGTCGACGACGTCCTCGCGCACGTCGAGCTCGCGGCGAGCCCGGAGCGCGCCGACGCCGAGGTCGCGCGGCTGCGGGGCGGACGGTGGGTCCACGTCGGCGCGACCCTGACAGCCCTGGTCGCGGCTGCGCTGGCCGTCGACGAGCAGGGCCTGACCTGGCCGGGCCTCGAGCTCGACGAGCAGGCACGGCTCGCGCGGGTGCCGTCCGGCACCCTGCTCGACCTCACCGCGGTGGCACGACCGTGGGCGGCGGACCGGTGCGCGCAGATCGTCGCGGGTCAGCTCGACGTCGGGTGCCTGGTCAGCCTCGGAGGCGACATCGCCACGGCCGGCCCGCTGGGGTCCTCGGCCGACTCCGGGTGGGAGGTGCTCGTCCAGGACGTCGACGGCGGGCCGGCCGCCGTGGTCGCCGTACCGACCGGTCTGGCGCTCGCGACCGTCGACGGAGCCAGGGGTGGGCGGTGGCGTGCCGTCACGGTGGTGGCGGCCGACTGCACCACCGCCCGCGCGGTCGCGGCGCGGCTCGTCGACAGCCCTGACGACCCGGGAGAGGCCGTGGCGGTGGGCGTGCCCGTCCGCGCCGTGAGGCACGACGGCACGGTCGAGCTCGCGGGCGGGTGGCCCCTCGATGCCGAGATGGGCGACACACCCGTGCTGGATCTCGTCGATTCGCTCACCTGAATGGAGCAGAGGGCGTAGGCTAGAGATTGTTGCGGCATCAACTGTCGCCCACGTTCCCTGAAGGCCCGCGATGAGCCCCGAGTCTCGCGGGCCTTCAGTTCGTCCGGGCCCGGGTCACCGCAGGCCCGTCGGGAGCACTGGCCGCGTGCCGTTGGAGTCCTCCTGCGCTCGCCGTCGGGCCCCCTGCGCTGGCCTGTGAGGACCGACACGCGCCAGCGACAAGACCAGAGGTACCGCCGGTGCCGCAGGACCGTCTAGGTTGCGAGGGTGCGGGCCGTCGGGCCGGCACCCCCGGCGCTGTCGCTGAGGGTCAGGCTGGACGACCGCCAGCACGAGCAGGCCGACGGGAGTGCGCATGCGCATCGGAGTTCCACGCGAGACGTCACCGGGGGAGACGCGCGTCGCTGCGACGCCCGCCTCGGTGGAGAAGCTCCTCGGACTCGGCTACGACGTGGCCATCGAGTCCGGGGCGGGTGCCAGGGCCGCCTTCCCCGACGACGCGTACGCCGCCGCGGGCGCCTCGGTCGTCGATGCCGCCGCCGTATGGAGCAGCGACGTCGTCCTGAAGATCAACGCCCCCGACGACGCCGAGATCGCCGCGCTGCACGACGGGGCGCTGCTGGCGAGCCTGGTCAGCCCGGCCCTCAAGCCGGAGCTCGTGGCCAAGCTCGCGGCTCGCCGGATCACCGTGCTGGCCATGGACGCGGTGCCGCGGATCTCACGGGCCCAGGCTCTCGACGTGCTGTCGTCGATGGCCAACATCGGGGGCTACCGGGCGGTGATCGAGGCGGCGCACGAGTTCGGCAGCCTCTTCACCGGGCAGGTGACGGCCGCCGGCAAGGTGCCCCCGGCCAAGGTGCTCGTGATCGGTGCCGGGGTCGCCGGGCTCGCGGCGATCGGCACCGCCAACAGCCTCGGCGCGATGGTGCGGGCCTTCGACGCCCGCGTCGAGGCGGGGGAGCAGGTCGAGTCGATGGGGGCGCAGTTCCTCCAGGTCGAGCGCACCGAAGCCGAGCAGCAGGCGTCCTCCGATGGCTACGCCAAGGAGACGAGCGACGACTTCAACGCCCGCGCGGCGGCCCTCTACGCGGCGCAGGCCAGGGAGGTCGACATCATCATCACGACGGCGCTGATCCCCGGCCGCCCGGCGCCGCTGCTGATCACCGCCGACATGGTGGCCTCGATGAAGCCCGGCAGCGTCATCGTCGACATGGCCGCCGCCAACGGCGGCAACTGCGAGCTGTCGCGCCCCGGGGAGGTCGTCACCAGCGACAACGGGGTGAAGGTCATCGGCTACACCGACCTGCCCGGGCGGCTGCCGACCCAGGCGAGCAACCTCTTCTCGCAGAACCTCGTCAACCTGCTCAAGCTGCTCACCCCCGGCAAGGACGGCCAGGTCGTGCTCGACCTCGACGACGTCGTCCAGCGTGGCATGACCGTCGTGCGCGACGGCGAGCTGATGTGGCCACCACCGCCGGTGCAGGTGTCCGCGGCTCCGGCCGCCCCCGCTGCGGCAGCCCGACCGGTGAAGGAGCCGAAGGTCCCCGCGTCACCGGCCCGTCGGTGGGGCGGCCTGGGCCTGGCCGCGCTGGTGCTGTTCCTGTGCACAGCCCTCGCTCCCGGGCAGCTCGGTGAGCACCTCACCGTGCTCACGCTGTCGGTGGTCATCGGGTTCTACGTCATCGGCAACGTCTCGCACGCGCTGCACACGCCACTGATGTCGGTGACCAACGCGATCTCCGGGGTGATCCTCGTCGGGGCCATGCTCCAGATCGGTTCATCGCAGCTCGTCGTCCAGGTGCTGGCGGCGGTCGCCGTGCTCCTGGTCAGCATCAACGTCGTCGGCGGGTTCGCCGTGACCCGTCGCATGCTCAGCATGTTCTCGAGAGGATGAGCACCACGATGAGTCGCAGGATGAGTCGCAGGATGAGTCGCAGGACGGGCCAGGAATGACCACGCAGAGCGCCACCTTCGCGGCCTACCTCGTCGCCGCGATCGCCTTCATCCTCAGCCTCGCCGGGCTCAGCAGGCACGAGACCTCCCGCCGGGGCGTGACGTACGGCATCGTCGGCATGGCCGTCGCCGTCGTCGCCACGCTCGCGCTCCTGCTGGAGCACCCCAACGGTCTGGGCCTGATCCTGCTCGTGGTCGCGGTGCTCGTCGGTGGCGCCATCGGCCTGTGGCGGGCACGGGTCGTCGAGATGACAGGGATGCCCGAGCTCATCGCGCTGCTGCACAGCTTCGTCGGGCTCGCCGCCGTGCTCGTCGGGTGGAACGGCTACCTCGAGGACACCCCGCTGACCGGGTCGCTGCTGGGGGTGCACCATGCCGAGGTCTTCGTCGGCGTCTTCATCGGCGCGGTGACGTTCACCGGCTCGATCGTGGCCTTCCTCAAGCTGTCGGCGCGGATCAGCTCGGCACCGCTGATGCTGCCCGGCAAGAACCTGCTCAACGTCGGCGCCCTGGTCGGCTTCGTCGCCCTCACCGTGTGGTTCGTGATCACGCCCTCGCTGGGGCTGCTCATCGCGGTGACCGTGCTCGCGCTCGCCCTGGGGTGGCACCTCGTCGCCTCGATCGGCGGCGGTGACATGCCGGTCGTCGTGTCGATGCTCAACAGCTACTCCGGCTGGGCCGCCGCGGCATCGGGCTTCCTGCTCGACAACAACCTGCTCATCGTCACCGGCGCCCTCGTCGGTTCCTCGGGTGCCTACCTGTCCTTCATCATGTGCCAGGCGATGAACCGCTCGTTCCTGTCGGTCATCGCCGGTGGCTTCGGCATCGAGGCCCCCACCGGCGCCGCCACCGACTACGGCGACCCCCGCGAGACCTCCGCCGTCGACGTCGCCGAGCTGCTGCGCGAGGCCACCTCCGTCGTCATCACGCCCGGCTACGGCATGGCCGTGGCCCAGGCGCAGTACCCCGTCGCCGACCTCACGGCCAAGCTGCGCGAGCGCGGCGTCGAGGTCCGCTTCGGCATCCACCCCGTCGCCGGTCGCCTCCCGGGGCACATGAACGTGCTGCTCGCCGAGGCCAAGGTGCCCTACGACATCGTCCTCGAGATGGACGAGATCAACGACGACTTCGCCACCACCGACGTCGTGCTCGTCATCGGCGCCAACGACACGGTCAACCCCTCGGCCGAGGAGGACCCCTCCTCGCCCATCGCCGGGATGCCCGTCCTCGAGGTCTGGCACGCCAAGAACGTCGTCGTCTTCAAGCGCTCGATGGCCTCCGGCTACGCCGGGGTGCAGAACCCCCTCTTCTTCCGCGACAACACCGCCATGCTCTTCGGCGACGCGAAGGACCGGGTCGACGACATCATCCGGGCGCTCTGACCGCGAGACCTCCCGTATGCCGCCGCACGACGTCGAGGTCGACCTCACCCTGGTGAGGCGGCTGGTCGACACCCAGCTCGCCGCCGTCGACCCGGCAGCCGCGGCGGGTCGGCTCACCCTGCTGGCGCAGGGCTGGGACAACGTCGTCTACCGACTCGGCGACGACCTCACGGTGCGGGTCCCGCGACGGGTCCTGGCGGCGGGGCTGGTGGAGCACGAGGCCCGGTGGGTGCCGGTGCTCGCCCCGCGCCTGCCGGTGGCCGTGCCGGTGCCGGTCTTCCACGGGATGCCGGACGCCGGCTACCCGTACCCGTGGCTGGTGTGCCGGTGGGTCCCCGGTCAGGACGTCGGCCGGCTGCCGCTCGCCGAGAGGGGCGCCCTCGCGCTCGACCTCGCCGACACCCTCGTCGTGCTGCACCGCCCCGCGCCGGCCGACGCGCCCGAGAACCTTTACCGGGGAACGCCGCTCGCGTCCCGCGACGACGTCGTGCGGGCCCGCATCCGCAGCTGGGACGGTCCGCGTCAGGTGCTGCTCGACGCCTGGGACGACGCCCTCGCCGCGCCACTGTACGACGGCCCGCCCGTGTGGCTCCACGGCGACCCGCACCCGCTCAACCTCGCCCACGAGCACGGGCGGCTGTCGGGGCTGCTGGACTTCGGCGACGTCACCTCCGGCGACCCGGCCAGTGACCTCGCCACGGCGTGGTGGACCTTCGACGCTGCCGCGCGGGACACCTTCCGGGGGCGCATCGAGGCGGCCCGGGCTGCGGGGGCTCCATACGACAGCGGGGTATGGAGCCGCGCCGCCGGCTGGGCGGCCTCCTTCGCGAGCGCGATGGAGCCGGGGTCTCCGCTCGACGCGGTGGCCCAGCACACGGCCCGTCAGCTGGCACTCGACCGCGACCGGTCCTGAGCCACCCGTGTCACGCCCCGGCACCCGCCGAGCGGACCGCGGGAGGGGGTCAGTCGTCGTATCGGGTGGACTCGGCAGCGCGGTGGATCGGGCCGGTGTCGTCGGGCCGCCGAGGGCGGCGCGCACGGTCGTCGCCGACCTCGCGCCACTCGTCGTCGGACGCGGCCCCGTCGGTGTAGCCGGTGTCCCCGGTGTCGCCGGTGTCGCTGGCCCAGACGGGGTCGGGCTCCCACGGCTCGTAGAGCTCGTGCGAGACGTCGTACTGGGGCAACGGTGACGACGTGCTGACCGGGACCGCGCGGGAGTAGTCGCCGTTCTCGACGACGGCTGACGGGGTCGCCCGCTCCACCCAGCCCCCTGTCGACTCCTCGGGCTCCTTGGTCAGCCAGACCGGCGCCCAGCCGCCTCCGTCGTCGTCGTCCGTGCGGCGCTGCGCCTGCTCCTCGCCGGTGCGGCGGGGGGCGTCGTCGTCGGGGCTGCCGAAGAGCTCGGTGCAGATGGCGCGGTAGGTCTCGTCGGGCTGAGGGATCCACGAGACCTCGCGCAGCGCCTGGTCCTGGCCCGCGCTCTCGAGCACGAACTGGCCGTAGCCGACGACCCGTCCGGGGATCGAGCGCACGTAGGAGAGGTCGGTGACCTTGGTCAGCGGCATCATCGCGACGTTCTTGGCGATCAGCCCCTGGGTCAGGATGAGGCGCTTGTCGGTGGCGAGGAACCACTCGCGCCGCCACCCCACGAGCTGCCAGACCGTCCAGGCCACCAGGGCCAGCCACAGCCACCAGACGGCCGTCGAGATGATCTTGGCGCCCGCGGGGGTGATGACCTCGACCCAGGTGGCGAAGACCAGCCCGACGACGGAGGCGGCCACCGGCTTGGCGACCATGGCCCAGTGGCGGTGCAGGGCGACGACGACGCGCTCCCCGTCGAGCAGGTAGCGGTCGTAGCCCATGCCCTCGGGGCGGGCCATGGACCGACTACTTCATCAGGGCGTTGAAGAAGGTGAAGAGCGCCGACACACCCTGCGAGATCACGTCGGCTGACGTGCGCACGATGTCGGCCGCCTGCGTGGGTGACTTGACGATCGCGTAGATGAGGAAGGCAGCGAGCAACCATCCGGTGACCTTCTTGACGCGCTCGAGCACGATCTCTCCTCCGACGACTCTGGGCGGACCTCCCCCAGAGTCCAGTAACGAGTGTGGCAGACGTGGCGGCTGCGGTGGGGACCCCGCGCCGTACGGTCGCGGCGGGGGCGGTCAGACCAGCCCGTAGAGCCGGTCGCCGGCGTCACCGAGCCCGGGCACGATGTAGCCGTGCTCGTTGAGCCGCTCGTCGACCGCGCCGGTGACCAGGGTGACCGGGATGGAGAGGCCGGCCAGCTCGCTCTCGAGGTGGGCGATGCCCTCGGGCGCCGCGAGCAGGGTGATGGCCGTGATGTCGTCAGCGCCGCGGTCGACGAGGTAGCGGATGGCCATCGCGAGGGTGCCACCGGTGGCCAGCATGGGGTCGAGCACGTAGCACTGCCGCCCCGAGAGGTCGTCGGGCAGCCGGTTGGCGTAGGTCACGGCCGCGAGGGTGTCCTCGTTGCGCATCATCCCGAGGAAGCCGACCTCCGCCGAGGGCAGGATGCGCACCATGCCCTCGAGCATGCCCAGCCCCGCGCGCAGGATGGGCACCACCAGCGGCTTGGGGTTGGCCAGCTTGATGCCCGTCGTCGGGGCCACCGGCGTGACGATGTCGAAGGGCTCGACGCGCACCTCGCGCGTGGCCTCGTACGCCAGCAGCGTGACCAGCTCCTCGACCAGCCGCCGGAAGGTCGGCGAGTCGGTGCGCTGGTCGCGCAGGTAGGTCAGCTTGTGGGTGATGAGCCGGTGGTCGGCGACGTGCACGCGCATGCACGAAACGTATCGTGGTTGGGTGTCGCCCACCTCGCCCGCGTCTGACCCAGCGCCGAGCGGCGACGGCCCAGCCCTGTCGATGGGCTCCGACGGCCTTCCGCACGACGCCCGGTATGACGGGTGGATGGGTCGGGCGCTCGAGCTCGGCGCCCGCGCCGAGGCGGCCGGTGACGTGCCCGTGGGCGCCGTCGTGGTCTCCGCCAGCGGTGAGGTGGTGGGGGAGGGCTGGAACGCGCGCGAGGTCGAGACCGACCCCACCGCCCACGCCGAGGTGCGCGCTCTGCGGGAGGCAGCCCGCCGTACGGGGTCCTGGCGGTTGACGGGGTGCACCCTCGTCGTCACGCTCGAACCGTGCCCCATGTGCGCCGGGGCCGTGCTGCTCGCCCGCGTGCCCACGCTGGTGCTCGGGGCGTGGGACCCCAAGGCCGGCGCCTGCGGCTCGGTCTGGGACCTCGTGCGCGACCGCCGGGCCACCCACACCGTCGAGGTCGTCGGCGGTGTGCGGGTGGCGGAGTGCGCGCAGCTGCTGCTCGATTTCTTCGCGGCCCGTCGCCTCCGGTAACCTGCTCGGCGGTGGCGTGTCCGAGCGGCCTAAGGAGCACGCCTCGAAAGCGTGTGTGGAAGCAATTCCACCGTGGGTTCAAATCCCACCGCCACCGCCAGGGGACCTTGACGAAACTTGAGGTCCTGTGGGTGACGAAACCCCTCGTAGGCAACCGGTTGAGGTTGCCTGGCGGGGGGTTTCGCCGTTGCATGGCGCTGCGCTTCCTGGGTGGGTGGTGCGGCCGGTTGCGGCGGGCCGTCCACTCTGGTCTTTCGGGGGTGTCCCCGCCGCGGGGCACTGCTCTCGGGCAGTACGAGGGGCCCGTCGGCGGTGGCCGGCGGGCTGCTCAGGGCGGTGTTCAGGGGTGGTGTGTCGGGGTGTCAGGCCGCGCGGGGTGGTGGGCCGGTGGCGCCGACGCCTCCGGCGGTGGGTCGAGCTCCTCGACGCCGTGGTCGTCGGGGTCGGGGTGGGTCAGGGGGTCGGTGCAGCGACAGGGGGCAGTGTCCGCAGCGGATCTTCCCGGCGCGGGCGGGGCACTCGTAGCGTTACTTGCCGCTCACGCACAGGGTTCGGCCTCCTCAGGACGCGGCGAGCATCCGCGAGCCCGGCCGTGGCCGTCCGCCCCAATCGGGTGGCGCGCGGTTCTCCGCGACGACGAACCATGGCCGGTTCCATAAGATCTCAGATTTGATACCCTAGGTGGGTTAGAGGTTCAGGTCTGACACTTGAAGGAGTGAACCATGTCGGGCACGAAGGGCGGGCGCACCCCTGTCGCCGTGGCGCGCGCGTTGGACGGGCTGGGCCGGGACGTCACCACGTGGCGCAAGCTGCGTCACCTGACGGTCGAGCAGGTCGCCGACCGTGCCGGCATCAGCCGCAGCACCGTCCTGCGCCTCGAGAGCGGGCAGGGAGCCTCCGCGGAGAACCTGCTGCGAGTTGCTCGCGCGCTGGGTGTGCTGGACCTGCTGACGAAGGCGCTCGACCCGTACGCCACCGACGTGGGTCGCCTCCGTGCCGACGAGGAGCTCCCGACCAGGGTGCGCGCTCGCGGAGCCAGCACGTGAGCGCCGTCGAGGTCTGGGTGTCTATCGGGGGCGTCGACGTGCGCGCCGGCACGCTGTACCCGCACCGCCGCCGCGGCGGCAGCACCGAGAGCGCCAGCTTCACCTACCTGGACGAGTACCTCGCGAACCCGCGTGCACACTCCCTGGAGCCGGGCCTGCCCCTCGAGGCCGGCGCCCACCAGAGCGCCATCGGGCACCCGATGTTCGGCGCGTTCGGGGATTCCGCCCCGGACCGGTGGGGCCGGACCCTGGTCACACGACGCGAGATCGCCCAAGCGCGCGTCGAAGCACGCGAACCGCGCAGCCTTGGCGAGGTCGACTACCTCCTCGGGGTCCGCGACGACCTGCGACAGGGCGCCCTGCGTTTCCGCCGTGGGGGTGGCCCGTTCGAGGCGGTCGAGGACCGCGCTGTCCCCGCTCTGACCGACCTGCCCGAGCTGCTCGCTCTCGCAGCGCGAGCCGAGGCTGACTCAGCCGACCTGCCGGACCTGCAGCGCCTCATCCGCGACGGCAGCTCCCTCGGCGGGGCCCGGCCCAAAGCGCACGTCCGCGACGCCGACGGCAACCTCGCCATCGCCAAGTTCCCGAGCGCCGCGCACGACACGTGGAACGTCATGGCGTGGGAAAAGGTCGCGCTCGAGCTCGCCGC
>JBBRNQ010000128.1:0-11405 GCA_038230235.1 Actinomycetales bacterium
CTCCCGTGACGAGCCCCACCCGGTCCCACGACTCGGCGGTCGCCGGGGGGTAGAGACGCTCGATGGCGACGACCACCTCGCCGAGCGAGAAGCCCTGTGTCGCAGTGCTGCTCACGAACGAGCCTTCCGGGCCCGGGAGGCGGTCACCGCGACGGCAGCCAAAGGCCACAGCGACTGGGCGCCGGCCACGACCCGCTCGGAGAGACCGACGCGCGGGCCGCCGAGCTCGAGGCCGAACCACACGAGCAACGCCGACAGCGTGCCGGCCGCGACCCACCCCACCCGGCGGCTCGGCACCATCGCGGCCGCTGGCCAGACGGCGAGCAGCACGAAGCTCGCGGCCGCCACGGGCGCATGGGCCGGCGACGGCAGGGCGAAGACGGCCACGAGACCGGCGCTGACTCCGCCGAGGGCGAGTGCGGCCCGTCCCCAGGGGGCCGCCTCGTCGAGCGACCAGGCGGTGCCGACGTGGGCCACGCCGGTGAGGGCCAATCCCGTCGTCATGATCCAGCGGTTCGAGGCGTCGACGGCGGCGAGCTCGCTGATCGTCTCGGCCACCGGGTCGAAGCCGGGCCGCAGCGCCGCCGCGAGGGTCCAGCCCCCGATGAGGGCCAACGGGGCCAGGGGAGCGGAGACCAGCGCAAGGGACTTCACGAGCCGAGTATGCCGCCCGGCCCGGCCCCAGCCGCACCCCACCACCCCTCCCCCTCGCCTTCCGAACAAGGGAAACCCTCGGTTCGGGACCCTCGACCCCCGGCAAACCACGGGTTTCTGGTGTTCGGATGGAGGGGGGGTGAGACAGGCGACCGGCCAGCGGGTAGGAAGGGGGTGTGACCGGGTAGAACCCGGGGCAGGCACGACGACGTGCCACTCCCGATGAGCAAGGAGCAGACCATGAGCGAGACCCCTATCGAGGACCCGACGACCGAAGGTCCCGCTGACGGCGGCGCCAGCTCCGGCGGCCACGACGGCGGAGCCGACGGCGGCGCAGGCGAAGGCCCGGCTGACGGTGGCGCCAGCTCCGGCGGCCACGACGGCGGAGCCGACGGCGGCGCAGGCGAGGGCCCGGCCGACGGCGGCGCCAGCACCGGCGGCCACGACGGCGGAGCCGACGGCGGCGCAGGCGAAGGCCCGGCCGACGGCGGCGCTGACGCTGGCGGCCACGACGGCGGAGCCGACGGCGGCGCAGGCGAAGGCCCGGCCGACGGCGGCGCTGACGCTGGCGGCCACGACGGCGGAGCCGACAGCGGAGCCTGAGTGAGCGCTCCCACCAGCGCAGGGGTGCCCGTCGGTCTCGACGGGCACCCCGCCCTGTCCCGCCTCGTCAACGTCGCAGTCGACGAGTTCGCTTCTCACGTATGGGGCCGCGCCCCCCTGCTCTCCTCTTCGGCCGACCTCGGGGGAGACTTCGCCGACCTCCTCACGCCCGCTGCCATCGACGAGCTCGTCTCGCAGCGCGGCCTGCGCACCCCGTTCCTGCGCGTCGCCAAGGACGGCACGACCTATGCCGACGCCCAGTTCACCGACGGCGGTGGCGTCGGGGCGGCGGTCGCCGACCAGGTGAGCGACGACAAGCTGCTGCGCCTCTTTGCGGAGGGCGCCACGATGGTGCTCCAGGGCCTGCACCGCACCTGGCCGGCCGTCACCGCGTTCTCCCAGCAGCTCGCCGCCGACCTCGGCCACCCGGTGCAGGCCAACGCCTACGTCACGCCGCCGCAGAGCACCGGCTTCAGCGACCACTACGACGTGCACGACGTCTTCGTCCTGCAGATCTCGGGCGAGAAGCGCTGGCGCGTGCACGCCCCGGTCCACCCGCTCCCCCTGCGCGACGAGCCGTGGACCGACCACCGGGCCGAGATCGAGCGGGCTGCGGCGACCCCGCCCCTGATCGAGACGACCCTGCGACCGGGTGACTGCCTCTACCTTCCCCGTGGGTACCTCCACGCCGCGACCGCGCTCGGCAGGGTCAGCACCCACCTCACCCTCGGTGTCCACGCCTGGACCGTGCGGCACGTCGCCGACACCCTCGTCGACCAGGCCGTACGACGCGCCAGCGTCGGCTCCCTCCTGCGCCAGTCCCTTCCTGTCGGGGTCGACCTCGGTGACCCCGACGACCTGCGGGCGGCCACTGAGGCGGCCCGGGCCGAGCTGGTGCGAGCCATCGAGTCCCTCGACGCAGCCGACCTCGCCCAGGCCCTCGGCGTCCGCGCTCGTCGCAGCCAACGGGCCTCGCCGGTCTCGCCGCTGGCCCAGACCGAGGCCGCCGCCCGCGTCGGCGAGCTGCAGAGCGTGACCCTGCGCCCCCACCTCGTCGCGAGGATCCGGGTGGACGCCGACGGCGTCACCCGTCTCGCCAGCCGCGCGGCCCCCGTCGAGCTCGACGCCCGTGAGGTCGACTCCGTACGCCGTCTCCTGGCCGAGCACGGCGCACGGGTTGACGACCTCGGCGCCGACCTGACCCGCCGGCTGCTGCTGGCGGGCGTCGTCACGCCGAGTGGAGGCTGACCACCAGCGACCGCGACGACGGGCGACGCAGGTCAGCTGACCGGGCTGCAGCCCAGGTGACGCCCGGCGTCGGTCTCCATCCGGCTCACTCGACCGCGTCCAGCCACCACCCCGCGGTCATCCCCTCAGCCCGCCCCGGCTCGATGTAGAACTCGTGCCCGAAGGCCATGGCGAAGACCTGCGGCTCCATGGCCAGCATCATCCCGACGTCGGAGGTCTGGCTCGCGTGGCACGCGAGGGCGGCCCGCTTGGTGGCGACGAGGTCGCCGAGGTCGACGTCCCAGTGGATCTCGGCCTCCGGGCTCCCGACGGGGTTGCCGTCGTCAGCCGGGGCGTCGGGGTCCCAGTCGGCGTCCATGCCGGCCGCCTTGGCCACCTCGAACATGCCGCGCATGCGGTCGCGGTTCATCGTCGCCTGCAGCTCGCGAGCAGGCCGCGCCACGAGACCCAGCGCCCGCTGCACGACCTCGTAGACCTTGACGTGGTCAGGGTGCCCGTAGCCACCGTGCCAGTCGTAGCCGACGACGACGTCGGCGTCCTCCTCGTCGAGGATCGCCACGAGCCGCCCCGCGGCCTCGTCCAGGTCGGCGCCGTGGAAGGACCCGTCAGCGGCGTTCTGCTCCCAGCCGGTCATGCCAGAGTCGGCATAACCCAGCCACGCGACCCGGGCCGTGCCCGTCACCCGGGCCGACGCCTCCGCCTCGGCCCGACGGCGGGCCACCACGGTCTCGCCCGGCGCCAGGTCGTCGGGCGCCGAGCCGTGGTCGCCGTTGGTGGCGTAGACGACGACCACCCGGTGCCCCTCGGCCGAGGCCCGGGCCATCGACCCCGAGGTCGAGCTGGCCTCGTCGTCGGGGTGGGCGTGGACGAAGACGATGGTGCTCACGTGGCGATCATGTCAGTCGACACCGACAGCCGCGGCCGATGAGGTAGGACCCGGCCCGCATCGGGTAGGAGGTACCTCACGTGAGACACCCTCCCGGGAGAGGTGCCACTCGAGCTCCGGCGGCTTCAGCAGCAGCAGGCCGCCGGAGCGCCTCCGGAGGCGCTTCCACAGTGGCTCCCCGGCCCGGTCGGTCACACTGCGTCGGAGAGCCACCCGACCCCGTCGGTGAGGTCGCGCGCCGTGTGCGGTCCCTCGCTCCCCGGCTCGTAGGTCACCGGGTCGGGCATCGCGGCGAGCAGGTCGGCCGAGTGCGACCAGGCGGCCTCCAGCCCGGCGCTGCTGGTGAACAGCGAGCGGTCACCGAGCACGACGTCGTGCAAGAGCGACACGTACGGAGCCAACGCCTTCCCCTCGGCGACCGCACCGAGGTCGACCGCCGTGCGAGTCACGGCGAGCTCGAGGTCGGGGCCCGGCGCCTTGACGATCAGCTGCACGTCGATGCACCCCGACCCCTTGAGGGAGAACTGCAGGATGGTGTGCCCCGGGGCCTTGGTGATCGGGCCGTCCTGCGGGCGCAGCAGCAGGCTCACGACCTGCTTGCTGGTGCCCAGCTGCTTGCCCGAACGCAGCACGAAGGGCACGCCGTGCCACCGGTCCGTGTCCACCCACAGCCGCACCGCCGCGAAGGTGTCGGTGCGTGAGTCGTCGGGCACCTCGGGCAGGTCGGTGTAGCCGGAGTACTGCCCGAGCACCGTGTCCTCGTGCCGCAGCGGTCGGAAGGCCGCGAGCACCGCCTCTCGGGCGTCCTGCAGGTCGTCGGCCGCCAGCGTGAGCGGCGGCTCCATCGCGACCTCGGCCGCCACCTGGAAGAGGTGGGTGACGATCATGTCGCGGAAGGCGCCGGTCTCGTCGTAGAACACGGCGCGGTCGGCGACGTCGAGCGTCTCCGGTACGTCGATCTGCACCTGGGACACCGCGTCCCGGCACCAGGAGCGGCCGACCAGCTCGTTGCCGTAGCGCAGCACGTGCAGGTTCTGGGTGGCTTCCTTTCCCAGGAAGTGGTCGATCCGGTAGACCTGCTCCTCCTCCATCACCGAGTGCACCAGCTCGTCGAGCTCACGGAAGCTCTGGAGCGACTGGCCGTACGGCTTCTCGTAGACGACCCGTGCGCCCTCGATGAGGTCGTGCTCGGCCAGACCCTCCGTGACCTTGGTGAACGCCGTCGGGGGGATGGCGAGGTAGTGGATGTAGCGCGCGTCCCCGAGGTCGTCGTGAGCCTCCTTGAGCACGTCGAGGAGGCTGCCCGGGTCGCTCTTGTCGAAACCACCCCCAGCGAAGCGCAGGTGCGAAGTGAAGTCCTCCCACTCCTCGCCCTCCGGGGCCCCGTCACCGAAGTCGGTCAGGACCTCCTTGACGTGGGCGTGGAAGTCCTCGTGCGACACGTCGCCGCGACCGTTGCCGACCAGCCGCCACTGGGCGGGCATGAGTCCGCGGGTGTGCAGCTCGTAGAAGGCGGTGATGACCATGCGCTTGGCGAGGTCACCCGTCGCGCCGAAGAGGACGAAGACGACCGAGTCGTCGGCGCCACCGGCCGAGCCGGTCGAGGTGGGGGTGTCGTTCGAGGTGGGGGTGTCACTGGTAGAGGTCACGACAGATGTCTACCCCGTCTGGCCGGGCGTCGCACGGGTGACGGCTGAGAAGCTCCCGCGCCGGTGTTCTACTGGACGTCATGCGATACGTCGAGTCGGTGCAGACGGCCAAACCCCTCAGCGTCATCGGCCTCGGCACGTGGCAGTTCGGCTCGAAGGAGTGGGGGTACGGCGACGCCTACGCCACCGACCGCGCGCACGCGATCGTCCGCCGGGCCCTCGAGCTGGGGATCACCCTCTTCGACACCGCCGAGGTCTACGGCTTCGGCCGCAGCGAGCGCATCCTCGGCGCCGCCCTCGGCGACGACGCCGAGCGGGTCGTCGTCGCGACCAAGGTCTTCCCCGTCCTCCCCACCGCCCCGGTCGTCGAGCAGCGGGCCGTCGCCAGCGCGAGCCGGCTCGGGGTGCACCGCCTCGACCTCTACCAGGTGCACCAGCCCAACCCGGTCGTGCGGGACCGCACGACGATGCGCGGCATGAAGGCCCTGCAGGACGTCGGCCTGGTCGCCGAGGTCGGCGTCTCGAACTACTCGCTCACCCGATGGCAGGAGGCCGAGGGGGCGCTCGGCACGCGGGTGCTGAGCAACCAGGTGCAGTACAGCCTCGTGGACCGCCGTCCCGAGCGTGAGCTGGTGCCGTGGGCGAGGGCTTCCGGTCGGCTCGTCATCGCCTGGAGCCCGCTCGGACAGGGCCTGCTCAGTGGCCGGTACGACGCCATCAACCGCCCCAGCAACGGGGTGCGCCGCTACAACCCGATGTTCCTCCCCGACAACCTGCGCCGGGCGCAGCCCCTGATCGACACCCTGCGCGAGGTCTCGGCGGCCCACGACGCGACCCCGAGCCAGGTCGCCCTTGCATGGCTCGTGCACGACCCGCACGTCGTCGCCATCCCCGGCGCGTCGAGCGTCGAGCAGCTCGAGGCCAACGCGGCGGCAGCCGACCTGCGGCTGGCCGACGACGAGCACGCCGCCCTCAGCGGCGCGTCGGACCGCTTGCGCCTGCTCACGGGAGCGGCCACCCTGCGGCCGCTCCTGCGCCAGGTCAGCTCGCGCTGACGGCGACCTCACGGTCCTGTCCCCAGCTGCGCCAGCCCTCGTCGACCCCGAGGGCCGAGGGGTCAGCGGTGGCGAGCACGACCACACCGGGGTAGGCCGCCACCAGCTCCCGGAGCAGGCCCTTTCCCAGTGCCTCCAGGTCGCGGTCGAGGTGGTCGATCACGAGCACCGCCGGTGAGCCCAGCAGGGCACGGGCGAGCACGAGGCGCGCCCGCTCGTCACGACCGAAGGGCGCACCGTCGCGGGTGAGGCGGGTGCGCAGTCCGTCGGGCAGGGTGCGGTACCACCCGAGCCCGACCAGGTCGAGGGCCCGGTCGAGCTGGTCGTCGGTGGTGTCGGGCGCGCGGTAGCCGAGCGTGCGGGCGAGGCTCCCCGGCACGAAGTTCATGCCGTCGGCGGCATAGCCGACCAGCCCCCGCCGTACGCGCCAGTCAGTCGCCGCCAGGTCGTGGCCAGCGACGCTGACCTCACCCCGCCCCGCCGGCCGCAGGCCGGAGACGACGGCCACCAGATCAGCCCGGGCCGTGGCGGCGCCGGTGACGAGCACCCGCTCCCCCGGGCCGAAGGCGACCCACGGCACCACACCTCCGGGCGGCTGACGAAGGGGTGAGACGACGAGCCCGCAGGAGGACGCACGCTTGTATGACGCGAGCTCGCCCTCCGGGATGGGTGGAGCGACCAGGCGCAGGCGGGCGGGGGACCGTTCGGCCACCGTCGGGGTGAGGCCCGGGGTGAGCGCCCGCCGGGCCGCCCGGTAGGACTGGCGCTGGTCGACGACCCGGGACAGGTCGTGCAGCGGCCCCGCGAGGAAGCCGACGGTCGTCAGGGCCCCGGCCACGGTCGCGACCGGCAGGCCGGCGTGGCCGCCGGCCCACACGACGGCGGCCGAGGACGCGGTCGCGGTCGCGACCCCCACTCCGCGCAGGGCCCCGGCCGCCTCGGCCCGGGCGACTGCCGCGTCGGCAACCTGCCGGCTGACCCCGGCGAGACGGCCCAGCTCACGCTCGACTCCCCCACCCGAGCGGATGGTGGCCGAGGCCAGCACGGTGTCGGCGACATTCGAGGCAAGCCGTCCGCGACGGCGGCGGAGCTCGCGAGCCCTGGTGAAGCCCCACGGGGTCAGGAGCAGGGAGGCCACGGCCATGAGGAGCACTGGGACCGCGACGGCGAGGGCCAGGGCGGGCGCGGTCAGGCCCAGCACCACGAGCACTCCCACCACGGCTGGCGTCCCAACGACGAGCGGGGCCAGACCGAGCGCCAGCCAGTTCTTCAGGGCACTGAGGTCGTTGGTCGCCCGCGACACCGTGACCCCCAACGAGGAGGTGCCACCGCCACCGAGCGCGACCCGCAGCAGCCGTAGCCGGACGTCGTGCACGTAGGACTGCCCGAGTCGCTCCGCCACGGCCCGCTCGGCCGCGCGGAGCAGGCCTCCGACGAGGGCCACGCTGATCAGCAGCCCGAAGGACGCGTTGCGGGTGGCGGCATCCGGGGCCCGCAGCGACCGGCTCACGAGGACGGCGGCAGCGGCGGCCAGGGCGGCCTGCGCCACACCCGCTCCGACGAGCAGCAGCAGCCTCGGACGGCGGTCCGCCTGCCAGATCCTGGGCCAGACCGGCGTGACGGTCCGGCCCTCAGGGATCGTGGGTGTCGTCGCCACAGGCGCCGACCGGCGGGGGCGTTCAGACCGCAGCAGGGACACGGGACCCTCGCGACTGTCCGACTCCGGCACCGAAGAGCACGGCGACACCGGCGGATGACGCGAGCTCGTCCCGGTCGAGCACCGGCACCGACAGCGCCGAGGCGGCCTCCACCCGCGCCAGCGGGGAGGCCGTCAGCAGGCCGCTCACGGCCACCGGCGGGTGGCCCAGCTCGCAGAGCAGCTGGTGACCGGCCAGGGCTCCGAGCGCCTCGCCGGCGGCGAAGACCACGGTGTCGACGTGCTGGGCGAAGGTGCGGTGGCGCACGAGCCGGGCCGTCTCCCGCTGGAAGAGGCCGTCGGCCACCTCGATCACGACCACGTCGGGGTCACCCACGCCGGACAGCTCAGTGACGACCGCGCCGAAGAGGTCGGCCACGGCCTCGTGATCCATGAGGTAGGTCGAGCCGTGCCCGAAGTCGGTGAAGTCAAGCACCCGCTGGGCGCCCGAGTCACGGAAGAGCGAGGGGTCGCCGCCTGCGCCCGTGCCCGTGGCCTTGCCGGCGACGACCCGCAGGCCGGCCCGGTGGAGGCCTCGGACGATGGCCGCGACCGTCGTCGTCTTGCCGGAGTTCATCGACGTGCCGAGCACCGCGACGACGTGGGGCCGGTGCGTGCCGCCACGGGCCAGCAGCGGTGCGCCGCCGGCGGCGTACGGAGCGCAGTCGGCGAGGGTCACGACGCCGTGGGCGTCAGTGAGCAGGCCGATGGGCTCGAGGAGGGTGGCCGGCTTCATCGCGGCGTGGGCCGAGCACACGGTGCCCGCCAGGCCGCCGGCGGCGACGAGATTGGTCGGTCCGAGGTCCTGCGGCACCTCCGCCTCGAACTGGTCGGGGGCGTACCGGGCGCCGTACGCGACCAGCACCTCGTCACCGACGAAGAGGCTGGCCCGGCGGCTGAAGGAGCTCTCCAACCGCTCGTGCTGGCCGAGCTCAGCCACCCGGGCCAGCACGACGTCACCGGCGCGGGGAACGACCTGCGACCCGGAGAGGAGTCCGTAGCCGTCGTGGCCCAGCTCGAGCCGGGTGTGGAGGTGGCGGGTGGTGTAGGCGGTCTTGGCCGCCGCCAGCCGGGCGGGGTCCAGGCGTCGGTGCACGGCCCCACTCGCGAAGTCGCTCGGCGGCATCATGTCCGGGGACATCCGGGTCGGGGACATCCGGGTCGGGGACATCCGGGTCGGGGACATCCGGGTCGGGGTCATCAGGGTCGTGGTCATCGGTCTGTCCTCCAGGGGAGCACGCGGGGCGTGGGGGGAGCTGCGGGGATACCCCGAGCCTTCCGGGGAGGCAGTGTCGTGCGCCATCGGACGATGGTCGTAGTGCTTCGGGTGCCGTCCGAGTCGAGCCCACTACGTAATATGTCCACAGTGACCCGAGAAGACCCCCTTGATGACCCGAGCGGGTCGGCTGTCCCCGCACCGCGTCGTCGACGGCGATTGGGCCGCGGGGGCAAGGTGCTCATCGCCGCGCTGGTGCTCCTGGGGCTGCCTCTGCTCGGGATCGTCGGCTTCGCCGGCTACCTCAACCACGTCGTGACGTCCAACGTCAGGCACGCGGACCTCCTGCCCGGCCTCGCCGAGGCGGCGCCGGGGTCCCCTGCGGCCGCCGTACCCGACGGCCGTGGCCAGAACTACCTCCTGCTCGGCTCCGACGCCCGCCCCGGTGAGACCGGTGGCCGCTCCGACGTCATCGTCCTCATCCACGTGCCCGAGAACCACGCGAAGGTCCAGCTGATCCACTTCCCCCGTGACCTCTACGTCCCGATCGCCGGCCACGGCAGGGACAAGATCAATGCCGCCTACGCGTACGGCGGCGCCCCGCTGCTCGTCTCGACGATGCAGACCCTCCTGGACATCCACATCGACCACGTCGCAGTCATCGGTTTCGAGGGTTTCAAGGCCATGACGGACGCGGTGGGAGGGGTCGACGTGCTGGTCGAGGAGTCGAGCAATGAGGACGGCCACGTCTTCACCAAGGGCATGATGCACCTCGACGGCGACCAGGCCCTCGCCTTCGTGCGCGAGCGCCACCAGCTGAGCCAGGGCGACATCTCGCGGGGTCGGCGGCAGCTGGCCTTCCTCCGGGCGCTGCTGCTCAAGGGTCTCAGCCCGCAGACGCTGACCGACCCGGCCCGGTTGGCGACCTTCGTCTCTGCCGCCACGGCCAACCTCGTCGTCGACAACGGTCTGGACGTCGGCCGGCTCCGTGGTGACGCCTTCGCCCTGCGCAACCTGCGTGGCGGCGACATGCGCTTCATCACCGCGCCGTTCAGTGGCTTCGCGACGACGGCCGCCGGTGCCTCGATCGACGTGGTCGACACCGCGAGGATGACGGCCCTGGGGCGCTCGATCGCGCAGGACCGGGTCGACAGCTACGCGGGTTGACCCTCGCCGGGCCAGGGACTCACCTCAGCGGGCACGAAGCTGCTCCGACTGCGCTTTCGTCAGAACAGCAACGGACCCGACGGCGATGGCGCGAACGGGAGCTCCGAGCCCCTCGAAGCTCACGGGGTGACACCCCGGGCCACGGCAGCGTCGAAGAGCTCTTGCGCCACCTGTTCGGCCTTCTCGGCCGCGGCGGCGCCGACCGGCTTGGCCTCATACCGGTCTTGGTTACGTGCCCGGCGCAAACGGTCGAACGCGCTCGCGGCCCTGTCGGCCGGAGGTTTGTCGAGGACAGCGCGCAGGTAGCGGCCCAGGGCTTCGTGTTGTCCCGGACCGTTGGCGGTGCGAAAGCCGTATGCCGTGAGCAGCGCCTCGCCCACGTCATGAGCCGCATCGTAGGCGACGCCGTACTTCACTGCGACGCTGGTGAGCAGCGGCAGCTGTCCCAGCCGCTCCTCGGCCTGCCGCATGAAGGACGAAGAGCGCATGGTGTCGACAGGGACGGCGTCGAGTCGACGCGCTTCGACCAGGGCGAGCACCGTGGCCCGCTGCACCCTGGTCAGCTCAGTCGCTGTCACGGCGCTCACCCAGCACCGGGACGATGGGACCAGATCGCACGGTGTCCAGGAAGCCCGACGCCTCGTTGAACTCCGAGGGGCGCAGGATCGTCGGGTTCACGGGACGATAGACGACAGCCTCGACGCGGGTGCACGCCTCGTAGACGGCATCGACGTCGGGGGCGCCGACCACCATGACGTCAATGTCGTGCGGGGAGGGACCGTCGACCCCGCGCAGCCGGGCGGCGAAGGAGCCGTAGAGGAACGCCGACTCGATCCCGTCGATGTGCCCGAGCTCCTGCGCCAGCAAGACCACCGGTCCGCTCACGACGGCGAGGATCTGACGCAAGGGGGTGGTCAGTGGACTGTCCGCGTTGCCGCTGATCAGACGCGTCCGGCCCACATGACGCTCGACGAGGATACCCGCGCGCAGCAGGCGTGCCACCTCGCGGTGCGCGGTCGGGTAGGCCAGGTCGGCGCGCTTCGCCAGGTCGGTGAGGCTCAGCTCGTCTCCCCCGAGCAGGACAGCCGAGAGCAGGCGCGCCTGACCGTCCGACCGGAAGACCGGAGCGAGCAGTGGCGCCTCGACTCTCATGTAATGGACAATATCATCCACCACATCGACATCCGTGATACCCATCGGTGGCGACGTGAGTGGGCCCGGCCGGGATCGA
>JBBRNQ010000129.1:0-11386 GCA_038230235.1 Actinomycetales bacterium
GCAAGAGCGCCCGGCCCTGACCACGTGCGGACAGCCCTCGCCGAGGTGCCCGATCCGCAGCAACCTCTCGTCGGGACCGGGCCGACACCTGACCGCCGAACCGGCAGTACACCATTTCTTGCCGGTCTCGTCCCGGTATGAAGCCCTCTCAGGGCGCTTCTGCCAGCTGGTCGGTCCCCCCGGTGCTGCGCGCTTCCGTTGACCGGAAGATCCCGGGGGGCGCCTGGGCGTCGGTGCGGTGTGATGGGGAGGTGCTCCCTCTCCTCATCCCGACCGAGAACCAGTACGGCCACGACATCCGGGGCCGGCTGCCCGATGCCGCCACGCAACCCGGGGTCGTGTCGTTCGAGCCGGGACACGACCGGATCTGGAGGTTGGCGGCGCCGTACCTCACGGTGCGCAGCAACGACGGCCATACGGCCTACGCCTACGGCATCGCCCGGGCCCTGGTCGACCTCCATCCGGAGGCAGACCCGGAGGTCGTGCTGCCGGGGATCATCCTGCACGACACCGGCTGGTCGCAGGTGCCACCCGGCGAGGTGCTGAGCGGGATCGCGCCGGGGGGGAACCGCCCCGACCTGGTGATCCTGCACGAGAAGGAGGGCGCGCGGATCGCCCGGGAGATCCTCGTCGGCGTCGGGCACGACCCGGCTCGCACCGAGGAGATCATCACCATCATCGACGGGCACGACAGCCGGCTGACGTCGCTGTCGCTCAACGACGCGCTGCTCAAGGACGCCGACAAGCTCTGGCGGCTCACCCCCCACGGCGTCGACACGGTGATGGGCTGGTTCGGGCTGGAGCGGCGCGAGGCGCTCGGGCTGATCGCCAGCCGGGTGGAGGACCACCTCTTCACCGACGCCGCGCGTACGATGGCGCGCATCCTGGCGGCGGTCGCCTCGATCGACGTGAGCCCGCAGCGCATCGCTCTCGGCTGAGAGCACCAGGGAGCCGAGGAGGGCGCGGTGGCCGGTGATGGTCGCACCGTCACGTCGAAGGTGCTCGCGATGCTCGCGGCCTTCGAGGGCGGGCCCAACTCGATGTCGCTCAGCGAGCTCGCCGCCGCCGCCGACCTGCCCCTGCCCACCGCGCACCGCCTCGCTGCCGAGCTCGTGGGGTGGGGTGCGCTGGACCGCGACGAGCGCGGGCGGTACCTCGTGGGGCTGCGGCTGTGGGAGGTCGCCCAGAACGCCGGGCGCCAGCTGCGGGACACGGCCCGGCCCTTCCTGCAGGACCTCTTCTCCCTGACCCAGGAGACCGCCCACCTGGCGATCCGCGAGGGTCACGACGCGCTCTACGTCGACCGGCTCTACAGCTCGAAGCGGGTGCCCCGCGCCTCACGGGTCGGCGGTCGGCTCCCTCTGCACGCGACGGCGGTCGGCAAGGTGCTGCTCGCCTACGAGGAGGAGTGGGTCCGCGTCGCGTACGTCGAGCGGCGGCTGGAGGCGCGCACCAGCCGCACCCACATCAACCCCGACCGGCTGCTCGAGGAGCTCGACACCGTCCACCGTCAGGGGTATGCCACGACGCTCGGCGAGGCCCGCACCGGGTCCTGCTCGATCGCCGTCCCCGTCCGGGCCGGGCCCGGCGCGGCCCTCGGGCTGGTGATGCTCTCCACGCAGGCGAACCACATGGAACGGCACGTCCCGGTGCTGCAGGGGGTGGCCGGCCGCATCGAGGCGGCGATCGACCGGCCCCAGGTCGGGCTGTCCTGGCGCACCACGGGCCCGACCGGCTCGGCTTCCGGCCGCGGGTGACCCTCCTCACCCACTTCCGTTGAGCGGAAGTCACCCATTGTGGGGGCCCGGCTCCTGGCCCACGATGAGGGCGCTGCCGAACCCGACAGACAATGGCGTTTCAGGAGGTCGTATGCCGTCCACCCAGGTCAAGCCCGAGGTGACCGCGAGCTGCCCGGTCCATCATGGATTCGAGCCCTTCGCGCAGACCGACCCGTTCCCCTCGTACGCCGAGCTGCGGTCCGAGGAGCCGGTGATGTACGACGAGCGCATCGGCTACTGGGTCATCTCGCGGTACGACGACATCAAGGCGGTCTTCGAGGACTGGGAGACGTTCTCGAGCGAGAACGCGCAGGCACCGGTCCGTGAGCGAGGCGCCGAGGCGAAGCGGATCATGGCCGAGGGGGGCTTCACGGCCTACTCCGGTCTCAGCGCCCGGGTCCCACCGGAGCACACGCGGATCCGCAAGGTGGTGCAGAAGGCGTTCACGCCGCGGCGCTACAAGGCCCTCGAGCCCGCCATCCGGGCCAACGTCGTGCGGCTGGTCGGGCAGATGCTGGCCCGCCCCGACCGCACGGGCGACCTCGTGCGCGACCTCGCGTACGACGTGCCGACCGTCACCATCCTCACCCTGATCGGCGCCGACATCGGCGAGGTCGACACCTACAAGCGCTGGGCCGACTCGCGGGCCGCGATGACGTGGGGAGACCTGACCGACGAGCAGCAGGTGCCCCACGCGCACAACCTCGTGGAGTACTGGGCCGAGTGCTGCCGCCTCGTGACCGTGGCACACGAGACGGCCCCCGACAGCCTCGTCGGCGACCTCGTCCGGATGCAGGCCGCGGGCGACCCGATCACCGACCACGAGATCGCGTCGGTCTGCTACAGCCTGCTGTTCGCCGGCCACGAGACCACGACCACGCTCATCTCGAACGCGCTGCGCGTGCTCCTGGCCCACCCCGACCAGTGGCAGCAGGTGGTCGCCGACCCCACGCGCGTCGCCGGCGCCATCGACGAGGTGCTGCGCTTCAGCCCGTCGATCGTCGCGTGGCGCCGACGCGCCACGCGGGCGGCGCAGGTGGGGGGCGTCGCCATCCCGGAGGGTGCGAACCTGCTGCTCGTCATGGGGTCCGCCAACCGTGACGACACCCGCTTCCCCGACCCGGACACGTTCGAGATCGACCGGCCCAACGCCCGTGAGCACCTCGCCTTCGGCTTCGGCATCCACTACTGCCTCGGCAACCTGCTGGCCAAGCTGCAGTGCAAGGTCGCCATCGAGGAGGTCGCCCGGTTGGCGCCGGGGCTGCGGCTGGTCGACGCCGACGCGATCACCTTCGGCGACAACCTGTCGTTCCGTGCGCCGGTGGCCGTCCCCGTGACGTGGGAGGCCTGATGTCGACCCCCGTCTACGTGCAGTTCTTCGACGCCGGCCTCGCGCCGAGCCACGAGCTCCTGGGCGGCAAGTGCGCCTCCCTCGTCTCGATGACGGCGGCCGGGATGCCGGTGCCGCCGGGCTTCGCGGTCACGACGGCGTCGTACGACGCGTTCATCCACGAGTCGGGCATCGCCGACGAGATCGCCACCCGCATCGAGACCCTGCGTCACGACGACCTCAGCCACGTCGACGAGGTCTCGGCGCAGATCCGCGACCACATCGAGTCCTTCCCGGTGCCGGAGCACATCCGCGCCGAGCTGGCCGTCGCCTACGCCTCGCTGCAGTCCCGCTTCCCCGAGGAGGTCCCCGTCGCGGTGCGCTCGTCGGCGACGGCCGAGGACCTGCCGGACGCCAGCTTCGCCGGGCAGCAGGACACCTACCTCTGGCTCACCGGCTTCGACTCCGTCCGCCACCACATCCGACGCTGCTGGGCCTCGCTCTACACCACGCGAGCCATCCTCTACCGTCTCAAGAACAATATTCCTGAGACTGACATGTCGATGGCGGTCGCGGTCCAGAAGATGGTCAACGCCAAGACTGCCGGCGTGGCGATCACGATGGACCCGACGACCGGTGACCGCTCCAAGATCACGATCGACGCGTCGTACGGGGTCGGCGAGATGGTCGTGTCGGGCACCGTCACCCCCGACAACCTCCTCCTCGACAAGGTGATGCTCACCGTCGTGCGGACGCACATCGGCGACAAGCACGCCGAGCTCGTCCCCGACCCGGTGACCAGGACCCTCGTCGAGCGGGAGGTGTCGGAGGAGCGACGCCGGACCCGCTGCCTCAGCGACGCCGAGCTGCTCGCTGTCGCGAGCATGGCCAAGCGGGCGGAGAAGCACTACGGCTGTCCCCAGGACATCGAGTGGGCCTTCGACGCCGACCTCCCCGACGGCGACAACCTGCTCCTCCTGCAGTCGCGCCCCGAGACCGTGCACTCCAGCAAGACCGCCACCCCCCTCGTCACGCCCGTCGTCACCACCACGACCCCGGCCTCCCCCGGGTTCTCCATGGGCAGCATCACCTCCGCGCTCCTCGGCAAGAAATGAGACAGGACCACCAGATGACCGTCGACCAGCAGGCCCTCAAGTCCTTCCCCAAGCCCTCCGACCTGACCGTGCCGGAGGGGGCAGAGGGCTGGGAGCAGCTCTACCCCTACAGCCTCGTCTTCGACAACGCCCCCGGCGGCGACGACAAGTTCTGGTTCTGCGACAGCCAGCACTGGCCCACGGTCTTCAAGCCGTTCGAGACCATCGGTGGCGAGTTCGCGGTCAAGTGCCTGGGGCAGTACAACACCCGACACCTGATGATCCCGCCGGCCAACGGCATCGAGTTCAAGATCCACCTCGGCTACCTCTACATGAGCCCGGTGGGTGTCCCCGAGGAGCAGATCGCCGCGCGGGTGCCCGAGTTCGAGCGCCGCGCCGGCCACTACTTCCAGAACTGGGACGCGTTGCTGGCCCAGTGGCACGTCAAGGTGCGCGGCACGATCGACGAGATGGCCGCGCTCGAGTTCAGGTCGCTGCCCGGCGTGGTGCCGTTCGAGGACATCGTCACCGGCAAGGCCATGGACGGCTCCGAGGTCCTCATGGAGAACTACGACCGGCTGATCCAGCTCTGCTACCAGAACTGGCAGTACCACTTCGAGTTCCTCAACCTGGGCTACATCGCCTACCTCGACTTCTTCGGCTTCTGCAAGGAGGCCTTCCCGGGCATCCCCGACCTGGCCATCGCCAAGATGGTCCAGGGCGTCGACATGGAGCTCTTCCGACCCGACGACGAGCTGAAGAAGCTGGCGGTCAAGGCTGTCGAGATGGGGCTGCAGGCGGCCTTCGCCGACACCGACGACGTGGACGGCACCCTGCAGGCGGTCCGTGACGCGGGCGGCGACGCCTGGGTCGAGAGCTACGTGGGCGTGCAGGACCCGTGGTTCAACTTCACCGTCGGCAACGGCTTCTACGGCCACGACAAGTACTGGATCGAGCACCAGGAGATCCCGCTCGGCTACATCAAGGACTACATCCGGCGCGTCGAGGACGGCCAGGACATCATGCGGCCGATCGAGGCGTTGATCGCCGAGAAGGACCGGATCGTCTCGGAGTACCGCGACCTCGTCGACGGTGAGACCCGCGACCTCTTCGACGCGAAGCTGGGCCTCGCCGCGACGGCGTACCCGTACGTCGAGAACCACAACTTCTACATCGAGCACTGGACGATGGGCGTCTTCTGGCGCAAGGTGCGCGAGCTCGGTGCGGTCTTCGTGGAGGCGGGGTTCTGGTCGACTCCCGACGAGATGCTCTACCTCACCCGGGGTGAGGTCCGTGAGGCCATCTTCGACCTCGTGACCGGCTGGGCCGTCGGCGCCGACGCGACGGGACCGCACTACTGGCCCAAGGAGATCGCCCGGCGCAAGGTGATCATCGACGCGCTGTCGAGCCGGCGTCCGCAGCCGGCCCTCAACACGCCGCCGGCCCAGATCACCGAGCCCTTCACGATGATGCTCTACGGCATCACCACCGAGCAGGTCCAGCAGTGGCTGCACGCCGACGACGAGGGCTCCGACGGGGCGATCACCGGGATGGCGGCCTCCCCGGGTCTCGTCGAGGGTCGGGCCCGGGTCATCACCCACGCCGACCAGCTCGGTGAGGTGCAGGAGGGCGAGATCCTCGTCGCCACCATCACCGCGCCCTCGTGGGGACCGATCTTCGGCAAGATCAAGGCCACCGTCACCGACATCGGCGGCATGATGAGCCACGCCGCCATCGTGTGCCGTGAGTACGGCCTGCCGGCGGTCACCGGCACCGGGTCGGCGTCGACGACGATCCGCACCGGCCAGCTGCTGCGAGTCGACGGCACCTCCGGGCGCGTCGAGATCCTCGAGGGCTGACCAGGTGACCGTGCCCGACCACCGGGCCTCCGAGGGTGCCGACCGCACCGTGCTCGTCACGGGTGCGGCCGGCGGCCTCGGCCGCGCGTTCTCGCTCGGCTTCGCCGCCCGCGGCTACCGCGTCGCCGTCGCCGACCTCAACGCCGACGGGGCGAAGGAGACGGCCCGGCTGGTCGAGGCGGCCGGTGCCGAGGCCTGGCACGGGCCGGTCGACGTCACCTCGCTCGAGTCCACCCAGGCCCTGGCGGCCGCCGTCGCCGACTTCGGTGGCGGCAGCATCGACGTGCTCGTCAACAACGCCGCGATCTACGGCACGGTGACCCGCTCGCCGCTCGAGGACATCGACCCGGCCGAGTGGGACCTCGTGATGGGGGTCAACCTCAAGGGCCCGTGGATGTGCGTGCGGGCCTGCAGCCGCTACCTCCCCGACGGCGGCCGCGTCATCAACCTGTCGTCGGCAACGATCTACAGCGGGTCGGAGAACTGGGCCCACTACGTGGCGTCCAAGGGGGGCGTCATCGCGCTGACCCGGGTCATGGCCAAGGAGCTCGGCCGCCGGTCGATCACCGTCAACGCGATCGCTCCCGGCTTCACCCTCACCGAGGCCAGCCTGGCGCTGATGGAGAACGCCGAGCAGTACGGCGTCGACCGCGGCGCCCTGCGCCGGGCCAGCCAGCCCGACGACGTCGTCGGCGCCGCCCTCTACCTCGCCGGACCCGACAGCAGCTACGTCACCGGTCAGACCATCGTCGTCGACGGCGGCCGTCAGTTCATCTGACCCCCACCACCCGGGTGAGACCCATCGCCCGGATGCCCCTTCCCCCAGGAGATTCGCATGCCCCAGGTCACCTTCACCGACACCCTCGGCGCGCAGCGCGTGGTCGAGGCGACCATCGGAGACTCCGTGATGGAGACCGCCGTACGCAACGGGGTGGCCGGCATCGTCGCCGAGTGCGGTGGCTCGCTGTCGTGCGCCACCTGCCACGTCTTCGTGGACGCCGCCGACTTCGTCGACCTGCCACCGATGGAGGAGATGGAGGACGAGATGCTCTACGGCGCGGCTGTTGACCGGGAAACGACCTCGCGGCTCTCGTGCCAGGTGCGCGTGGTCGACGGGATGGACCTGCACGTCACGACCCCGGCGACCCAGGTCTAGCCGTGGCCGGTCTGCTGATCATCGGCGCCTCGCAGGCGGGGGTCTCCCTGGCCACCTCCCTGCGGGCGCTGGGCCACGACGGGCCGATCACCCTGCTGGGTGACGAGAACCACCGGCCCTACCAGCGCCCCGCCCTGTCCAAGGAGTTCCTCCAGGGCAAGGTCAGCAAGGAGTCGCTGATCTTCCGCACGGCCGACTACTGGGCCGAGCACCGCATCGACGTGGTCAAGAACGAGCGGGTCATCCGGATCGTCAAGCAGGTGGACGGGTCGGGGGTGGCGCACACCCTCAGCGGGGCGGAGCTCGCGTTCGACCGGCTGGCACTGACCGTCGGCGCCCGGGCTCGCCGGCTCCTGCTCGAGGGGGTCGACCTGCCCGGCGTGCTCTACCTGCGCAACGCCGACGACGCCCTCGAGCTGAAGGCGCGCGTGCCCGACGCGACGAGGGTCGTCGTCATCGGTGGTGGCTTCATCGGCATCGAGGCGGCTGCGTCGCTCACGACGATGGGCAAGCACGTCAGCCTGCTCGAGGCCGGTCCGAGACTGCTCGGACGAGGGGTCGGGCCCACCACCGCGGCCTACCTGCTCGAGCACCACCGGGCGGCCGGCATCGACGTGCGCCTCTCGACGCAGGTGAGGCGGATCGTCGCCCGCGGCGACCGCGTGGCCGGGGTCGAGCTCGCCGACGGCTCGGTGCTCCCGGCCGACCTGGTGCTGGTCGGGGTGGGGGTCATCCCCAACACCGAGCTGGCCGAGTCGATCGGACTGCTGTGCGACAACGGGATCCGGGTCGACCGTCACGCGCGGGCCTCCGACGGGGTGACCCTCGCCGTCGGTGACTGCGCCAACCTGCCCAATCCCGTGCCGGGCGCCCCCGACGGTGACCGGGTGCGCTTCGAGAGCGTGAACAACGCGATCGAGCAGGCCAAGGTGGCGGCCTACGCCATCACCGGGCGCGAGGAGGAGTACGCCGGCATCCCGTGGTTCTGGTCGAACCAGGGCGCCATCAAGCTGCAGATCGCCGGGCTGTCGACCGGCCACGACCGGGTCCTCGTGCGTCACGACGAGGCAAAGGGCCGGTACTCGGTGCTCTACTACCGCGCCGAGGCCCTGATCGCCGCCGACTGCCTCAACGCGCCGCTCGACTTCATCGCCGTCAGGAGTGCGCTGGCCAGGCGCGCCACCATCCCCTTCGACGCCGCCGACGATGTCGCCGTCCAGCTCAAGTCCGTCATCACCGAGCCTGCCGCCGCGGCAGCGAACGTCAGGAGCCACCCGTGACCAGCCCCCTTCCCGCCTCGATCCCCATCGAGACGGACCGGCCGATCGACACCTCACCGATCGCGCTGACCCCCGCGTCCCGCGAGGACCTCGACCCGATCTGGGCCCGCGTCGTCCCCGAGACCCGCACCCGCGGCAACGCGATCCACCTGCCCATCTCCCTCGCGTACGCCGAGCGGCTGTGTGCGGTCCACCCCGAGGCCGACGCCCTGCTGGTCCGGGTCGCGATCCTGCTGCACGACACCGGGTGGGGCCGGGTCGACGAGTCGCGCATCCTCTCCGAGGGCTTCACCGGTGACTGGCGCAAGGCGCAGATCCGCTTCGAGCACGAGAAGCAGGGCTGCGAGATCGCTCGCGAGGTGCTGCCCCCGCTGGGCTACAGCGCCGACTTCGTCGACCAGGTGGTCGCGATCGTCGACGGCCACGACACCCGCAAGCAGGCCCACACCCTCGAGGACGCGCTGGTCCGCGACGCCGACCGGCTGTGGCGCTTCGACCAGGCAGGGATCGCCCTGGCGTCGGGCTGGTTCGGGATGGACCCAGCCCACTACTGCGACCGGCTCGAGGCCGAGATCGTGCCCGAGCTGCTGACGCAGGCCGGCATCGCCATGGCCCGGGCCGACCTCGCGCGGTCGAACGCGCTGCTCAAGACGGCAGTGCTGCGGTGACGACCGTGTCAACGGCGGTGTCTTCATACCGGCAGGAGGGAGGCGACGTGCGCGACGCGCTGGTCCTGCCGTGGACCCACGTCGACGACCACTTCATCGACGGCGCCTGGGTGCCCTCGACCGGCGCCAACCGCACCGAGGTCGTCGACCCGGCCACGGAGCAGGCGTGGGGGTCCGTGCCGGACGCCACGCCGGCCGACGTCGAGGCCGCGATGGCCGCCGCCGACCGGGCCTTCCGGACCGGACCCTGGCCCCAGATGACGCCGTCCGCGCGCGCCGAGGTCCTGCTCCGCTTCGCGACAGAGGTGGAGGCGCGGGCGGTGCCACTGGCGCAGACCAACACCCGGGAGAACGGCTCCCCGGTCGCCGAGACCCTGGGCGCGGCCGCCAACGCGGCGAGCATCCTGCGCTACTTCGCGGGGCTCGCCGAGCACCTCGAGAGGGAAGACGTGCGGCCGTTCCCGGCCGGTGGAGCCGAGTCCGTCGTTCGACGCGACCCCGTCGGGCCGTGCGTGCTCATCGCGCCGTGGAACTTCCCGATCAACCTCGTGGTCATCAAGCTCGCCCCGGCCCTGCTGGCCGGGTGCAGCGTCGTCATCAAGCCCGCGCCGTCGACCCCGCTGTCGATCCGCCTCGTGGTCGAGGCGGCGGCGGCCGCCGGCGTCCCCCCGGGCGTGGTCAACCTGGTCACCGGCGGTGGCGCGGTCGGCGACGCCCTGGTGCGGCACCCGCTGACGGCCAAGGTGGCCTTCACCGGCTCCACGCCCGTCGGTCGCAGGATCGCGGCCGCCTGTGGCGAGCTGCTGCGACCGGTGACCCTCGAGCTCGGCGGGAAGTCGTCTGCCGTGGTGCTGCCCGACGCCGACCTGGCCGAGATGCAGACGGTGCTCATCCGCTCGTGCCTGCGCAACACCGGCCAGACCTGCTACATCTCGACGCGCATCCTGGCCCCCTCCTCGCGCTACGACGAGGTCGTCGAGATGGTCACGCGCACCGTCGCTGACGCCCGCCAGGGCGACCCGTTCGACCCCGAGACGGTCTTCGGGCCGATGGCCACGAAGGCGCAGTACGACGTCGTGCTGTCCTACCTCGAGTCGGGCCTCGCCGAGGGCGCCCGCGCCACCACCGGTGGGCGTCCCGTGCCCGGCAGGGGCTGGTACGTCGAGCCCACCGTCTTCGCCGACGTCACCCCCACGATGCGGATCGCCCGAGAGGAGATCTTCGGCCCGGTGCTCTGCATCCTGCGGTACGACGACCTCGACGAGGCCGTCGCGCTGAACAACGACACGCCGTACGGGCTGGGTGGTCTGGTCTTCTCCGGCTCACCCGCCGACGCGCTGGCCGTGGCCGACCGGATGGACACCGGCTCGGTGGGCCTGAACTTCTTCGGCTCGAACCACGCTGCCCCCTTCGGTGGTCGCCACGACTCCGGGCTCGGGGTCGAGTACGGCCTCGAGGGGCTGGGGGCGTACCTCACCTGGAAGTCGATCCACCGCAGGACGGCTGGCTGACCGGCCGGGGACGGCTCGTAGGACTCGTCGCCCACCGTGTAGGCCCAGACAGCGGTGTTGACCGCCTCGCGCAGCTGTTCCCCCTGCCACCAGCCGAGGTGCCCGCCCCCTGGTCACCCACGGAGCCAGCCACCGATCGTGGGCGTCCAGCTCTCGGGGGACGTGGTGGTTCGACTTTCCGTCCGCCTTGACGATGAACTGCTGACCACCGGCCTCGACCTGCATCACGACGTTGTCGACCAGACCCCAGCTGTGGTCGCTCACGATCCGCAGCCCGGGGAGCCACCGCTCCAGCAGCTCGCGCTGACGCGCGGACAGAGACGCTGGGAGACCGACCACGCCCGGCAGCGTAGCCCTCCACTCATTGTTGACTGATCGTTCTTGACTGACCGTTCACCAATGCGTACGGTGGGTGGCATGGGCAGGCCACGCGGGTTCGACGAGGACGACGTCCTCGACGCTGCCGCCGGCGCCTTCGTCCAGGGTGGCTACGAGGGGACCTCGATCGACGACCTCGTCAAGGCGCTCAACCTGCACAGGGGCAGCCTCTACAAGGCCTTCGGCAGCAAACGGGGCTTGTTCCTCGCTGTTCTCCGGCGCTACGTCGACCGGCACCTGGTCGGCGCCCCCGCTCCCGGCGGCCCGTCCCCGGGGCCTGACCTGGACCTGCTGCTCATCGCGGCGGTGGAACGCGGCCACCGCGACGCCGA
>JBBRNQ010000130.1:0-11015 GCA_038230235.1 Actinomycetales bacterium
AGGACGGCGACAGTTCCGGGTCTCCGCCGCTCGTCGTCTGTGGGACGACCCTGTCGGCCGCTGCCGCAGGTGCGGTGCTCACCAACGCGACCACCGACGTGACCGTGAAGTATGCGACGGTCGGCGGCACGGTCGATCTTCTCGTGGCCCCTGGGTGCGACACGGGGGCCACGTACACCGTGGAGCACGGATCGGCACGCGAGGTGGTTCGGGCAGCGACGACGGACGGAGCCGTGGCAGCAGTCACGCTCAAGCCCACGTCGTCGTCGTTCGACGTCGTGGTCCGCCACGCCGACGGCACGTCGTCGACGGCACGGGTGCGACTCGCCGGCTGACTCCACCGACATCCGGGCGAATAACAGCGGACGCTCAACAGTCGTTCTACACGCGGGCGCTGCAGGCACCTTGCAACTTCCCACCTGCGACCAGAATCCTCTCGCCTATGAGGTCGCGCGGCGCGCCCACGAAGGCTTTCAGCCCGGTCTCGTCGACGGGGCGCCCCCCCATGAGATAGCGCTGGTCTTATAAGTCGCGCTGGGTTGCCTGGGGTTTAGTGGCCCGGTGGTCGCAGTGTGCGGCTCAGAAGTCACGCGCTCCGATACCGAGGTCGGCCAGCACTCCCTCGCGCTCGCCCGCGGGAACCCACTCAACTGTGTAGCTCCCTCCGTGAGGTCCGGCCTCTTCCCAGGTGAAGGTGCCGGACACGATCTCCTCGACCACGCTGAACGGCGGGTAGTCCTCGAACGGGCGTTCACGCACTCCGTCGGACCAGACCACGATGAACCACACCCACCACTGCCGAGACAGAGGACGGCTGGGAGACCAGAAGGTGCCTACGCTCGCGGCAAGGTGGCCAGCGAGGTCGCCGTTCGAGAACAGGACGGCCACGCCCCCACGAAAGGGATCCAGGGTCGAGTCGGGGGTTGGCGCTCTCAACACGAGTAGCTCCGTCCACTTCTTACGCAAAAGCTGGCCTCGAGAACATGGCAGCCCCGGGGGGGAAGGCGTCGCACCAATGAGCGCAGGTCTCAACACGCGGATCAGTGTGCATGGTGGTAGTCATCGCAATGAGAGCGTACACCGCGCAGCCTCTTCAGCGAGGATTGAGGACTCACAAATCGGTCCCTAAAGCCAACGCTATCTCATGGGGGGGCGCCGGCGTACGAGGCCCGCGGCGTCCCGGCGCGCACGCTGTCGGCAGCGATCGGGAGGGGCTCCAGGTCGGTCGTCCGGACGTCGGCCGCGTGGAGGCGCGGGTGGCTCACGAGTCGAACCCGAGGCCGAGACGGTCGAGCGTGCGCAAGAAGGGGTTGCGTCGGCCCTGCCGGTGGTCGGCGCGGTCGAGGGACCACTTGGTGAGCCCGATCCCGATGGCCGCGACCGGTTCGGGCGGGAACGGCAGCGGGAGCCGGCGGACCATCTCGAGCCGGGTCCGTGGCGTCTGCTGGCCGGAGAGCCGGTCGACCATCACCTCGGCAGCGAACCGGGTCGCTCCGACGCCGAGCCCGGTGAACCCCGCGGCGTAGGCGACCCGGCCGCGGCGGGCGGTCCCGTGGAAGGCGGCGAACCGGGTGCAGGTGTCGATCGCGCCGGCCCACCGGTGGCTGAACCGGACCCCCTCGAGCTGGGGGAACGTCGTCAGGAAGTGCGAGGCCAGCCGCTGATAGCTCTCAGGCCGGTCCTCGTAGGAGGTTCGCACCCGACCGCCGGCGTGGTGGACGGCGTCGTAGCCCCCGTAGAGGATGCGGTTGTCAGCGGTCAGCCGGGAGTAGTGGAACTGGTTGGCGAGGTCGGCGAGGCCTTGTCGGTTGGCCCAGCCGATCGAGGTGAGCTGCTGGCTGCTGAGCGGCTCGGTCATCAGCACGTAGTCGTAGACCGGCACCGTCAAGGGTCGGGCGCGCCGCAGCAGCGGTCGGAAGACGTTGGTCGCCAGGGCCACCCGGTCGGCGCTCACCACGGCGCGCGCGGTCCGGACGCGGGTGGCGCCAGCCTGCCCGGCCGAGCGGGGGGTCTCGATCGCCTCGACGGCCGTGCCCTCGTGGATCTCCACGCCGAGCTCGGCGGCCGCACGGGCGAGACCGCGCGCCAGCTTGCCGGGGTGGACCAGGACGCAGCCCTCGCGCTCCCAGGCGCCGGCGAGGAAGATCGGTGAGTCGATCTGCGCACGGACGCCGGCGGCATCGAGGTACGACGGCTCCTGCGCGAGCCAGGGCACCTGGTGGTCCTCGACCGCGACGGAGAGCATCCCGCTCCGCTCGAGCTCACAGTCGATGCCGAGGGTGGCGAGGTCGTGCTCGAGGGCGGCGAGGTTCTCGGTGCCGAGGCGCTGCAGCGCGTCGTACTCTCCGGGCCATCGGCTGCGACCGTTCTCCTCGCCATGGGTGAGGCTGGCCTCGCAGAAGCCGCCGTTGCGCCCCGAGGCGGCCCAGCCGATGGTCTGCGCCTCCAGCAGCACCACGTGCGCTCCGGGGTTGCGGCGCTTGGCGATCACGGCGGTCCAGAGCCCGCAGTAGCCGCCACCGACGACCACCAGGTCGGCCCTGGTGTCCGCGGTGAGCGGAGCGTAGGTCGCGGGCGCACCGGTGTCCGCGAGCCAGAACACCGCATGGGCGGTGTCGCTCAGCGCCGATGCCACGAGCCCCGGTGACGGACGTCGGCGTTCGTAGACGGTGGGCTGGGCGCGCAGGTTCACTCCCCCATTCTGGATCCTGCGAAGGCTCGAGTGCAGGAGCACCGTGTCACGTCCGGGCCGAGAGACCGACACTCTGTCGAGGGGTCGGTGGGCCCGGTCGTCAGCGGACCGCGACCGCCTTCCAGGTCTGGCCGGCGTCGTCGCTGCGCCAGAACGACCCGCTCGGTCGGGCCGGCAGGGCGTAGTAGGTGCGCCCACCGGGTGAGCCGACCCACGCGAAGCCGCCGACCGGAGTCGACTGGACCACCGGGGCGTGCCACGTACCACCGGCGTCGGCGCTGACCGAGAGCGCTCCCGCGTCGTCGGCGGTGCCGCCGGCCGCGAGCACCAGGTGGCTCGGGTCGACGGCGGCCGCGGCCAGCAGGCTGCCCGAGGCCAGGGTCGGGCCGGCGTCGGCGACGGGCGACCACGAGGTGCCGTCGCCGGAGAAGACCGGGCCGAGCCGGCCACCTGACGTGGACGACCCGCACACGAGCACCAGGCCCGACCCGTCGGCCGGGGCCGCGATGACGCTCGTGGCCCCCGAGCAGTCGGGTTGGGGCAGGGTGGTGACGGTGGATCCCCGTACGGCGGCCGCCGGAGGGTTCTGGCTCCCCGCGCGCACCGAGAGGATCGCGTTCTGCTGACGCCAGGCGAGGTCGAGCCCGAGGTACCCCTGGCCCAGGGCCAGCGGCGACCCCACGACCGTGGCCGACGAGGCCCCGACCGTCGCCCGTGACACGCTGACCGCGCCGGTGCAGGAGGGTGCGCTGCAGGACACCGCGGCCGCGAGCGCGACGTCGCTCCCATCGGTCTCGAGGGCCAGCACCGGCCCGCTGCTGCCGTGAGCGTACGGTGCCCAGCTGAGTCCACCGTCCGTGGTGCGCAGCACCGTGCTGCCGAAGACCCAGCCGACCGTGTCGCTGGCGAACCGCACGTCGGTGACCCCGGCGCCCGAGCCGACCGTCGCGGGGAGCGACGACCGCGACGACGGCGACGACGGCGACGACGGCGACGACGGCGAGGTTGACGACGAGGGCAGCGAGGTCGACGGGGGCAGCGAGGTCGCCAGCCGGGGCGCTGCGATGACCCCGGGCACCCGGCTGCGCAGGGTCCACGTCGCGCCGCGGTCGCTCGAGGTGGCCAGCAGCGCACACGGCGCACCGGCACAGGACGCCGACCCGAGGGCGAACAGCCGCCCGCTCGCGACCGTGGTCACCGACAGCACGGTGAAGTCGTCCGGCACCCTGGCGGCCGGCGCGCCACCCGTCGCCGACGAGGGTGCGGTCGGGATCGACGACGTGGTGTCCGGTCCGGGGAGCACCGCGGACGCCGACGGGGCCGGCACGTAGACGGTGCGGGTGACCGTCGGCTGGGCAGCGGGCACGGCCGACTGGTGCTTGAGGGAGCTGACGAGCCCGACCCCGCCGCTGATGACGACCACGGCCGCCGCGACCGCGGCATACCGCAGCCAGGAGCCACCGCGCGAACGGTGCTCGCGGGTGATCCGCTGCCAGCGCACGTCGTCGGCCGACAGCGGGCGCACCGTGTCGCGCTCGGCGGCGAAGAAGTCCGCCACGAGGTCGGGCCCCGCGTCGCCGTCGACACCGTCGCGGTCCCGTCCGGCTCGGGAACGGTCGTCGTCGCGGGTCATCGGACACCTTCCAGCATCGGCTGCATGCGCTTCCGCGCGTCGAACAGGTCACGCTTGACGGCACCCTCGGACTTGCCGAGCTGGGTGGCCACCTGGGCCACCGTGAGGTCGGCGAAGTAGTGCAGGAGGACCGACACGCGCAGGCGGTCGGGGAGCTGGAGCACGGCGTCGCGCACGCTCGTGCGAGCCGCCAGGTCGGTGCCCGGCGCACTCTCCTGGGCGATGCCCACCTTCTCGTAGGCGACCCGCTCCCGACCGCGCTTGCGCCAGGTGTCACGCACGAGGTTGGCCGTCACGCCGTACAGCCAGGGGCGGGGGTCGTCGACCTCGCCCCAGTGGGCGAGCAGCCGCACGAAGGCCTCGGTCGCGAGGTCGTGCGCGAGGTCGGGGTCCCCCACGAGCCTGGCGGTCCACCCGGCGAGGCGGCCGTAGTGGGCGTCGAAGACCTCACGCACCTGCTCCTCGACCAGGGCATCGTGCCCGACGCGGCGCAGCGCCATGCCCTCTCCCATCGGGTCGCGCACGGCGCGGAGCGCCATCGTGGTCATACCCTCTGGACGCCGATGCTAGCCCGACGGTTGGGTGCGGGTTCGGACCCGGTGCCCCGACGTGCCGGTGGTGACCGCCCGGACGAGGCGTGGGGTCCGGCGGTGTGCGCGACCTACGGTGTCAGGCGGCGGGGTGGAGGTGGGCGCAGCCGCCTCAGAGCGGCGGGCCGAGGCGCAGGAGGTCGAGCGACATGTCGTTGCTCGCCAGGAGCTCCCACAGCTCGTGGAGCCGTTCGCGGGCGTCCTGCTGCGCCCCGTCGTCGCCCCGGGCCACGGCGTCGTCGTGCTGGCGCGTGGCCAGCGCCCACTGCAGCCTGACCTCGGAGACGAAGGCCGTGCTCTCGCTCGTGCTGCTGGTGCTGGGCGCACCGTGGGTGCGGCTGGAGGAGGCCGCCCGGTTCGTCGCGTGGTGCGGCCGACTGGTCGTCGTGCTGTTCATCGGAACCTCCGGTCAGTGGGGTGGAGCAGGGGGTGGAGCACGGGGTGGTGCACGGGTGCGGAGTCGAGGGACGCACCCGCCGGGGTGCGGGTGAGCACAGCGCCGCCGGCGGTGGGTGCGTGACGCAGGAGCCGACGCAGCAGGGCGGCGTCGGTGGCCGAGCGGAGGTCGTCGAGTCGTCGCCGCTCGCCGGCCAGCCCCTCGCCCCGCACCAGGCGCGCAACCACCTGCGGGGCCTCGTCGAAGGCGGCCGACGTGAGCACGACGAGCCGGTCTCCTGGCCCGAGCCGCACCTCACCCGGCTCGCCGGGCACCTCGGGGACCATGCTCACCGGCCGCTCGAGGTCGGACGGGACGAGCAGGGCCGGTGGGGCGAAGGTCGCCCGGACCAGGACCGAGCCGTCGTCGTGGGCCCACACGGTCGTCGCCGCCGATGACACCCGGACGGCGAGGTCGTCGGCCAGCGGCGACCGCGGCGCCCGGTCGTCCGCGACCACGAGGCCCACCCGACGCACCCCCGGCACGAGCCGCACGGCCTGGTGGTGACCAGCGCGCAGGGCGACGGTGAAGCCCGCCGGGCCGGCCCACGAGGTGATGTCGAGCGGGCGGGTGTCGGGCGAGAGCACGGGCGGCCTCACGGCACGACCGTCGCTTCGAGCACGTCGCGCAGACCCGTGCGCACGAGGAGGTCGCGGCTGCGGGCGCCCGGTCGCTGCAGGATCAGGTGCACGTGCCACGCCAGGCACACGCGCTTGACCCGCAGCAGGGTCGCGACGCAGACCGACGAGAGACGGTCGATCCCGACCAGGTCGATGGTCAGGGTGTGGGTGCCGCCCGGGAGGATGACCGCCAGGCCCAGCCGCAGCTCGGCCAGGCCCTGCCCGAGGTGGTCCCCGTCGAGGACGACGGTCACGGCGCCCTCGCCGTCGTCGAGGACGCGCAGACCCACGAGCGCGTCCGTACGACGACCCGACGACGGTCGGGTGGGGGCGTTCGGCCCTGCATACAGCATCGTCGACATCGAATGCCTCCCCTCCCTCGTGGCGGGCCCCGGGCCCGCGATCCCGCCGGGAACCCGGCCGGATCGAACAACCCCCACTCTGTCTCGGGGATGTTGAGGCGGGCGGCCGGGGCCTTTGCAGTTGTGTGACGATCGCGCGCTCTGGTGTGACACCCGCCGCACCCGGCTTTCCCGCAGGCTCAGGGCGACACCGAGGCGAGACCAGGCGACACCGCTCACCGACACCGCTCACCGACGTCGCTGGCAGGATGGGGCAGGTGGTGACCCTCCTGGTGCTCGAGGACGACGACGGGATCCGCGCTGCCCTGGGGCTGGCCATGGAGGACGAGGGGTATGACGTCGTCGAGGCGGCGAGTGCCGAGTCCGCCCTCGTGCAGGTGGGCCGGAACCCGCCCGACCTCATGCTCGTCGACCTCACGCTCGGGGGCATGGACGGGCTCGCCTTCATCCGCGAGGTGCGTCCCTTCAGCCAGGCGCCGATCATCGTCGTCAGCGCCCGCTCCGGCACCGACGACATCATCAGCGCTCTCGAGGCCGGCGCCGACGACTACGTCACCAAGCCCTTCCAGGTGGCCGAGATCGGGGCGCGGCTGCGGGCGATGAGACGGCGGGCGTCGAGCCCCGCAGGCGAGTCGGGAGGTGGGGGCGACGACGTCATCGTGCTCTCCAGCAACGGGCCTCTCGTGCTCGACGTCGGCGGAGGGGTCGTGCGCCGGGCGGGTGAGCAGGTGCGGCTGACCGTCACGGAGTTCCGCCTGCTCGTCGAGCTGGCGTCGCCACCGGGCCGGGTGCTGTCGAGACGATCGCTGCTCGAGCGCGTGTGGGACCGTGACTACTTCGGCGACGAGCGCATCGTCGACGTGCACGTGCGTCGCCTGCGGACCAAGGTGGAGCACGACCCGGCCGCCCCCGTGCTGGTCGTGACCGTGCGTGGCCAGGGCTACCGTCTGGACACGGGATGACCCCCCGACGAGCGCCCCGCTGGGTCGAGCGCCTCCTGCAGCACCGCCCCCTCGGCCTGCGAGACACGGTGACGCTCTTCTTCGCCGTGGGAGCGCTGCTCCTCTCGGCCCTGCTGTCGGTCGGCACGTACCTCGTCGCTCGGCACTACCTCATCGAGCAGCGGCAGTCCTCTGCGCTGCGCCAGACCTACGCCGACGCCTCCGTCGTCGCCGACGGGCTGCTCACCCAGGGCGCCCGGGTGCCCGACGTGCTGGGCGCGGTCGCCGCGCCGTCGGACTCCGACCTCATCGTCCACCGGGGCGAGCGCTGGTTCTCCACGTCGCTCGACCAGGGCCCCGAGTCGCTCCCGACGTCGGTGCGGGCGGGGGTCGAGGCCGGGTCGGTGACGTACGCCTGGGCCAGGACCGGCGGCCAGACGGTGATCGTCATCGGGGTGCCGCTGATGCGCGCCGACGCGCAGTTCTACGAGCTCGCGCACACCAGCGAGCTCGCCTCGACCCTGGCGACGCTGCAGGCCGTGCTCCTCGTCTTCGCCGTCTTCGCCACGGGAGTCGGCGCCGTGGTGGGTCGGGTCGCGGCCGGGAGGGTCATGGCGCCGCTCGACGCCGTCGCCACGGCTGCGGCCCGCATCGGCGCCGGCGGCCTGCAGACGCGCCTGCCCCCGACGTCAGACCCGGATCTCGCGACGATCGTCGGGTCCTTCAACGAGATGGCCCTGGCCCTCGACGAGCGGATCCAGCGCGACGCCCGGTTCGCGGCGGACGTGGGACACGAGCTGCGCTCGCCGCTCACCACCCTCGTGGCCAGTGTCGACGTCATCCGTCGACGCCGCGACGAGCTGCCCGAACGCACCCGCCGTGCCGTCGACCTCGTCAGCACCGAGCTCGCCCGCTTCCAGCAGACTCTCGAGGACCTCCTCGAGCTCGGGCGCCTCGACGCCGGTGTGCGCGGCCAGGTGCTGGCGCCGGTCGAGGTGTCCGAGCTGGTGCGCGAGACCCTGGTCGCGAGCCACCGCAACCCCGAGCTGATGTCGGTACCGGGCAACGGGTCCGGCCCCGTGGGTCTTGTCGAGGTCGACAAGCACCAGGTCTCGCGGGCCCTGGTCAACCTGCTCGACAACGCGGACCGGCACGGCGGCGGTGTGTGCGACGTCCGGGTGCGGCCCGTGCGCGACCGGGTGCGCATCGAGGTGACCGACGCGGGTCCGGGGGTGCCCGACACCGAGCGGGAACGCATCTTCGAACGCTTCGTACGGGGCGGATCACGCGGGAGCCTCCCGGGCAGCGGGCTGGGCCTGAGCATCGTGGCGGAGACCGCTCTGGCCCACGGTGGGCGCGTGTGGTGCGAGGACGCCTTCCCCGGGGCCCGCTTCTGCGTCGAGCTCCCTCTGGCGAGCGTGCCGCCGGAGCGCCGCAGAAGCCAGCGAGGCGAGCGGGTGGCGCCGTGAGGCGCTCGAGGGCCCGCGCTCGGTCGGCGCTGCCCGTCGCCGCGCTCGTGGTGCTCCCCCTGCTGGGCGCCTGCAGCCTGCCGACGGGTGGTGCGGCGACGTCCGTGCCGAGCGACGAGGTCCCCTACGGCCTCGTCACCTCGAGCGCGACCCCGTCGGCCACCGACACGGCGTCGGCAACCGCCCGGGGCACCGTCTACCTCGTCGACGGACACCAGCACCTCGTGCCGTTGGTGGTCGAGGTCGAGGTCGCTCCCCTGCGTCCCCTCGTGCAGCAGCTCCTGCTGCGTCTGGCGCTGGGCCCCAACGAGCGTCAGCGCACCAGGGGTCTGGCCACCGACCTCGCCCCCGGCTCCACCGTGGCCCTGCGCTCGGTCGACGGCGGTACGGCGACCATCGAGCTCCGGGCACCGGTGCAGGACCCCAGCCCGGTGCGGTTCCCGGTGGCGATCGGTCAGATCGTGCTCACCGCGACCTCGGTCGTCGGGATCGACCGGGTGCGCTTCGTGCAGGCCGACGGGGCACCCGCCAACGTGCCGGTCCCCCCGGTCGGCGAGGTGACGACCGGGGCCCTCACCGCTGACCAGCTCATCACCCTGTTGGCGGCCGGGACGACGACGCCCCCGCGCCTCACGCCGCTACCGGGTGACGATCCCGTGCCGAGCCCCACGACGACGGCCACCGGCTGAGGAGGACGGTCACGGGCGGGGACGACGGTCACGGGCTGAGGACGACGGTCACGGGCTGGGCTGGCTCAGTGGGTGTTGGATGGGCGCATGACCCGGCCTGACGACCACCCGACCGACGACCCGCCGTACGGTAGCGACCGGGAGAAGCCGCGGGTGACGCCGCGGGTGACGCCCGAGGCGACGCCCGACGTCACGCCCGAGGGCACGACGGTGTCGTCCGAGGTGACGCCTGAGGCGTCGGAGGTCACGCCGGGGGCGTCCGGACGACGTGACCCTGCTCGCCCGTGCGAGCTGGTGCCGGCGGGTCGTCTCTCGCCCGCCGATCCGACCCCGGGGATGTCGCGCGAGGTCGCCCTCTCCACGGGCGGGATGTGGTCGGGCACCGTCGACACGCAGGCCGGTGCAGTGACCGGCTGGCACCACCACGGGGAGCACGAGACCACCCTCTACATCGTCTCGGGCACCTTCCGGCTCGAGTCCGGTCCCGCCGGGGAGCACGTGGTGGAGGCGCACGAGGGAGACTTCCTGCACGTGCCGGCCGGGGCGGTGCACCGCGAGTCGAACCCGGGTGACCGCACCTCGCGGGCGGTCGTCGTGCGGTGCGGGTCGGGCGTGCCCACGGTCAACGTCGAGGCGCCCGCCGCGGCCGGGTAAGGCCCGTGGAGCGCGCGCTCTCCTTCGGCTCGGCGGCGGAGGCCTACGAGCGGTACCGGCCCGGCTACCCGGGCAGCGTGGTCGACCTGCTGCTCGAGCACGTCCCACCCGGGGGTCGTGCGCTCGAGGTGGGTGCCGGCACGGGCAAGGCGACCCGGGCCGTCGCTGCCCGCGGGGTGCCCGTGACGGCGGTGGAACCCGACCCCGAGATGCGTACGGTGCTGGGGCGGGTGACGGAAGGCCTGCCCGTGACGGTGGTGGCCGCCACCCTCGAGACGCTCCTGTCGTCGGTGACCGACAGCCAGCACGACCTCCTGTATGCCGCCGCCGCCTGGCACTGGACGGACCCGGCCACCCGCTGGGCCCGTGCCGCCTCGCTCCTGCCCGAGGGCGGGGTGTTCGCCAGCACGGGTGGCCCGGTCGACCTGGTGGACGAGACCCTGACTGCTGCGGTCGAACGCGTGCGCTCGGAGGTGATGGCCACTGATGAGGTGACTGCCTCGGCCGAGCCGCTCACGGGGCTGCGCTGGCCGGGCGACGAGCTCGACGCCAGCCCGTGGTTCACCGACGTCGAGGAGCACGACCTGACGACCACGAGCTGGTGGGACGCCGACGCGGTGGTCGGGCTGATGTCGACCGTCTCGGCGTGGCTGATGGTGCCTGCCGAGCGTCGGGTCGAGGTGCTGGGCCGGGTGCGCGCCGAGCTGCCCGAGCGGGTCGAGGTGCGACGAGAGCTCGTGCTGCACCGCGCGCGACGTACGGGCGTCGCGGTCGCGCAGCTCGACCATCCCGGGGGACCCGAGTCGACCGACTGAGCCACCCGCCGCGGCCGATGGGACGGCGAGCCGCCCGCATTCGGGGGCACGTGCCCCCGAATATCGACCGCACCCGCACGCCCGGCCCGCATACGCGGGCACGTGCCCTCGAAT
>JBBRNQ010000131.1:0-10990 GCA_038230235.1 Actinomycetales bacterium
CGATGTGGTTCTTCCCCGTCGCCATCGCCGCAGGCAACACGGTCGTGCTCAAGCCGTCCGAGAAGGACCCGAGCGCAGCCAACTGGCTGGGGGCGCTGTGGAAGGAAGCCGGTCTGCCCGACGGCGTCTTCACCGTGCTGCACGGTGACAAGCAGGCCGTCGACGGCCTGCTCACCAGCCCGGACGTGCGCGCCATCTCGTTCGTCGGCTCCACGCCGATCGCCCGCTACGTCTACGAGACGGGCACGGCGCACGGCAAGCGGGTGCAGGCCCTCGGCGGCGCCAAGAACCACATGCTGGTCCTGCCGGACGCCGACCTCGACCTCGCGGCCGACTCGGCGATCAACGCCGGCTTCGGCTCCGCCGGCGAGCGGTGCATGGCCATCTCGGTCGTCGTCGCCGTCGACCCGGTCGGCGACGAGCTCGTCGCCAAGATCACCGAGCGGATGAGCGGGCTCAAGGTCGGCGACGGCCGGCGCTCCTGCGACATGGGCCCGCTGGTGACCCAGGTGCACCGCGACAAGGTCGCGTCGTACATCGACGTCGCCGACGACGACGGCGCCACCGTCGTGGTCGACGGTCGCGGCATCGAGGTCGACGGCGACCCGAACGGCTTCTGGCTCGGGCCGACCCTGCTCGACCACGTGCCGACCACGTCGCGCGCCTACACCGAGGAGATCTTCGGCCCGGTCCTGTCGGTGGTGCGGGTCGGCAGCTACGAGGAGGGCGTCGAGCTGGTCAACTCCGGTGCGTTCGGCAACGGCACGGCCATCTTCACCAACGACGGTGGGGCCGCCCGCCGCTTCCAGAACGAGGTGCAGGTGGGGATGATCGGCATCAACGTGCCCATCCCCGTGCCGGTCGCGACCTTCTCCTTCGGCGGCTGGAAGGACTCGCTCTTCGGCGACACCAAGGCCCACGGCGCCGAGGGCGTGCGGTTCTACACCCAGGTCAAGGCCATCACCAGCCGGTGGCTCGACCCCAGCCACGCCGGCATCAACCTCGGCTTCCCCCAGAACTGAGGCGCGCGTGGAGAGTTCACCGTCGAGCCCACCCACCAACGCCTGGTTCCACCCCCGCGGCGCCCTCTCCGCGGGGCCGTGGGAGAGCGTCGTCGACGCCTCCCTCGAGGGCTGGCAGCACACCGGTCTGCGGGTCGCCGTGCTCGCGGCCGGCGGGTCGCTCGACCTGCCCGCGGGCGGCGTCGAGCGCCTCGTCGTGCCCCTCTCGGGAGCCTTCGGCGTCTCGTACGCCGCGCCGGCGCAGGGCGACGACGACGGCAGTCCCGCCGTCCTGGAGAGGGTCGAGCTCGAGGGCCGGAGATCCGTCTTCGACGGCCCGACCGACGTGCTCTACCTCGGGACCGGCACGTCGGCGACGGTCACCGGCAGCGGCCGGGTGGCGGTCGCCGAGGCGCCGGCGCAGACGTCGTACGAAGCCCGGCACGTGCTCCGCGCCGAGGTGCCGGTCGAGCTGCGCGGCGCCGGTCGCTCGAGCCGGCAGGTGCACAACTTCGGCACCCCGGCGACGCTCGAGGCGAGCCGCTTCATCGTGTGCGAGGTCATCACCCCGGCCGAGAACTGGTCGTCCTACCCGCCGCACAAGCACGACACGCTCGTGCCCGGGCAGGAGTCGCGCCTCGAGGAGATCTACTACTTCGAGGCGGCGGTCACCCGGGGGGCCACGGCGCCCCCGGAGGCCGACGCGCACGGCTGGATGCGCACCTACGGCTCCGACGCCGGGCTGATCGACACGATCACCGAGGTGCGCACCGGCGACGTGGCGCTGGTGCCCCACGGGTGGCACGGGCCGTGCGCCGCGGTGCCGGGCTACGACCTCTACTACCTCAACGTCATGGCCGGCCCCGACCCCGAGCGGGTCTGGCAGATCAGCGACGACCCCGCCCACGGCTGGGTCCGGGCCACGTGGGAGGGCCAGGAGCCCGACGCGCGCCTGCCCTACCTGCCCGACGGCCCCCCCGGCCCCACCGACACCCACTCCCCCACCGACAAGAGCTGAGTGATGACCGCACAGACCCGCAGGATGACGGTGGGCCAGGCCCTCGTCGAGTTCCTGGCCCACCAGTGGAGCGTCGACGGCGACCACCGCGAGCGCACCGTCGCCGGCACGTTCGGCATCTTCGGCCACGGCAACGTCGCCGGCATCGGGCAGGCGCTCAAGCAGCTGTCGGTCGACCAGCCGGGGCTCATGCCCTATCACCAGGCGCGCAACGAGCAGGCCATGGTGCACCAGTCAGTCGCCTACTCCCGCATGCGTCGTCGGCTCGGCACCTTCGCCAGCACCGCGTCGGTGGGGCCCGGGTCGACCAACATGGTCACCGGCGCCGCCCTCGCGACGTCCAACCGGCTGCCCGCCCTCATCCTGCCCAGCGACACCTTCGCGACGCGGGTGACCGACCCGGTGCTTCAGGCGGTCGAGATGCCCCACGACACCGGGATCACGGTCAACGACGCGTTCCGGCCGGTCTCGCGCTTCTTCGACCGCGTGCAGCGACCCGAGCAGCTCTACTCCGTCGCGCTGGCCGCCATGCGGGTGCTGACCGACCCGGTCGAGACCGGTGCCGTGACCATCGCCCTGCCCGAGGACGTGCAGGCCGAGGCCCTCGACGTGCCGCTGGAGTTCCTCCAAGACCGCGAGTGGGTGCTGCGCCGGCCCCTGCCGGAGCGGGCGGCCCTCGCCCGGGCGGTCGTCGCCATCCGCGGGGCGAAGCGCCCTCTCGTCGTCGCCGGCGGCGGCGTCATCTACTCCGGGGCCGAGCAGTCGCTGGCCCGCTTCGCCGAGGCGACGGGCGTGCCCGTCACCACCACCCAGGCCGGTGGCGGCTCGCTGCCGTGGGACCACCCGCAGTACCTCGGCGGGGTCGGGGCGACGGGCTCGAGCGCGGGCAACCGCCTCGCGGCGCAGGCCGACGTCGTCATCGGCATCGGCACCCGCTACAGCGACTTCACCACCGCCAGCCGCAGCGCCTTCCAGCACCCCGGCGTCGTGTTCGTGAACGTCAACGTCGGCTCCTTCGACGCCTACAAGCACGGCACCCAGGTGCCGGTCGTCGCGGACGCCCGGGAGGCGCTCGACGCCCTCGGTGACGCGCTGTCGGGGTGGCGGGTCGAGGCGTCGTACGCCACCGTGGCCGGTGAGGCGAAGCGCACCTGGGACGCCCTCGTCGACGGCGCCCTCGCGCCGACCGGGGCGAGCCTGCTGGGTCAGCCCGAGATCATCGGCGCCGTGCAGTCGGCGAGCGACCCCACCGACGTCGTCATCCAGGCGGCCGGCTCGCTGCCCGGTGACCTGCACAAGCTCTGGCGGGTGCGTGACGCGCTCGGCTACCACGTCGAGTACGCCTTCTCCTGCATGGGCTACGAGATCGCCGCCGGCCTGGGGGTGCGGCGGGCCACCCCCGACCGCGACCCCATCGTCATGGTCGGCGACGGGTCCTACCTCATGCTGCACACCGAGCTGCTGACGGCGGTCGCGGAGCGGATCAAGGTGGTCGTGGTGCTCGTGCAGAACCACGGCTACGCCTCCATCGGTCACCTGTCCGAGACCATCGGCAGCCAGCGCTACGGCACGCGCTACCGCTACCTCGACGAGGCCAGTGGGGGGTTCGAGGCCGGTGACGTGCTGCCGGTCGACCTGGCCATGAACGCCCGCAGCTACGGCGTGCACGTGATCGAGGTCGAGCCGGGCCCGACAGCCCGTGACCAGCTCGTCGCCGCCGTGCGAGCCGCCAAGGCGGTCGACGGCCCCACCCTGATCCACGTGACCAGCGACCCGTTGGTCTACGCGCCCGACGGCGAGGGCTGGTGGGAGGTGCCGGTCGCCGAGGTGTCGACGCTCGAGACGACCACCCGCGCGCGCGAGGCGTACGAGCAGCAGCGGCAGGTACGGCGTCCCCTGCTGGGGTGAGTTCGCCCTTTCTGTCGAGTGTGGTTAGCCTTACCTAAGTAAGGAGACCCTTACCACCCACTCGACGTCGAAAGGCGAGTCCCGCCGTGCTGGCAACCTTCGTGATCGGCCTGCGTGAAGGCCTCGAGGCCGCCCTGATCGTGGGCATCATCGCCGCCTTCCTGCGCAGGAACGGCCGCTCGCTCGCCGCGATGTGGGTCGGGGTGGCTGCCGGGCTGCTGCTCAGCGGTCTGGTGGGGCTGACCCTCAAGCTGATCGAGTCGAGCCTCGACCAACGCGCCCAAGAGGGTATGGAGAGCGTCATCGGGGCGGTCGCGGTCGTCTTCGTCACGGGGATGATCCTGTGGATGGCGACGCACGCCCGCGGTCTGCGGCGCGAGCTCGAGGCCTCGGCCCAGAGCGCCCTCGGCCGCGGCTCGTCGCGCGCCCTCGTGCTCATGGCCTTCCTCGCCGTGCTCAAGGAGGGCTTCGAGACCTCCGTCTTCCTGCTCGCCACCTTCTCGGCCGCGACGAACGCCACCCTCGCCGCGACGGGCGCGGTGCTCGGCGTGGTCGTCTCCGCCGGGATCGGATTCGGCATCTACTCCGGCGGTGTCAAGCTCGACCTCGCCCGCTTCTTCCGGGTGACCAGCGCGTTCCTCGTGCTCGTGGCGTCCGGCCTGGTGCTCAGTGCCCTGCGCACCGCCCACGAGGCGGGCTGGCTCAACGCCGGCCAGCAGCGCACTGTCGACCTGTCGTGGCTGGCCCCGACGGGCTCGCTGCAGGCCGCCGTCGTCACGGGTGTCCTCGGCATCCCCGCCGACCCGCGGCTCGTCGAGGTCATCGGCTGGGGCGCCTACCTGGTGCCCATGACGCTGCTGCTCTTCTGGCCGGCGGCCCACCGTCCCAGTGCCCGCCAGGGCGCCCGGCTCAAGCTCGCACTCGCCGGGGCCTTCGTCGTCGTGGGAGCCACTCTGGCCCTCGCCGTCCCGGTCCCCACCGTGGCCGACGCGGGCTCGGCGCCACTGGTGTCCCCAGTGGGCGGTCGGGTCGGCACGGCGCAGCTGGTGCCCGGCGGCAACGCGGTGACGGTGCAGGTCGAGGGGACGAGCACGTCGATTCCCCTCGACGGCGCGCTCCCCGCCCCACGGGCCGGGCTCAGCGCCGCACACGTCATCCGGCAGGTCGCTGCCGACACCAGCGCGCTGCCGGCGCGCGTCACGCTGTACCAGGTCGTGACTCTTGGTGGCGGCCGGATCCCGGTCGGCCTCGACGCCAGACGATACCCCGGCCCGTATGCCGCGGCCTGGGCCAGCACGCGGTCGCAGGAGGTCTGGGTCACCGATGGCCACCTGCTCGACGCCTCGCAGCGTGACGTCGTCGTGCTCACGCTCTCGGGAGGCGGGCTGCCCACGAGCCGCACCATCAGCATCAGCACGGGGACACCGCTACCTGACGGGAGCACCCCGTCGACCTGGTCGGTAGCCCCCGCCTACGTCGACGGCGTGGCCGCCTCGACAACGGGTCTCACAGCCGCCCGCGACGACGCCGACCTGTGGCGTCGCGTCGTGCCGCTCGCCCTCGCCATCACGGCCCTGCTGCTCGCCCTCGGCGCCGCCCGCACCCTGCGGTCCACCGCGCCCTCGACCGACCGACTGACTGACCTCGCCATCACCGAATCCAGGAGCACCGCAGATGTCCACTGACCTCACCCGCCGCCGAGCGCTGGCCGTCGCGTCCGCCGCAGCCCTCGGCCTCCTGCTGACAGCGTGCGGTTCCGGTGAAGGCGGCGCCTCTGGCGCTGGCTCCGACTCGGCCACCGCAACCGGTGCGGCTTCCGTGGCCCCCGTGGCACCAGTGAGCAACGGCGCCGCGCAGGTGCGGATCACCGCCACCCAGAGGGACGGTGGCGACTCGTGCGCCCTCGACCACACCTCGGCCGCTGCCGGTCCGGTCACCTTCACCGTCGCCAACACCGACGCCACGGGCATCAGCGAGGTCGAGCTGCTCAGCGACTCGCGCATCCTGGGCGAGAAGGAGAACCTCGCGCCGGGGCTGACCCCGGTGACCTTCACCGTGAGCCTGACCGGCGGCACCTATCAGGTCTACTGCCCCGGGGCGACGACCGAGACGCAGCCCTTCACCGTCACCGGCCAGGCGGCCGCCGCGCCGACCGGCAGCACGCAGACGATCCTCGCCGACGGCGTCAAGGGATATGCCGCCTACGTCGCCACGACGGTCGCCGACATGCAGGTGGCCGTCGCCGCCCTGAAGACGGCCGTCGACACGGGCGACGTCACGGCGGCCAGGAAGGCGTATGCCGCCGTCCGTCCCTACTACGAGAAGGTCGAGTCCGACGTCGAGGGCTTCCTGGAGCCCGGCGCCGACCCGACGGCCAACGCCGGCAACCTCGACTACCTCGTCGACATGCGCAGCTCCAACCTCGACCCCGCGGTCGGCTGGACCGGCATGCACGCCATCGAGCGCGACCTCTGGAAGGGCGGTGCCATCACCGCCCGGACCAAGACCTATGCCGCCGACCTCCAGACCAACATCGCCAAGCTCACCGCCGTGGCCAAGAGCCTGACCTACAAGCCCGAAGACCTCGCCAACGGCGCCGCCGGCCTGCTCGAGGAGGTCCAGTCGGGCAAGATCACCGGAGAGGAGGAGCAGTTCAGCCACCTCGACCTGCTCGACTTCTCGGCCAACGTCGAGGGCGCGCAGCAGGCCTTCTCGTTCCTGGAGCCGGGGCTGGAGAAGATCGATCCCGCGCTCACCGCATCGATCCGGGCGCAGTTCACGGTGGTCCGTGACCGGCTGCGCACCTACCGCGACGCGAGCGCCGTCGGTGGTTTCGTGCCGTACACCGCGCAGCTGCGGGCGCGTGACGCGGCGGGTCTGAGCAAGGCCGTCCAGGGCCTGCAGGACCCGCTCTCGCGGATCGCCGAGAAGGTGGCGACGGCCCAGTGACCCCCGACAGCGCCCCGGCCCGCCCGGGAGTCTCCCGTCGGCGCCTCTTCCAGGGTGCCGCCGGCGGGGCGGCGACCGGCGCTCTCGGCGTCGGCGCCGCCTGGGCCGGGACCCGGGCGGCATCGGCATCGGCGACCGCCGGTGCCCCACCGATGGCGGGCGCGGTCGATGTCGTCGACCTCACCACGTCGATCCCGTTCTACGACACCACCCACCCGGCCGGCGTGCGTACGACGCCCCAGCGGCATGCGGTCTACATGACCTTCGACCTGGTCGCGGGGGCGACGGCGCGCGACCTGCAGACCCTGCTCGCGCGCTGGTCCGCCGCCATCGCCCGGCTGGCTGCGGGGCAGCCCATCGGGACCGTCGAGCCCTCCCGGGTGGATGCGGTCGCCCAGGACACCGGGGAGGCTGCGGGTCTCGAGCCGGCGAGCCTCACCGTGACGATCGGGCTGGGACCGGGGGTCTTCGACGACCGCTTCGGGCTGGCGGCGAAGAGGCCCCGGCTCCTTGCCCACCTCCCGACCCTGCCGAGCGACCGGCTCGAGCCGGCCACGACGGGCGGTGACCTCAGCCTCCAGGCCTGCGCGGACGACCCGCAGGTCGCCCACCACGCGATCCGCAACCTCGCCCGGATGGTGCGCGGCACCGCCGAGACCCGCTGGACGGTGATGGGCTTCGGGCGGGCCTCGGCGGGCCGCGGCCAGCAGACCCCCCGCAACCTCATGGGCTTCAAGGACGGCACCCGCAACGTCACGGGCGACGACGACGACCGCCACGTCTGGGTCGCCGACGACGGCTGGATGACAGGCGGCACCTACCAGGTCGCCCGCAAGATCTCGATGAACATCGAGACCTGGGACTCCGACCCGGTCAGCGACCAACAGGCGATCTTCGGGCGCACCAAGAGCGAGGGTGCCCCCCTCAGCGGGGCGAAGGAGCACGACCAGCCCGACTTCACCGCCACCTCGGCGGCGGGGGCACGCACGATCGACCCGACCTCGCACATCGCCCTGGCCGCCCACGAGAACAACGGCCGCGTCAAGATCCTGCGTCGCGGCTACAGCTACACCGACGGCATCAACGCGGTCGGGCAGCTCGACGCCGGCCTGCTGTTCATCGCCTACATGAACGATCCTGGCAGCTTCGTCACCCTGCAGCGCAAGCTGGGCGCGGCCGACCGGCTCAACGAGTACATCGCCCACGTCGGGTCGGCGGTCTTCGCCGTCCCCCCGGCCCCCGCGACGGGGCACTACGTCGGGCAGGCGCTCTTCAAGTGACCCTCGCGCCCGAGCGGGCGACGCACGCTCAGCGGCTGACGAGCGTGACCTCGAAGGAGTAGCGGTCGGCGATGTAGAGGTGCTGGCCGAACTCGACCGCGCGGCCGACGGAGTCGAAGCCGGTGCGGTCAGCGGTGAGCAGGGCGGTGCCGGCGCGGACCCCGAGCAGCCGCCCGTCGGCCGCCGACGCCGTACGGGCGCTGATCCGCTGGCGGGCGACCCGCACGGCCACGCCCCGCTCCTGGAGCAGGTCGTAGAGGCTGCGCTCCTCGAGCGCGGCGACCTCGAGGTCGGCGAGCTCGGGCGCCATGACGTTGTCGAGCAGGGCGATGGGGGTGCCCTCGGCGAGCCGGATCCGGCGCAGGTGCAGCACCGGGGTGCCGACGGGCACGCCCAGCCCGATCGACTGGGCGTCGTTGGCGGGCACGAGCTCGTGCCCGAGGAGGGTGGTGCTCGGGTGCTGGCCCATCCGCTCGAGGTCGGCGTGCAGGCTCGTCAGCTCGGCTCCACGCATCACCCGGCCGTGCACCACGGTGGTGCCGACCCCGGGGCGTCGGACGAGCAGCCCCTTGTCGACGAGGTCCTGGATCGCGCGGCGCACCGTCGGCCGCGAGATGCTCAGCCGGTCGCTGAGGGCGACCTCGTTCTCCAGCCGGGCCCCGGCGGGGAGCAGCTCGTCGCGGATGGCCTGCTCGAGCACGCTGGCGACCTGCTGGTAGACCGGCTGCGGGCCCGCGCGGTCGATGCCCTGCCACACCGACGCCGGGAGCTCCCACTGCTGCTGGGTCATGAATGCACCGGCCTCACGCCCGCAACCTACCAGCGTGACCCCGGATCAGCTGGTGACGTCCTTGCCGGCGAACCGGGCCCAGGCGGCGAGCCCGAAGACCACGACGTACGACCCGGCAACCAGCAGTCCCTGGCGCACGGTGTCCCAGAAGGGCGGGTCGCGCAGCAGGTCGGCGAAGGCGTTCCAGTCGTGGACGAGCAGGTAGGGGTGCAGCCACTCGAGCTGCGGCACCGCGTCGAGGATGAACGACAGGGTCGAGAAGATCGTCACCGCGACCGTGGCCGCGATCGGCTGCTCGGTCAGGGTCGAGACGAAGAGCCCGACCGCAGCCAGCCCGGTGAGGCAGCAGGTGAGGTAGGCCATGACGAGCAGCAGCCTCCAGCAGGCGTCGCCGAAGCCGATCTGCGAGCCCGACAGGGTCGTGAGGGGTCCGGTGCCGAAGAGCGCGATCCCGATGACCGCCCCGGTGAGCCCGACGACGAGCACACCCTCGAGCGCCCCGATCGCCAGCGAAGCCAGCTTGACCACGAGCAGCCGGGCCCGCCCGACCGGCACCGTGAGCAGGTAGCGCAGGGTGCCGAGGTTGGCCTCGCCGGCGATGGCGTCGCCCGCGAGCACGGCCACGGCCAGCGGCAGGAAGAGCGGCAGCTCGATGGTCAGGGCGGCGAAGGCGACGAAGAGCCCGTTGGCCGTGACCGACGAGAGGAAGTCCGGGCCTCGCCCGGCGGAGGGGGCCGACGTCACCTTCACCGCGACGGCCAGCAGCACGGGCACGGCCGCGAGCACGAGCAGGCCCATCTGGTTGCGTCGGCGGCCCGCGATCAGGCCGAGCTCCGAGCGCAGCAGGCGGGAGGACAGGCGGCGTCGACGCAGGGCCGGCTCAGCCGCTGACATCGAAGCCCTCCCCCGTGAGCTGGACGAAGAGGTCTTCGAGGCTGGGTCGCTCGACGGTGAAGCCGCGCACCCCGACACCGGCCCCGACGAGGGTCGCCACGACGAGCTCGGGCACCACGTCGCCCAGCGGGGCCCTGACCTCGTCAGCGCCGACCACGACGTCGGTCAGCCCGAGGCCGACGAGCACGTCGCGGGCCTCCTGCGGCATGCCGGTGCTGACCCGGGCGACGGCGGCGACCGAGCCGCGCACCTGCTCGGCCGTGCCCTGGGCGACGAGGCGCCCGGCACTCATCACCCCGAGATGGGTGCTGATCTGCTCGACCTCGGTCAGCAGGTGGCTCGAGACGAGCACGGTGGCGCCGTCGGCCGCGAGGGAGCCCACGAGGTGGCGGACCTCGCGGGTGCCCTGGGGGTCGAGCCCGTTGGTGGGCTCGTCGAGCACCAGCAGGTCGCGAGGCACCAGCAGCGCCCCGGCGAGGGCCAGCCGCTGGCGCATACCGAGGGAGTAGTTGCGGTAGCGCTTGCCTGCGGCGACGAGCAGCCCGACCCGGTCGAGGGCTGCGTCGACCCGGGCCCGGGTGGTGCGCGGGTCGGCCCTCAGGTCGGCCGCGTCGAGCCGGGTGAGGTTGGCCCGGCCCGACAGGTACGGGTGGAAGGCGGGGCCCTCGACGAGGCTCCCCACCCGGGCCAGAGCGGCCCCGGCGTCGCGGGCGACGTCGTACCCGAGCAGGGTGCGCGAGCCCGCGGTGGGCGACACCAGCCCGAGCAGCATGCGGATGGTCGTGGTCTTGCCCGAGCCGTTGGGCCCGAGGAAGCCGTAGACCGCGCCGCTCGGCACGACGAGGTCGAGACCGTCGACCGCGGTCTGCGCGCCGAAGCGCTTGGTCAGACCCGTCGTGGTGACCGCGAGCTCACCCGTCGCGACGGGTGCCGGGCTCACGAGGCCGCGAGGGCGGCATACAGCTGGGCGGGGGGCACGGCGCCGACGGCGACCCGGCCGTCGTCGGTCAGCACGGCGCTGAAGAGGCGGCCGTCGAGCAGCCGACCGGAACCCCAGGCGCCGGAGACGCGCGGCAGCACCGCGAGCACGCTCGCGGCCGACCCGGCCGTCGAGCCGCCGGACGCCTTCGTGACGGCACCCTGCGGCATC
>JBBRNQ010000132.1:0-10913 GCA_038230235.1 Actinomycetales bacterium
AAGGCCCAGGTCGGGTGCGCCTGCGTGGCGCTGACCTGGGCCTTCGTGACTGAGCCGCTTATCGGAATCGAACCGATGACCTATTCATTACGAGTGAATCGCTCTGGCCGACTGAGCTAAAGCGGCGTGCATGCCGGCTCCCGAGGGCTCCTGACGCGCGGCTCACAACTATACGGACAACCTCGCCGTAGGCGAAAACGCCCCCCTCCGACGCCCGTCGGAGGGCGCGCCCGTCAGCACCTGAGCCCGTCCTGGGGCGTCGTACCGTCGACGAAGTAGGCGTCGATGGGGTCGTCGACGCAGGCGTTGGAGCGTGTGTAGGCCGTGTGTCCGTCGCCGTCGTAGGTGATGAGGACGGCGTTCGCCAGCTCCTGGCGCAGCTTGACCGACCCCTCGTACGGCGTCGCAGGGTCGCGCGTCGTGCCGACGACCACGATCGGGCCGGAACCCTTCGCGGAGATCTTGTGCGGCGGGTTGGTGCCCTTCACCGGCCACTGGCTGCACACGGCGGAGCCCCACGCGATGTTGCGACCGAAGAGCGGCGCGACCTCGTCGGCAGCCGCTGCCGCACTGCGGAAGGAGGCCAGACCCCCGGTCTCGGGCCGGTCGACGCAGTTGACGGCGTAGATCACCTCGAGGAGGTTGCCGGTGTACTGGCCCCCGGGCGTGCGGAGGGCGTAGAGGTCGGCGAGGCGCATCATGGCGTTGCCGTCGCCGTTCACGGCGGCCTTCAGGGCGTCGGTCAGGGTCGGCCAGTAGGACGGGGAGTACATCGCCTCGGCGAGGGCGATCGAGGCCCAGCCCTCGTCGAGCTGGGTGACCCGCTGGTCGTCCGTGACGGGGACGGGCGCCGAGTCCAGCCGGCGGAGGAAGTCGCTCAGCCAGGCCAGCCCGTCGTCGACGGTCTGCCCCACGGGGCAGCCGGAGCGCTGGATGCAGTCCTGCACGTAGGCCCGGGCGGCGCGCTGGAAACCCTCGGCCTGACCGAGGTTGATCTCCTGCGACGTCTGCTCCGGCGGGACGACGCCATCCAGCACCATCCGGCCGACCTTGGTGGGGAACAGCCCGGCGTAGGTCGAGCCGATGAAGGTGCCGTAGGACTTGCCGAGGTAGTTGAGCTTGGCCTCGCCGAGGGCGGCGCGCAGCACGTCGAGGTCCTTGGCCACGTCGACCGTGGAGACGTGGGCCAGCAGCAGGGGGTTCTTGGCCAGGCACCCCGCACCCATCGCCTTCCCCTGCGCGAGCAGGGCCTGCTCCTCCGCCGGCGTGTCAGGGGTGGGGTCGGTCGCCAGGAAGGTGTCGAGGTCGGCGTCGTCGAGGCAGTCGAGGGGAGCGGAGCGCCCCACCCCTCGAGGGTCGAAACCGACGACGTCGAAGCGGTCGCGCACCGGGGCACCCACGATGCGGTCGGCCTCCCTCGCGTAGTCGACTCCCGACGCGCCCGGCCCACCAGGGTTGACCACCAACGCCCCGAGGCGCCGCGAGCCGTCGCGGGCCTGCACCCGGAGCAGGGCCAGCTTGATCGTGCCGGCGTCGGGCCTGGCGTAGTCGATGGGCACGGTGAGCGTCGCGCACTGGCCATCGGAGCACGAGGCCCAGCTCAGCTGCTGCGTGTAGAACCGCGCGAGCCCCGCGCTCGACGGGGGCGGCGCCTGGCTCCCGGGAGCCGGTGCCGTGGAGGGCGGGGGGTCGTCGCGCGACACGAAGGGGAGCACGGCGCACGACGACAGCGCCAGCGCCGCGGCCACCGCACCTGCGGCCAGCCGGGCCCCACGCCGTACGAAGCGCCCGCGGGCTCGCCCTACCGGACCACGGGTCATCAAGGCAGCAGCTCCTGGGTCACGGGGCATCCACCCCTCGGCACGTCGTGCGTGCACGGTACCCCGACTCCCTTGGCGCCGCCTGGGGACCCGGGTGTGCGGTGGGACACGGGCGAGCTCGATCGCGAGGGGCGCCTCAGGCCGGGCCGAGGACGAACGTGATGGCCATCGCCTCGAGGGCCAGCAGCGGCGGGACGTTGGCCCCGATGCGGCTGCGGGCCTCGCCGACCGCATCCATGGCCACGAGCAGCTGCTCGGGCGACGCCGACGAGGCGAGGGCCCGCACGACGTCGAGGCTGTCCTGGTTGACCAGGCCCACCCCGCTGTCGAGGTGGAGCACGAGCGCATCGCGGTAGACCGACAGCAGGTCGAGCAGCGACCGGTCGACGACGTCGCGGGCGAGCCTGGTCGCCCGGGTCTTCTGCTCCTTCTCGAGGGCCGTGACCTGCGACCGCACGTGGGGCGGCTGGGTGCGCGCCGCCGGGTCGGCCCCGAGCGTCTCGAGCAGCCGCGCCTTCTCTGCGGCATCGCGCTCGGTGGAGGCGGAGCCCGACTCGTCGTCGGCGATCGCGGCGAGGTCGGCCGCCGCACCCACGGCGTCGCCGACGCTGCGGATCCTCACCGGCATCGAGATCACCTCGTGGCGGCGGATGCGCGCCCCCTCGTCGCGGGCCAGCCGCCGCGCCAGGCCGACGTGCGACTGGGCCGCGCGGGCGGCGTAGATGGCCATGGAGGGGTCGACCCCGTCGCGGCGCACGAGCAGGTCGGCGACCGCCTGCGCGGGAGGGGTGCGCAGCCGCACGTGCCGCGAGCGCGAGCGGATGGTGACGATGACGTCGTCGAGGGAGGGCGCGCACAGCACCCAGACCGTGCGCGGAGTGGGCTCCTCGAGGGCCTTGAGCAGCGCGTTGGCCGGGGCGTCGGTGTAGGACGTCAGCCGGTCGGCATCCTCGATGATGATCACCCGCCACCGCCCGACGGAGGGCCGCAGACCGGCCTCAAGCACGAGCTCGCGCATGTCGGCGACCTTGAGCGACAGGCCCTCGGTGGCGACCACGCGCACGTCGGCGTGGGTGCCCTCGAGCGCCGTGCGGCACTCGCGGCAGGTGCCGCAGCCGCCGTCGGGGCACTGCAGGGCGGCGGCGAAGGCGCGGGCCGCCACCGAGCGGCCCGAGCCGGGAGGGCCGGTGAGCAGCCAGGCGTGGGTCATGGCCGGCGGGTGGGTGGCAGCGTGCGCGAGCTCGGCCACCGCGTCGGGCTGGCCGATGACGTCGTCCCAGACACTCACTGGTGCACCACGCTCACCCGAGCACCCCTGCCGCAGCGACCCGCTCCAGCAGCGCCGTATGGAGGGCCTGCGCCTCGAGGCCCGCGTCGAGCACGAGGTAGCGCTGCGGGTCGGCCGCCGCCAGCACGAGGAAGTGCTCGCGGACGGCCGTGTGGAATGCGTCGCCCTCGGCCTCCAGCCGGTCGGGCGCTGCCCCACCGCGGCGCAGCCGTCGGGCCCGGCCGACCTCGGGCGTGACGTCGAGCAGCACGGTGAGGTCGGGCACGAGGTCGGCGACCGCCCAGCGCTGCAGGCAGGCCACGTCGTCGACGCCGAGGTCGCGCCCCGCGCCCTGGTAGGCGACCGAGCTGTCGACGTACCGGTCGGTCACGACCACCCGACCTCCCGCCAGGGCGGGCACGACGACGGTGTCGACGTGCTGGGCCTTGTCTGCGGCGTAGACCAGGGCCTCGGCCCGCGGCACGACGTGGTCGCCGTGCAGCACCAGCGCGCGCAGCGCCTCTCCCAGCGGTGTGCCGCCCGGCTGCCGGGTGACCAGCACCTCGCGGCCCGCCGCCTCGAGCGCGGCCACGAGCAGACGCACCTGGGTCGACTTGCCCGCACCGTCGCCGCCCTCGAAGGCGAGGAAGAAGCCGGTGGGGCTCGCGGGCGTGGTGGTCACGCCCGCGAGCCTAGGCCAGCGCACCCACAGGTCCGACCCGACGGGTCTGACCCGACAGGTCCGACCCGACGGGTCTGACCCGACAGGTCTGACCCGACGGGTCCGAGCGGCCCGACCGGCCCGACCGGCCCGACCGGCCCGACCGGCCCGACCGGCCCGACCGGACTCAGCCGCCAGCCGGCGCGTCCCGCTGGTCGGCGTTGGCGTGGATCGCGTCCCGCACGTAGGCCGCCAACCCCGGGGACAGCTCCTCGTACGTCGCGGTGAACCGCGGGTCGGCGACGTACATGTCTCCAAGCCCGCGGTGCATCGCCAGCGGCACGTCGTAGAACCAGCGGGTGATGTGCTGCCGGTGGGCCTCGGCGGCCGCGGTCGCGGCGTCGGAGGTGGCCGGTGCACCCGAGCGGAGGGCCGCGACGAAGGCGGCGTTCAGCTCGTCCTGCTCGGCCTTGACCGCCTCCCAGTCGCCCCTGGTGTAGCCCGTCGTGCGGGCGTTCGACTGCTTCCACGCGTCTGTGTCACCCCAGCGCTGCTCCGCCTCGGCGGCGTACTCCTCCTGGTGCTCGGCGAACGCGCCGCCGAACAGCTCCTTCTGCTCCTCACTCGTGAGCTTCATCCCTGACTCCTCCTTCTCCAGTGCTGCGTCGAGCGCATCCACCAGGTCGTGCATCTGGCACAACCTGGCGATGACCGTGTCGCGCTGCCGCTGCAGGTGCCCCCTCAGGTCGCCCGGGTCCGCGTCGAGCAGCTCGGAGACCTCCTCGAGCGAGAAGCCGAGCCGCCGGTAGACCACGACGTGCTGCAGCCTCTGCAGGTCACCCTGCGTGTAGAGGCGGTAGCCCGCAGGCGTGCGGCCCGTCGGGGTCACGAGCCCGATCCCGTCGTAGTGGTGCAGGGTGCGCACCGTCACGCCGAGCTCGTCGGCCACCTGGCCCACGGTGAGGGCCTCGCGCTGGCTGCTCCTGGTCGACATCGTTCCTCCGGTCATGCCCTCGAGCCTGACGCCTCACGTCGCGTGAGGGTCAAGCCCATCGTGCCCGCCACCCCGGGCGACGCGCCCGTCTCACCCGTCGACCCCGGGTCTCCTCGACACCCTCCTGTCCGGTGTGCGGCCCCGATGCGGTGGGCAGAACGGACAGGTGGGTGTCGAGGAGACCGTCGACGAGGTTCGGGCAGGAAGCGGACGCCGGCCGGGGGCGGCATACGCCGGACCCCGGCGGGGTTGCCCCGAGACGTCACCCGACCCTCAGTCCCCCTCCACCACCAGGAGTCGCCCCATGCGCGCCGTCGTCTACACCTCCCCCGGATCCCCTGACGTGCTCGACCTCGTCGACCGAGAGCCCGGCACCCCCGGCCCCGGGGAGGTGCGGGTGCGCATCGTGCGCTCGGCCGTCAACCCCACCGACTGGAAGTCGCGCTCCGGCTCCGGTCAGCCCCTCGCCTTCGACGAGGTCGTGCCCAACCAGGACGGCGCCGGCGTCGTCGACGCGGTCGGCGAGGGCGTGACGACCCTCGCCGTGGGGGACCGCGTGTGGGTGATGCTCGCCCAGCACCAGCGCCCCACCGGCACCGCGCAGGAGCTGACCGTGCTGCCCGTCGAGCGCGTGGTCGCCCTGCCCGACTCCGCGAGCTACGACCTCGGCGCCGACCTCGGCGTGCCGGCGGTCACGGCCCACCGCGCCCTCACGACCAGCGAGGGCGGCCCTTCCCGCCTCTCCCCCGGAGCCCTCAGCGGCCGTACGGTGCTCGTGGCCGGCGGGGCGGGCGCGGTGGGGAACGCCGCCATCCAGCTGGCGGCCTGGGCCGGTGCGACGGTCGTGACCACCGTCTCGAGCGCCACCAAGGGCGCGCTCGCCACGGCTGCCGGCGCCCACCACGTCGTCAACTACCGTGACGGCGCCGACGCCGTGGCCGCGATCCGCGCCGTGGCACCCGACGGCGTCGACATCGTCGTCGAGGTCGCCCCGGCGCAGAACCTCGGTCTCGACCTGCAGGTCATCCGCCCGCGCGGGACGATCGCCGTCTACGCCAACAACGGGGGCGACGAGGTGACGCTCACGGTGCGCGAGACCTTCGCCACCAACGCCCGCTTCCAGTGGGTGCTCCTCTACACCGTCGGGCAGGAGGCGCTCAGCGCTGCCGCGCACGACATCACCGCGGCCGTGGCCGCGGGGGCCTTCGGCGTGGGTGAGGAGCACGGGCTGCCCATCCACCACTACCCGCTCGAGCAGACTGCGGCTGCTCACGCAGCCGTCGAGGACGGCGTCGTGGGCAAGGTGCTCATCGACGTGTCTGTCGACTGACAGGTGCTCGGCACCGCCCCGGCGGTGGTGGCTGCCTGCCCCGGCCGGTAGGTGTCACTGGGCGCTTGGTGACAACTCTCGGCGTTTTCTCCCCGTTGAGGTACCGATTGTTGCGCTGAGGCCTTAGTGTGGCAACATCGCTTCTGCCAGCGCCACATCGGCAGAGGCCACTCCAGTTCGTCGTGCTCGCGACCTGACCCCGGTCAGGCGCGCGACCCGCAGGGGCTGGACCACGTACGCGGCGCCCATGGCGAGACCCCCCGAGCCGTCATGGGCGCCGCTTCACTTTTTCCTCCCAGCGGAGGTGGCTTCGCACCCGAGCAGCTCAGGGGCATCTCCCGAGCAGCGCCGCGTCACACGCGGGACTCCAGGGCAAGCAGCAGCGCCTTCGCGTCGGGCCCGCCCCGGTAGCGGCCCGCACTCCCGTCCGACCTCACGACCCGGTGGCAGGGCACGAGCAGGGGCAGGGGGTTCGTCGCGCAGGCGGTGCCCACCGCCCGGACCGCGCGCGGGCTGCTGGTGCGCGCGGCGAGCGCGGCGTAGCTCGCGGTCACGCCGTACGGCACGTCGGTGGCGAGGTGGTGCAGCACCTCGCCGCGGTAGCCCGTCGCCAGCCGCCAGTCGAGGGGCACCTCGAAGTGGCGTCGGCGGCCCTCGAAGTAGTCGCCCAGCTGGCGCGTGGCCGCGTCGAGCCGGCGCGGCGCCACCAGCACCCGGGGGCTGACCCGCTCGGCCAGGTCACCCTGCACGGCGTCGAAACCTTCGCTGGAGAACGCGATCCGCACGACACCGGCCACCGTCGCAGCCAGGAGCAGGGCGCCGACAGGGCTGTCGACCGTGCGGATCGCGACGTCGAGCACGCCGTCCCGCTCTGCGTCGTGCGCCAGACGCCGGCGCAGCCGGTCGAGGTCGGCGGGGGCGACGGCATACGCCTGCGTGAGCAGGGCCTCGGCGGGGTCGTCGGGGGTGGTGCGGGTCTGGTCGGTCATCATCTCTCCCGGGACGTCGTACGGCGCAGGGCGGCGACACCGTCTGCGGCGGCCCGCCGCACCGCGGCCGGGGTGCTGCCCAGGAGGGCGGCGACCTCGGCGTGGGGCAGGCCGGCCAGGTGGTGGTAGGCCACCGCCTCGCGCTGCCGGCGCGGCAGGGCGGCGACGGCCGCGACGAGGTCGAGGGCCTGGACGTGCGCAGTGGAACCGACGACGGCGTCGACCCCGCCGGGCCAACCGGGCGACCGGCCGGACCCACCGGCCGACCGGCCGGACCCGCCCGCCGGCTCCGGCAGGTCGGCGACGGGCACCGCGTGGCGGGCCCGACGACGGATGACGTCGACCGCCCTGCGATGGGCGACCGTCACCAACCAGGCCTCGACGTTGGTGCCGGCGGGGAGGTCGGGCCAGGCGCGCAACGCGGCGAGGAAGGTCTCCGACCAGGCGTCGTCGGCGTCGGCACCGGGCCCCAGCACGGCGCGCACGACGCGCAGCACCGTGGCGCCGTGGGCGCCGACGACCCGCTCGAAGGGCTCGCGCGCTTGGTCGGGACGGCGCGCAGCAGCTGCGCTCACAGCGCGAACAGGGTTGGCCCCCGCGGCACGACGCTCTCGCCGGCGGCGAGCACGCCCTCGAGAGCCAGCAGGTGCTGCTTGCGGGCCAGACCCCCCGCGTACCCGGTGAGGCTGCCACTCGCCCCGACGACGCGGTGGCACGGCACGAGCAGCGAGACGGGGTTCTGCCCGACCGCGTGGCCGACCGTCCGCGGGTGGGCCGCGCGCACCGCGAGGTGCGCCGACAGCGCGCCGTACGTCGTCGTCTCCCCGTAGGGGATCTGCTGCAGCAGGGCCCACACCTGCTGCTGGAAGGGCGTGCCGTGGAGCCGTACGGGGACGGTGAAGGTGGCATGGGCCCCGGCGAAGTAGTCGTCCAGCTGCGCGGAGAGGTCCTCGAAGCCGTCGTCGCGGCGGTCGCCCCACCGGGTGGGGTCGGGGCGGCGGGTGTGGCCCTCGAAGTAGAGGCCCGTGACGGCGTCCTCGTCGCGCACGACCGTGAGCGGCCCCACAGGCGAGTCGAGCTCACGGTGCCAGGTGGTCGTGCCTGACGGTGCCATCGGTCCTCCTCGTCGCGAGTGTGTCACGTCAGGTAGACGCGGCAGGGGCCCACGATGTGAGGTGCTGGCTCAGGTGCTGGCTCAGTGGCGGTCGGAGACCGCCCACGAGGTCACGGCGCTCACGGTGGCGACCCCGAGCACCGCCGGCCAGGCGCCGACCTTCTTCGCGAGGGGGTGCGAGGCGCCCATCCCCCCGACATAGAGCGCGAGCAGGCCCGCCGTCGCCGGGCCGCCGGCCTTCGCCAGCCACGTGCGGGCGGCATATGCGCCCACCCCCGCGAGCACGACACCCCCGAGGGCCCGCACTCCCGTCTCCCGGGCCAGGACGTAGCCCCCGACGAGGCCGAGGGCGGCGAGGGGGGCGGTGGAGACGTCAGTCGCTGCGCGCATGCGCCGATCGTATGCCGCCGCCGACGACCTCACGGTGCCCGCCACCCCTGGCCTCGCGTGCAGAGCCGGGAGCCTCGGCAGCGGCCGGTGGTGGGAACAGCCACGCGCGGCCGGGGCGTTCTCCGGGGGTGACCAGAGACGAGGAGCGAGGCCGGGGCGACGTACCGCAGGCTGCGCGGCGCTCGCTGCTGGTCGAGCGCGACCGGCTCCAGGCGCGACTGCTGGCCCTCGAGACCGACATGGCCGAGCTCGTGGAGGCCTCGCGCGACTCCAACGCCGACGACGAGCACGACCCGGAGGGGCAGACCATCGGCTACGAACGGGCCCAGCTGGCGGCGCTCACGGGCGCCAGCCGGCGCCGCCTCGACGAGGTCCACGCCGCCCTGGAGCGGGTGGGCACCGACGAGCACGGCCGGTGCGCCCGGTGTGGCGGGCCCATCGGCGCCGCGCGGCTCGAGGCCCGCCCGACGGCCCGCGCCTGCCTGGTGTGCGCCCGTAAGCTCGAGCGGTGACAGGCGGCGCCCAGGTGGTGCCTGACCCCTGTCCCAGGCCTGCCTGACCCGGCCTCACCCTCCACCACCCATGGCACGGCAGAGGCACACGGCAGAGGCACACGGCAGGGGCACACGGCAGGGGCGCGCGGCGCTCAGATGCGGCGCCGCGGCCTCTCGAACTTGGTCTCCATGTCGACCACCTCGTTGGTGTAGCCGCGCAGCGACGTGGCTACGGTCCTGAAGATCCCGTCCGCCGCCACGACCTGGTCGGGCTCGAGGGCCTCGAGGGCGTGGGTCATCCAGTTGCGCACCCCGGAGAGCTCACGCTCGCCCGTCTCGGAGAGGGCGACGATGCTGCGCCTGCGGTCGGAGGGGTCGCTGCGGCGCTCGGTGAAGCCACGAGCCTCGAGCCGGTCGATCATCGCGGTGAGCGTGCTGGTCGTGAGGTTCATCGCCCGGGCGAGGTCGGTCTGGCCCATGGGCCCGTTGACGAAGAGGTAGCTGAAGACCTGGCTCTCGTTGACCGTGACGCCGAGGTGGACGGCCACCGCCAGCCGGTAGTGCTCTCCCGCGAGCAGCAGCAGCCGCAGCGCCTTGACCGTGCTCACCGTCTGGTCGTCGCGGACGACCTCACCCGGGGCCGTCTCGCCGCTGGTGGTCGTGGAGGTCGTCGTCGTCTCGTCCATGGAGGCCCCTGTCGTGGGTGCGTGGTGACGTGCCGGGGGTCACCCCGACCGCGTCGCGGTCGTTCGCTCAACGCCCATTCTCACAGATGGACGACGGCAACGGGCGCCACTTTATGCCGGACCGGGTGAAATCTCCGCACATGAGTAGCGGCCCCGCCCACGCTCACCGCAGGTGGCTGGCGCCGTTGAGGTCCACCACGGCGCCGGAGACCCATTCGGCGCCGGGGTCGGCCAGCGCGAGCACGGCTCGGGCGACCTCCTGCGGCGTCGCCACCCGACCGAAGGGGCTCTGCGCCCGGATGCCGTCACCCTCGGGACCGTCGAGCAGCCCCGCCGCCATGTCGGTCGCGATGAAGCCGGGGGCGACCGAGACGACGGAGATCCCCACAGGAGCGAGGGCGACCGCCATCGACTGGCCGAAGGCGTGCAGGCCGGCCTTGCTCGCGCCGTACGCCGGCACGTGGGGCTCCCCGCGGTAGGCGCCTCGCGAGCCCACGTTGACGATGCGCCCGACGGGCCGCCCCTCCGACGGCGCCACCTCGGTCATGTGCCGGGCCACGCACCACGTGAGGTTGGCCGGCCCGAGCAGGTTGGTGGCCACCGTCGTCTGCCAGGCCCGGACCCACTCGTCGTACGCCACGTCGGTGATGCGGTGGTCACCGCGACGACTCCCGCCGGCCGGCACCGCGGCCGGGTCGAGGAAGAGCGCCGCGTTGTTGACGAGTACGTCGATGCGACCGAGCGCGACGACGGCATCGGCCGCGAGGCGCTCGACCTCGGCGGGCTCGGCCAGGTCGGCCTGCACGAGCACGTGCCCCTCCCCCGGGAGGCTCGCCAGCACGGCACGCGCGGCCTCCTCGCCGGCGCGATAGTGCACCGCGACGCGGTCCCCCCTCGCCGCGAACGCCTGCGCCGTCGCCGCCCCCACTCCGCGCGACGACCCCGTCACCAGCACTCCACGCCCGCTCACACCCATGCCCGGAGCGTATGCCGCCCCGGGGTCGGCTCCCTCACCGCCGGCCGGGTCGACCAGCGGGGAGGGGCTGGCCCCGGCGACCGGTCTCGCCTAGCATCGACAAATCGACCACGAGGCGGGGGTGCCATGTCGCAGGGGCAGAAACCGGTGTCACCGCACGACCTGGCGGTGTGGCACACGGTCGACATCAAC
>JBBRNQ010000133.1:0-10888 GCA_038230235.1 Actinomycetales bacterium
CACCGGCAGCGAGCTGCTCACCGCTGCCCTCTCGGCCCGTCGGGCCCGGATCGCCGAGGCTCTCAGCCGCTGGAACGTCGACGACCTCGGAGCCCTCGCCCTCCTCCTCGGTCGCCTCAACGACGACCTCGACTGACCCCCGGGCGCTTCCCTACCCCATCCGCTTCCGCGAACCCCGCAGGCTTTCGCGACCCCATCCGCTTCCCGACACGTCCGCTTGTTGCTCCCCGCGTGACCTTCCAGGCTCAGATCAGGTCCGAAGGGCCGATCTACGGCAACAAGCGGTCGGTATGCGGTGCCGGCAAGACGGTCGACGGCACCCAGGCTTCACCCCGACGACACCCTGCCTACCCTGCCTGCCCCGACTACCCCGGCTGCCTCGGCTACCCCGGCTACCCCGGCTGCTGGCGCCCCCAGCTCGATGGTTGCGCCAAACAACTGATTCCGATATGGTTGCTTGACCAAACCAACAGGAGTCCCGTCATGGCCGTCACCGAGTCTGCCGCCGTCGAGCTGATCACCAGCGTGTCGCGCGTCATGCGCACCACCCGGACGTACGCCCACCAGCGTGAGCAGCAGCTCGGGCGGGGGGGACTGACCCTCGGCATCCTCGTCAAGCTGGGGCAGGGCCCGCTGCGTCCCGGTGACCTCGCCCTCCTGCTCCACGTCACCCCGTCAGCCGTCTCCCGCGCCACTGCCGTGCTCGTCGACCAGGGCTGGCTCGAGCGCACCACCGACCCGAGCGACGCCCGGGCCTGCAGCCTCAGGCTGACCCCCACGGGCTCCCTGGAGCTCCTCCGCCTGCACCACGAGCACGCTCGGACCCTCTCCACCGCCCTGACGGGCTGGGACGACGACAAGGCCCGGACCCTCACGCACCTGCTCGACGAGCTCGGCTCGGCGCTCGCAGCGACGGTGGACGCCGGGCGCTCCACCCCCCACGCCGCCGTACGGCGCGCCGTACCGTCCCCCTCCCACTCTTCCTCACCCTCGGTGCCAGACAGCGTCGTCGCCACCTCCACCCGCACGCACCACACGACGCACGAGAAGGCTTCCGTATGACCGCCACCGCCACCCGTGAGGACGTCCTCACCGACGACCCCACCCTCCGCACGACCGACCGCACCCGCCAGGTCGCCGTCCCACCCACCCCGCCCGGCCCCACCGGCTCGAGCCAGATGACCCACGGCGAGATCCTGCGGGCGATGACCGGGCTGATGGCGGCGCTCTTCACCGCCCTCATCTCCTCGACCATCGTCTCGACCGCGCTGCCGACGATCATCGGCAAGCTCGAGGGCAACCAGCGGCAGTACACCTGGGTCATCACCGCCTCGCTGCTCGCGACGACCGTGAGCACCCCGATCTGGGGCAAGCTGTCTGACCTCTTCAGCAAGAAGATCCTCGTCCAGAGCTCGATCCTCGTCTTCGTCGTCGGCTCGGTCGCGGCCGGGATGGCCCAGTCGGTGCCGTTCCTCATCGGGTGCCGCGTCATCCAGGGTCTCGGCATGGGTGGGCTCACCGCCCTGGCCCAGGCGATCATGGGCGCGATCGTCTCGCCCCGCGAGCGTGGTCGCTACTCCGGCTACCTCGGTGCGGTCATGGCCGTCTCCACCGTGAGCGGCCCCATGCTCGGCGGGGTCATCGTCGACAACTTCGGCTGGCGCTGGACCTTCTACGTCTGCGTGCCGCTCGCCGTCATCGCCCTCGGGGTCCTGCAGACCCAGCTGCACCTGCCGACGATCAAGCGCGACGTCTCGATCGACGTATGGGGCGCCGTGCTCATCACGATCAGCGCCTCCCTGCCGCTGCTGTGGGTCACCTTCGCCGGCAAGGACTTCGCCTGGGTCTCCACCCAGAGCGCGCTCTACCTCGGCGGCACGCTCCTCGGAGTCATCGCCTTCATCGTGGTCGAGCTGCGGGTCCCCGAGCCGCTGGTCCCGCTCAAGGTGCTCAACAACCGCACCGCCATCCTCGTCATCATCGCCAGCGCGGCCGTGGGCATCTCCCTCTTCGGCGGCGCGACGTTCCTCGGCCAGTACTTCCAGCTCGCGCTCGGCTACAGCCCGACGAAGGCCGGGCTCATGACGATCCCGCTCATGGCCGGCGCGATGGTCTCCTCGATCGGCGCAGGGCAGATCATCACCCGCACCGGCAAGTGGAAGGTCTTCCTCGTCGTCGGTGCCACGCTGATGCTCGTCGGTCTCGCCGCCCTGGCCACGATCGACCACACGTCGACCGTGTGGCACGTGCAGGTCTTCATGGGCGTCATGGGGCTGGGGATGGGCGCGCTGATGCAGAACCTCGTGCTCGCGGTGCAGAACACCGTCGACGTGCGTGACATCGGCGCCTCCTCGGCCGCGATCGCGTTCTTCCGCACCCTCGGTGGCGCCATCGGCGTCACGGTGCTCGGAGCGGTGCTCGCCACCCGCGTGCAGGACGACGTCGTCACCGGCATCACCGCCCTCGGCCCGGAGGCCGCGGCAGCGGCGAGCAGGTCGGGCAGCACGAGCTCGCTCGACCTCGGCTCGATGCCCGCCCCGATCCGCGCGATCGTCCGCGCCGCGTACGGCGACGCCACCGGCCACATCTTCCTCATCGCGGCAGTCGTCTCGGTCGTGGCTCTCGCCGCCGTCCTCTTCATCAAGGAGGTGCCGCTGCGCACCTCGGTCTCGATGGAGGCCGGGTCGGCCGAGCAGGTCGAGAAGTCCGTGGCCGGGGCAGCGGGCGGCAGTGGCGCCTGGACCCAGGCCGAGGCCGCCCTCGAGACCGTCGACCCCGCGGAGGCGGGCGCCCAGGCGGTCAAGCAGGAGGTGCGCACCGGCATCCCCTCGCCGCGGCGCGACACCCCCGAGGTGCTGGCCTACGAGGCCCGCACGTCGGACTCCTCACCGGTACGGCGCTCCGCCCGCGCCACAGCGGGCCGGCACCGCTACCCGAGGTCGGCCAGGCACTGACCCCCGGACGCCGGCGTCAGACCATCACGCCCAGGGGCGTCGGCGTCCACCCCGGGAAGACGGTGGCGAGCGCGCCGGCCGTCAGGCCGAGCCGCCGGCCCACCACCTCGGAGAGCAGGTCGCGGTAGTCGTTGGTGCCGGGCACGTCACCCTGGTCGAGCACGGCCGGGGCCAGCCCTCGCCAGGTCCCCTTGACCCCGCCCCGGACGCCGCCGCCAAGGACCAGGCTCACCCCGCCGTGCCCGTGGTCGACGCCGCCGCTCGCGTTCTGGGTCACCCGGCGGCCGAACTCGCTCATGGTGACGATGGTCGTCGTGTCGAGCAGTGACCCGAGGTCGGCGGCGAAGGCGGCCAGGGCAGCGGCCAGGTCACCGACGCCGCGCATCATGTCGCCCCCGTTGACCGTCCCGACGCCGGTGTGCATGTCCCACCCGCCGACGTCGACGGTCGCGACCCGTACGCCCGTGCCGCCCTTGACCAGCGTCGCGATGTCCCGCAGGGCCGCGCCGAGGTCTCCGGTGGGATAGACGGGCAGGGGGGTCGCCGGTGCGCTCAGGCGCGCGGCGGTCCGGATGGCGTCGACGGCGATGCCGGCCTGCACGGCGATGGGGTCGTCGAGCCCGGTGTAGAGCGCCGCGATGGCGGCGTTGGTCCGCTCCACGGTGGCGGGGTCGCCACCCGCTCCCTGGATCTTGAGGTTCTGCAGGGACCCGAAGGGGACGGCGCCGTTCATGCCCGCGAGCGACCGCGGCGTCAGCCCACCGAGCGCGACCGAGCGGAACGTCGTCCCGGGCCCGTCGGCCTGCAGCACCCGGTCGAGCCACCCCGTCTGGGCTCCCGTGGCGGCGCCGCCTCGCTCGAGGCACTCCTGCGCCTGGAAGTGGCTGCGGCTGAGGTCGGGCGTCGAGATGGCCGGCACCGCCGCCACCAGGCCCCTGCCGATCAGCGGCTTCAGCGGGGCCATCGCCGGGTGCAGGCCGAAGAGGCGGCTGCCGTCGAGGGCGATCAGCGTCGACGCGGGGACGGCGATCGACCCGCGGGCGCTGAGGTAGCTGGCGTCGGCCCCCGGCACCAGCATCGACAGCCCGTCCATGCCACCGCGCAGGAAGATGACGACCACGGTCCCCGTGGTGGTGCCAGCGGCTGCATACGCGACCCGCGCGGTGACCAGCTGCGAGCCGAGCGCGGCGACACCGACCCCCAGTCCACCGGCGAGGACCCGGCGTCGGCTGAACCCCTTGCTCCACAACGCCTCTCGCTCGAGCGACTCGGCCACGTGGCCCGCGGCCGCGGCCCGGAGGGCGGCGTCGACGGGTGTCGGCCCGAGCCGTCGCCAGTCAGGGCACTCGGGGTGGAGACCGAGCGGTGCCGGGGGTGCGCTCGGCGCGCTGGTCAGGTCTGGGGTGGTCGTCATCGCTGGCTCCGAAAGCTGGTGGGGGCGGGCTGCTGAGGTCAGCGCAGCTGGAAGTAGGGCGAGTCGAGGATCAGAGGGATGAGCGTCCACGCCCACCAGCTCGCCTGGATGGCCGGTGCCGAGGGTCCGATCCCGTTGGCGACCGCCACAACGGCGTCCCGGCGGGCGGGGGTCATCGTCTGGCCGAGCAGCCGCACGCTGAGCGCGTCGACCCACTGCCCGGCGGTCAGCCCCTGCCAGGGAACGGCGTCGACCATCGAGGTGTAGGTCATCCCCTGCCACCAGTTGTTCACCAGGGCCCGGTGCATGCTCCAGCGGTTGACCAGGCTGCCGGCGTTGGTCCAGGCGGCGGCGACGTCGGGGTAGCCGTTGGGCGGGTCCCACCCGAGGGGCGCCTGGCCGTTGCTGCGCACTACCCAGTAGAGCGTCTCGATGACCGGGCGGGTGCCCGGGCCGGGTCGCAGGTCGAGCACCCGGGCCGCCCCCACGACGTCCTCCAGCGGTCGTCGGGTCTTCTGGCCGGTCGAGGCCCAGAACTCCGGGCTGCGGAAGAGGCAGTCGAGCACGGCCCGCAGGTCGGTGTCGTTGGCCAGGTAGGCGGCCGCCATGCGGTCGACGAGGGTCGTGGGCGGTGAGTCGCTGACGAAGCGCACGGCCAGCTTGCGGGCGATGGTGCGCGCGGTGGACGGGTGGCCGGCGAGGTAGGTGAGGTAGTCGTCGCCGACGGCGAGCCCGCCGTCGGCGGTGGCGTTGGCCGACGACCAGCCCATGACGCGCAGGGGCCCGGTCCAGTGGTACTGCGGGCGGTAGACGAAGTGCCCGTGGTCGACCATGCGACCCGTGAGGACCTTGGCGCTGGCGACCACCTCGGCCTCGGTGTAGCCCGAGCCGACGGTGTGCAGCTCGAGCAGCTCCCGCCCGAGGTTCTCGTTGACCAGGGCCTTGGAGGAGACGTCGTTGTTGAGGTACTGCATCATCGCCGGGTGCCGCATCGCGGCGAGGAGCAGGTCGCGGTAGCGCCCCATCGCGTAGGGACGGATGACCTGGGTGATGTATGAAGGCGCCGTGTCCCACGCCTCGCACGGCACCGCGACGTGCAGGTGGTTGGCCATCACGTCGACGACCTGTTCGTAGAGCTGACGCTGCGAGAAGATCTGGCGGGCCAGGGTGGCCTGGGCGGTCATCCACTCCGGATCCCAGGAATACTGTGGCAGCCCGGCGTGGATCGCGTCCGCGCTGGCACCGGCGTACGGGAAGAGCGCCCACGCCTGGTCAGCCACGGAGTCGGGGATGGTCTCGGGAGCCAGCTGGCGGCTGAGCCACGCGTCGATACCGAGGGTGCGCAGGTCGACGAGGTCGCTCGGGCGCGGCCCGAAGGTCGCGCGACGGGCGAGGTGCAGCACCGGGTCGGTCGTGAAGATGCCGGGCTTCGTGGGTCGCACCGTCGCGGCGACGGCGGCATACCCGGAGCCGAACCTGCTCGTCGCCGCGACTCGCACCGAGGCGGCGTCGCGGGCGACGAGCACTACCGGACCCGGCACCCCGACGGACGCGACCTGGGGCGAGGAGGCGACGACAGCGGCCGCGCGCGCCCCCGAGGCCTGAGCGTCTGCAGTCGCTGCGGCGGCATACCGCTCCGCGGCCGACCGGGCGGCCGCGACCCGCGGGGCGACGCGGGCCGCTGCCTGGGCCGGTGGGGCGTCGGGCGGGCCGACCCGTCGTCGGGCGGGCTGCGCGGCGGGGGCCGAGCGGGCGCGGGCCGAGCGTGCGGGGGCCGGGCGGGCGGGGTCGGCGTGGGTGGCGACAGCGTGGCTGGTGTGGGTCGAGACGTCGTGGGTGGCGGGCACCGCGCCCGCCGGGGTGAGAGCGGAGCCCGCGGAGGGTAGCGAGGAAGCGGACGCCTGGGCTCCCGGCGCCACGGATCCGGACGCCCTGGTGCTGGTCGCGGCAGAGCTGGGCGCAGCCTGCGTCGTCCGGCTGGGCCCCGCGACCGGCTCGGTCAGGAGTGCTGCCGACGCGGTGCGTGAGCTCAGCGGCGACCGCGTGGCCGCGGCCAGGCCGAGGACCCCGAGCCCGACCACGCCTCCGACGATGGCCCGGCGGGCGGCATCGCCGACGAGGTCATCGCCGGAAGGGGCACGCTCGACGGGGTGGGGGCCGAAGGGCAGGGTGGAGTGGAGATCTGGCATGAGGGCTCCGTGGGGCAGAGGCACGCGCGCCGGCGGCGAGGAGGGAACTCGACGTGAGGGACCGGGATCTACAAACGCGCTAATACGACATTAGGTGTATAAGGGTAGAAAAACAAGGAGCCGAAAGGTCGGTTGTCGGCCCCTCTAGGGGCTCCGACCGACGTCAGGCCATCACGCCTAGCGCCGTGGGCTTCCACCCCGGGAAGACGGTGGCCACGGCACCGGCGCTCAGGCCGAGCCGGCGGCCCACCACCTCCGAGAGCAGGTCGCGGTAGTCGTTCGCTCCCGGGACGTCGCCCTGGTCGAGCACGTCCGGGGTCAGACCCCGCCAAACGCCCTTCACTCCCCCCTTCACGCCGCCGCCGAGCACCAGGCTGACCCCGCCGTGGCCGTGGTCCACTCCGCCGCTCGCGTTCTTCGTCACCCTCCGCCCGAACTCGCTCATCGTCACGATGGTCGTCGTGTCGAGCAGCGACCCGAGGTCGGTGGTGAAGGCGGCCAGGGCGCTGGCCAGCCCGCCGAGGTTGCCCGTCATGGCTCCCCCGGCGATCGTGCCGAGCCCAGTGTGCATGTCCCACCCACCGACGTCGATGGTCGCCACCCGCAAGCCCACCCCGCCCTTGATCAGCCTCGCGATCTCACTGAGCGCCGCGCCCACCGCACCGGCCGGGTACTTCACGGTGCTGGCGGGCGGGCTGGCGACCAGCCGCGCCGCGGTCCTCACCGCGTCGACCGCGAGACCGGCCTGGACGGCGATGGGGTCGTCCAGTCCCGTGTAGAGGGCCTTGATGGCGACGTTGGCCTTCTCGGTCCACACGTCGTCACCCGCCCCGAAGACCTTGAGGTTCGCCAGGGAGGCGAACGACACCGTGCCGCTCATGCCGGCGAGCGAGCGGGGCATGAGGCCACCGATGGCGACGGAGCGGAACGTCGTACCGGGCCCGCTGACCTCGAGCGCGCGGTCGAGCCACCCGGTCTGGGCTCCGCTCGACGCACCGCCGCGCTCGAGGCAGTCCTGCGCCTGGAAGTGGCTGCGGCTGAGGTCGGGCGTCGAGATGGCCGGCACGGCCGCCACCCGTCCGGCGGTGACGAGCGACTTCAAGGGGGCCATCGACGGGTGCAGTCCGAAGCCGCGGTCGAGCGGGATGAGCGACGACGCGGGGACGGCGATCGACCCCCTCGCCGCCTGGTAGCTCGCGTCGGCGCCCGGCACGAGCACGGAGAGCCCGTCCATCCCGCCGCGCAGGAAGACGACGACGAGGGTCCCCGTCGTCAGGGGGGTCGCGGCATACGCGACCCTCGTGGTGACCAGCTGCGAGCCCAGTGCTGCGACGCCGACCCCCATGCCTCCGGCGAGCACCCGACGGCGGCTGAATCCTTTGCTCCACAACGCCTCTCGCTCGAGCGTCTCCGCCTCGTGGCCCGCTGCGGCAGCCCGCAGGGCGGCGTCGAGGGGCGTCGGTGCGAGCCGGCGCCAGTCCGGGCACTCGGGGTGGGCCCCGAGCGGCGCCGGGGGGACGCTCTCCGTACGGGACTGGTCTGGGGTGGTCGTCATCGAGGGCTCCGAAGCGTCATGGGCTGGGGGTTCAGCGCAGCTGGAAGTAGGGCGAGTCGAGCACGAGCGGGGCGAGGATCCAGACGCAACCGGCCGCCAGGGCCGCCGGAGCCGTGGGCGCGATCTTGTTGGCCACGACCAGGAGCGCATCGCGTCGGGCCGTGGTCATCTTCTGGCCGAGCAGACGCACGCTCAGCTCGTCGACCCACTGCCCCGCGGTCATGCCGGGTCGGACCGGCAGCAGGTTGTCACGGGAGGTGACCGTCATGCCGGGCCACCAGTTGTTGATCAGGGCCGAGTGCATGGTGAAGCGGTTGACCAGGTTGCCGGCGGTGTTCCAGGCTGCGGCCACGTCGGGGTAGCCGTTGGGGGGACCCCACCCGAGGGGCGGCTGGCCGTTGACGGCCACCACCCAGTAGAGCTGCTCGATCACCTTGCACAGGCCCGGCCCGGTCCTGATGTCGAGCACGCGGGCCGCCCCCACGAGGTCCTCGAGCGGCCGACGCGACTTCTGACCGGTGGACGCCCAGAACTCCGGGCTGCGGAAGAGGCAGTCGAGCACGGCTCGTACGTCGGTGTCGTGGGCGAGGTACGCAGCGGCCATCCGGTCGACCAGGCTGGCCGGTGGCGAGTCGCTGACGAAGCGCACCGCCAGCTTGGTGGCGACGTTCCGGGCCGTGGACGGGTGGCCGGCGAGGTAGGTGAGGTAGTCGTCGCCGACGGCGAGCCCGCCCTCAGCGGTGGCGTTGGCCGACGACCAGCCCATCACGGTGAGGGGTCCCGTCCAGTGCGACTTCGGCGAGTAGAGGAAGTTGCCCTTGCTGACCATGCGGCCGGTCAGCACCTTGGCACTGGCGACGACATCGGCCTCGGTGTACCCCCCGCCCAGACCGACGGTGTGCAGCTCGAGCAGCTCGCGCCCGAGGTTCTCGTTGACCAGGACCTTGGAGGAGACGTCGTTGTTGAGGAACTGCATCATCGCCGGGTGCCGCATCGCGGCGAGGAGCAGGTCGCGGTAACGCCCCATCGCGTGGGGACGGATGACCTGCGTGATGTATGAAGGCGTCGAGTCCCAGGCCTCGCCGGGCACGGAGACGTGCACGTGGTTGGCCATCACGTCGACGACCTGTTCGTAGAGCTGGCGCTGGGAGAGGATCTGCCGGGCCAGGGTGGCCTGGGCGGTCTTCCACTCCGCGTCCCAGGAGAAGGCCGGGAGCGCGGCCCGGACGGCGTCCGCTGACGCGCCGGCGAGGGGGAACTGTGCCCAGGCCTCGTCGGCGGCGCTGTCGGGGATGCTCTCGGGAGCCAGCTGGCGGCTGAGCCAGCCGTCGATACCGAGGGTGCGCAGGTCGACGAGGTCGCTCGGGCGCGGCCCGAAGGTGGCGCGACGGGCGAGGTGCAGCACCGGGTCGGTCGTGAAGATGCCGGGCTTCGTGGGTCGGACCGCGGCGGCGACGGCGGCGTACCCGGAGCCGAACGTGCTCGTCACCCCCACCCTCCTCGGGGCTGCATCGCGCGCGACGGAGACGACCACGCTCGGCGCCGCCACGGACGCCACCCGCTGCGAGGAGGCGAAGACAGCAGCCGCGGCCTTCATCCCCGCGGCCTGCGCCTGCGCGGTCGCGGCGGCGGCGTGACGCTCACCGGCCGACCGAGCGGCCGCGAGCTGCGGGGCGATCCGGGCCGCCGCCTGCGCCTGCGGTGCGTCGGGCACCCGTCGTCCGGGGGCCGACGCGGCGCCCGCCTGACGGCCGGGGGCGACGGGGGTCGAGGCGTCGTCGACGAAGGGCGCAGGGCCTGACGGGACGGGAGTAGAGCCGGCGGGAGACGGCGGGGCTGCAGAGGGTCGCGGGGAGGAACGGCGTGCTGCCGGCCGTCGGGGCGCGGGGTCGGTAGGGGAGGCGGGTGGAGAGGAGGCGGGGGCAGCGGGGACGGGGGCAGCGGAGACCTTCGGGTGCGCCCCGGCGACCGCCGGGCCACGGCTGACCACCGGCTCGGTCAGAGAACCGGCGACAGGCACACCCCACGCCGACCGCGTGGCCGCAGCCAGGCCGAGCATTCCGAGGCCGACCACACCCCCCACGAGGACGCGCCGGGCCGGCTCCGCCGCCTCGAGCCGCGCACCTCCCTGCTCGATGCGCAGGTAGTCATCGCGAGAAGCATCATCGCGAGAAGCATCATCGCGAGAAGCATCATGGGCGAGGGCATGATCGTCGTACGCATCGTGGCCGGAGGGCAGGCTGGACTCGAGATCTGGCATGAGGGCTCCGTGGGGAGGGGCACGCGCGCTGGCGGCGAGGAGGGAACTCGTCGTGGGGGACCGCGATCGACGCAGGTGCTACTCCGACATTAGGTGCATAACGGGCGCAAATCAAGAGCCAGAAGGACCCCATGTCGGGCCTCGACGGGTCAGCGCTGCCGAAAGTAGCGCGAGTCGAGGATGAGCGGGATGAGCGTCCACGCATAGGACGACGCCTCGACCGCGGGATCCGTCGGCCCGATGCCGTTGGCCACGGCCACGATGGCGTCACGACGAGCAGGCGTCATCGTCTGGCCGACCAGCCGCAGGCTCAGCTCGTCGACCCACTGCCCCGCGGTCAGGCCCGGCCGGAGCGGCACGAGGTCGAGCATCGGGGTCACGGTCAGCCCCTGCCACCAGTCGTTGACCAGGGCCCGGAGCATGGTCCACCGGGTGACGACACCGCCGGCGTCGTCCCCCGCCGCCGGGGCCGCGACGGTGCCGAGGGGCGGGTCCCAGCCCTGCGGCGCATAGCCG
>JBBRNQ010000134.1:0-10848 GCA_038230235.1 Actinomycetales bacterium
GATGGCCGTGCGGATCGGCACGGTGTGGGCGCTCCATACGTCGCTCGACGCTGGGGTCGTCGGTGGCGCCGTGCTCGTCGTCGGCCAGCTGCTCGTGGTCCCCGACCTCGCGGTGTGGGGGACGGCCTGGCTGGCCGGGCCGGGGTTCTCGCTCGGGCAGGGCGCCTCCGTCACGCTCTCCGGGGCGCACCCCGGGCTGCTGCCGCTCGTGCCGGTGCTGGGAGCGCTGCCCAGCGGCGGCGAGTTCCCCGGCTGGGTCGTCGGGCTGCTCGCCGTACCGGTCCTCGTGGGCGCCCTGGTGTCCTGGCTGTGCTGCCGGAGCCTCGCCCGGCTCTCGAGCTGGAGGACCAAGCTCGAGACGGCGGCAGCGGCCTGTGTCGGCACGACGCTCCTGGTCCTGGTCGCCGCCTCGCTCTCGAGCGGCTCCCTCGGCCTGCAACGACTGCAGCACGTGGGCCCGAACCCGTGGTTGCTGACGGGCGCCGTCCTCGGTGAGCTGCTCGTCGGGGCCGCGGCGCACCTCGGCGTCGACCGTCTGCTCCAGCGCCGCTGACCGCAGGACGCCGGGTCGAGTCGGCCCTCGTCCTCGGTGCTCACCCGCACTCACAGGCACTCACGCAGTGCTAGCAGCGCGCTAGCATGAGGTATGGCGACCATGTACATCCGCGACGTGCCCGACGAGGTCGCACAGACCCTCAAGGAGCGCGCCGCAGCCGAGGGAACATCACTCTCGGCCTACGTCGGGGCCCAGCTGTCCCGACTGGCCGCGCGTCCGACCAACGCCGAGGTCGTCGCGCGGATCAGGGCCCGGGACCGATCGGAGGGACCGACGTCCGACGAGATCGTGGCCGAGCTGCACCGCACCCGCCGATGATCGTCGTCGATGCGTCCGCCATGGTCGAGGTGCTGATCGGCCGGGCCGCGGACCTCGAGCTGGTCGAGGCCCTGAGCGGGGAGGTCGATGCCCCGCACCTGCTCGATGTCGAGGTGCTCTCGGTGTTGCGGGGGCTCCTGCTCGGCGGCAAGCTCGCGCCAGCGTCCGCCGACCTGGCCCGCGTCGACTACCTCTCCCTCACCGTCACCCGTCACGAGGTCACCCCGATGGCCGATCGCATCTGGGCTCTGCGCCATCAGGTGACCAGCTACGACGCGTGCTACGTCGCGCTGGCCGAGGCCCTCGACGCTCCCCTCTACACGTGCGATGCGAAGCTGTCTCGTGGTGGGCACGGCGCCGAGGTGCAGGTCTTTCCCACGACACGGTGACCTCTGTGGGGTGGGCGGGCTGGGCGGCCTGGTCGGGGGGTGGGCCGCGGCTCGGTAGGCTCAGGTCCCGTGAACGTCGAGGGCCCACCCACCCAGGAAGCGCGAGCCATCGTGGTGCTCGTGTCGGGCTCGGGCACCCTGCTCCAGGCGCTCATCGACGCCACGGCCGACCCGTCGTACGGCGTGACGATCGCGGCGGTCGGTGCCGACCGCGAGGGCGTCGAGGGGCTGGCCCGCGCGACCCGCGCGGGCATCCCGACCTTCGTGGTCAAGGTCGGCGACTACGCCACCCGTGACGAGTGGGACGCGGCGCTCACCGCCCAGGTCGCCGCCCACGACCCGGTGCTCGTGGTGTCGGCGGGCTTCCTCAAGCTCGCCGGCCCGGTCTTCCTCGCCCGCTTCGGCGGACGCTTCCTCAACAGCCACAACGCCCTGCTGCCGGCCTTCCCCGGCATCCACGGCCCCCGCGACGCGCTCGACTACGGCGTCAAGGTGGCCGGGGCCACGCTCTTCCTCGTCGACGACGGGGTCGACACCGGCGCCATCGTGGCGCAGTGCGTCGTGCCCGTGCTCGACGACGACGACGTCGACTCCCTCACCGACCGCATCAAGGAGGCCGAGCGACCCCAGCTCGTCTCCTGCGTGGGCCGCATGGTCCGCGACGGCTTCACCATCCGCACCCGAAAGGTCACCATCCCGTGAGCACCCCCACCCCCTCGTCGAGCGTCCCGAGCGACCCGAGCGCCTCGGGCGGCCCGGCGACCACCGACGGTCGACGTCCGCTGCGCCGGGCTCTGGTGTCGGTCTACGACAAGACGGGCCTCGACGACCTCGCCCGGTCACTGCACGCAGCCGGGGTCGCCATCGTGTCCACCGGGTCGACGGCCGGGGTCATCGCCGCCGCCGGCGTGCCCGTCACGAAGGTGGAGGACCTCACCGGCTTCCCCGAGTGCCTCGACGGCCGGGTCAAGACCCTGCACCCGCGCGTGCACGCCGGCATCCTGGCCGACACCCGCAACCCCGACCACGTGCGCCAGCTCGACGAGCTCGGCGTCGAGCCTTTCGACCTCGTCGTCAGCAACCTCTACCCCTTCCTCCAGACCGTGCAGTCCGGCGCCACCCAGGACGAGTGCGTCGAGCAGATCGACATCGGCGGTCCGTCGATGGTGCGAGCCGCCGCGAAGAACCATGCCAGCGTCGCCATCGTCACCAGCCCTGCTTCATACGGAATGGTGCTCGAGGCGCTGGACACCGGCGGCTTCACGCTCGCGCAGCGGCAGCGGCTGGCCGCGGAGGCCATCGTGCACACGGCGTCGTATGACGTCGCCGTGGCCAGCTGGATGGGCAGCGTCCTCACCGACACCAGCGACGGCACCGGCTTCCCGGCCTGGACCGGCGCCACCTGGGAGCGCCAGGCCGTGCTGCGCTACGGCGAGAACCCCCACCAGCAGGCCGCGCTCTACCGCGGGTGGCGTCCGGGCATCGCCTCGGCCGAGCAGCTGCACGGCAAGGAGATGTCCTACAACAACTACGTCGACGCCGACGCGGCAGTGCGCGCGTCCCACGACCACGGCGACCGCCCGACCGTCGCGATCATCAAGCACGCCAACCCCTGCGGCATCGCCGTCGGTGACGACGTGGCCGATGCGTACGCCAAGGCCCACGCGTGTGACCCGGTCTCGGCCTACGGCGGCATCATCGCCACCAACCACACCGTCACCCTCGCCATGGCCCAGGCGGCGCAGGACGTCTTCACCGAGGTCATCGTCGCCCCCGACTTCGAGCCCGCGGCGCTGGAGCTGTTGCAGCAGAAGAAGAACCGCCGCCTGCTGCGCCTGCCCGCCGGTATGGAGAGCCAGCGCGACCCGGTCGAGCTGCGCCCCATCAGCGGCGGCATCCTCGTGCAGACGGCGGACCGCATCGACGGCGTGACCGACGACGGCGGCGACGACCCGACGCGTTGGCGTCTGGTCACCGGGGAGGCCGCCGACGAGGCGCTCCTCGCCGACCTCGCCTTCGCGTGGCGCTCGGTGCGCGCGGTGAAGTCCAACGCCATCCTGCTCGCGCGCGACGGTGCCTCCGTCGGCGTCGGGATGGGGCAGGTCAACCGGGTCGACTCCTGCCGGCTCGCCGTGTCGCGGGCCGGGGCCGAGCGCGCTTCCGGTTCGGTGGCCGCGTCCGACGCCTTCTTCCCCTTCCCCGACGGCCTCGAGATCCTGCTCGAGGCCGGGGTGCGGGCCGTCGTGGCCCCGGGGGGCTCGATCCGCGACGACGCCATCATCGCCGCCGCGGCGGCCGCCGGGGCCACGATGTACTTCACCGGCACCCGGCACTTCTTCCACTGACCGTCGTCGTGGGGTGCTCGTCCAGGGGGGACGGGGCGAGGTCCTCCGGGTGGGCGGTCGCCCGGCCCGGTCATGGAAGGATGTGAGGGTGACAGCCCAGATCCTCGACGGCAAGGCCACCCTGGCGACGATGAAGGACGAGCTGCGTGACCGCGTGGCCCGCCTGAGGGAGCACGGTGTCGTGCCCGGCCTCGGGACGGTGCTCGTCGGCGACGACCCCGGCAGCGCGTGGTACGTCAGGGCCAAGCACCGCGACTGCGCCGAGATCGGGGTCACCAGCATCCGCCGTGACCTGCCCGCCACCGCCACCCAGGGCGAGGTCGAGGCGGTCATCGACGAGCTCAACGCCGACCCGTCCTGCACGGGCTTCCTCGTGCAGCAGCCCACCGGTCTCGACGAGATGGCCCTGCTCTCCCGGGTCGACCCGGCCAAGGACGTCGACGGGCTCCACCCCACCAACCTCGGCTGGCTCGTCCTCGGCAAGGAGGCCCCGCTGCCCTGCACCCCGATGGGGTGCCTCGAGCTGCTGCGCCGGTACGACGTGCCGGTGGCCGGGGCCGAGGTCGTCGTCATCGGCCGAGGCCTCACCGTGGGTCGCCCGCTGGGCCTGATCTTCACCCGCCGCTCGGAGAACGCCACGGTGACCCTGTGCCACACCGGAACCCGTGACCTGCCGGCCGAGGTGCGCCGCGCCGACATCGTCATCGCGGCGGCCGGCGTGCCCGGCATCGTCACGGCCGACATGGTCAAGCCGGGGGCAGCCGTCCTCGACGTGGGGGTCTCCCGCGTCGACGGTGCGGTGGCCGGTGACGTGGCCGCCGACGTGGCCGAGGTGGCCGGGTGGGTCAGCCCGAACCCCGGGGGGGTGGGGCCGATGACGCGAGCCCTGCTGCTGCGCAACGTCGTCCTCGCCGCCGAGAGGAAGGCCGGGCTCGCGTGAGCAGGTGGCGCACCCTCGCGGGCCTCGGACCGTGGTGGGTCGTGGCGCTCGTGGTCGCGGCCGGGCTCGCGGCGGTCGTGACCGGCCACATCCGCGCGGGCGGCTACACCATGGCGGGAGGGGTCGCCCTGGCGGCTGCGCTGAGGGCGGTGCTGTCACCACCGCGCAGCGGTGGCCTGGTGGTGCGGTCTCGAGCCCTCGACGTCGTGATGCTGCTGGTCGTCGGGAGTGCCCTGGTCGTGACCTTCACCCTCGTGCGGATCCCGCCCGTCCGCTGACCGGGGTGACGGACAGGGGCCCCCGCGGCTCCGACCGCGGCTCGCGGTCGGGCGGCCGGGGCCCCTGTTGGCACGTGGTCGATCCCGTCACGGCAGCCGTGCGGGGGAGCGTGGGCTCAGCCCAGGAGGCCGAGGCCCTTGACGGCCTCGCGCTCCTCCTCGAGCTCCTTGACGGTGGCGTCGATGCGGGCGCGGGAGAAGGCGTCGATCTCGAGACCCTGCACGATGCTCCAGCGTCCGTCCTTCACGGTGACGGGGAAGGACGAGACGATGCCCTCGGGGACGCCGTACGAGCCGTCGGAGAGGACGGCCATCGAGGTCCAGTCGCCCTCGGCCGTGCCCTCGACCCAGGTGCGCGCGTGGTCGATGGTGGCCGACGCGGCGGAGGCGGCCGATGAGGCGCCGCGCGCGGCGATGATGGCGGCGCCGCGCTTGGCGACGGTCGGGATGAAGTCGTTCTCGAGCCAGGCCTGGTCGCCCACGGCCTCGGCGGCGTTGCGGCCCCCGACCTCGGCGTGGAAGAGGTCGGGGTACTGTGTCGCCGAGTGGTTGCCCCAGATCGTCATCTTGCGGACCTCGGTGACGGGCACGCCGAGCTTGGCGGCCAGCTGGCCCGTCGCGCGGTTGTGGTCGAGGCGGGTGAGGGCCGCGAAGCGCTCGGACGGGATGCCGCTCGCGTTGCTGAGGGCGATGAGGGCGTTGGTGTTGGCCGGGTTGCCGGTGACGGTCACGCGGACGTCGTCGGCAGCGACCTCGGCCAGGGCCTTGCCCTGCGGGGCGAAGATGCCGCCGTTGGCCTGCAGGAGGTCGCCGCGCTCCATACCGGGGCCGCGGGGGCGGGCGCCGACGAGCATCGCGTGGTTGACCCCGTCGAAGACCTTCGACGGGTCGTCGCCGATCTCGATCTTGGCCAGGGTCGGGAAGGCGCAGTCGGTGAGCTCCATCACGACGCCCTCGAGGGCCTTGAGGGCCGGGGTGATCTCGAGCAGTCGCAGCTCGACCGGGGTGTCCGGGCCGAGGAGGTCGCCGCAGGCGATCCGGAAGAGGAGGCTGTAGCCGATCTGGCCGGCGGCGCCGGTGACGGCGACCTTGACGGGTGTGGTGCTCACGGGATGGGACCTTTCGCACGGGCTGGGGGACCGGCTCGCGCCGGTGCGCATCGAGAACGTTTTCGACGCTATCAGCCGGGTGAGGTGCTACCTGCCGCCGCGGGGGGGTGATCGGGGGTGCGATCAGTCACCGGCGCCCGACGTCGGGCCGTCGGCGGCCCCTCGGGCCGGACCGCCGCCGACGTCGACGTTGCTGCGGTCGATGCCCGTGATCGCCTCGAACGACCAGCCGGCGAGCACGGCGCCCACGACGGGGGCCAGCCAGAACAGCCACAGCTGGCCGGGGGCACCGTCGCCGTTGAAGAAGGCGACGGCGGTCGAGCGGGCGGGGTTGACGCCCGTGCGCGACAGGGGGATCGAGACGAGGTGGATCACGACGTAGGCGAACCCGATGGCGATCGGTTCGAACCCGTTGGGGGAGTAAGAGGTCGTCGCCCCCAGGACGACGATCACGAGGAGCGCCGTCAGCAGGATCTCCGCCAGCAGGACGGCTCCGACGCCGGCACCGAGAGGGGAGTGGTCGCCGTAGCCGTTGGCGTCGAGACGCCCGGTCGCCTGCGCACTGCCGAGGACGCTGCGGGCCATGCCCCACACCACCGCCCCGGCGAGGAGGCCGCCGACGACCTGGGCCACGACGTAGAGGACGACCTCGCGCACGACGTCGAAACGCCGGGCCGCCCAGAGACCCAGGGTCACCGCGGGGTTGAAGTGGCCCCCGGAGACGCTGCCCACGGCATACGCCACGGCGACGAACGCGAGCCCGAAGGCGAGCGCGACGCCGAGGTTGCCCACCCCGACCTGCGCCGCCACCGGGTCGGTGAGGCCACCGGGGTCGCTCTGTCGCAGCCCGAAGACGGCAGTGCCGACCCCGGCGAAGACGAGGAAGAAGCTGCCCACCGCCTCGGCCCCGAGGCGCTTGCCCAGTGGGCGGACGAGCGGGTGGACGAGGGGGTCACCAGACGTCGTCGTCGCGGTGGCCGCAGGGGGCGCGAAGCTCATGCCGGGAGGCTATCGCCCGTTGCCGCCGTGAGGGCCGTCACGGCCAGACTCGGCCTGGGAGGGCACCGCCAACTATCTTGACGTCAAGATAGACGATAGGGTGGGACCAGGCCGTTGGCGCCCTGAGCGGGCGCTGCCACCACCCGAGTCCGCGCGAGAGCAGGAGCCACACCATCCCATGAGCACGATCATCTACACGCTCACCGACGAGGCGCCGCTGCTGGCGACCTACTCCTTCCTGCCGGTCATCGAGGCGTATGCCGCGGCCGCCGGCGTCGACGTCGAGACCCGTGACATCTCGCTCGCCGGACGCATCATCGCGACCTTCTCCGACCTGCTCCCGGCGGACCAGCGCCAGTCGGACGCGCTCGCCGAGCTGGGCCAGCTGGCGACCAGGCCCGAGGCCAACATCATCAAGCTGCCCAACGTGTCGGCCTCGACCCCCCAGCTCAAGGCCGCGATCGCCGAGCTGCAGTCGCAGGGAATCGCCCTGCCCGACTACCCCGACGAGCCGGGCACCGACCAGGAGCGTGACGTGCGGGCCCGCTACGAGAAGGTCAAGGGCTCCGCGGTCAACCCCGTGCTGCGCGAGGGAAACTCCGACCGGAGGGCGCCGGCGTCGGTCAAGGGGTACGCCCGCAAGCACCCCCACTCGATGGGGGCGTGGAGCCCCGACTCCAGGACGAACGTCGCGACCATGAGCGCTGACGACTTCGCGTCGTGCGAGCAGTCGGTGACGCTCGCCCAGGACGACACGCTCTCCATCCGCTTCGTCGCCGCGGACGGCACCACCACCCCGCTCCGGAAGGACGTGCCCGCCCTCGAGGGGGAGATCGTCGACGCGACGGTGCTACGTGCCGCTGCGCTCGACGCGTTCCTGCTGCAGCAGGTGGCCCGGGCGAAGGCCGAGGGGGTGCTCTTCTCGGTGCACCTCAAGGCCACGATGATGAAGGTCTCCGACCCGATCATCTTCGGGCACGTCGTGCGCGCCTACTTCGCCGACGTCTTCGCCCGGTACGGCGCCGAGCTCGGCGCCGCGGGCCTCGACGGCAGCAACGGCCTCGGTGTCGTCCTCGCCGGCCTCGACGGTCTCGAGCACGGGGCCGAGATCAAGGCGGCCTTCGACCGCGGCCTCGCCGAGGGTCCTGCCCTCGCGATGGTCAACTCCGACAAGGGGATCACCAACCTGCACGTGCCGAGCGACGTCATCGTCGATGCCTCGATGCCGGCCATGATCCGCACCTCCGGTCACATGTACGGACCTGACGGGGCCGAGGCCGACACGCTCGCGGTCCTGCCCGACTCGTCGTACGCCGGGGTCTACCAGGTCGTCATCGACGACTGCCGGGCCCATGGCGCCCTCGACCCCACGACGATGGGATCTGTGCCCAACGTCGGCCTCATGGCCCAGAAGGCGGAGGAGTACGGCTCACACGACAAGACCTTCGAGGTCACCGCGCGCGGCCGGGTCGACGTCGTCGACCGCGCCGGCACCGTGCTGATGACCCACGACGTGGAGCCCGGTGACATCTGGCGCGCCTGCCAGACCAAGGACGCCCCGGTGCGTGACTGGGTCAAGCTGGCCGTCACCCGGGCCCGCGCCTCGCAGACCCCGGCGATCTTCTGGCTCGACCCGGCGCGGGCGCACGACGCGCAGGTGATCGCCAAGGTGAAGGCCTACCTGCCCGAGCACGACACCGAGGGCCTCGACATCAGCATCCAGACGCCGATGGAGGCGACGGCCACGTCGCTGGACCGGATCCGCCGCGGCGAGGACACGATCTCGGTCACCGGCAACGTGCTGCGCGACTACCTCACCGACCTCTTCCCGATCCTCGAGCTCGGCACCAGCGCCAAGATGCTCTCGATCGTGCCGCTGATGAACGGCGGTGGCCTCTTCGAGACCGGCGCCGGCGGGTCGGCGCCGAAGCACGTGCAGCAGCTGGTCCAGGAGGACTACCTGCGGTGGGACAGCCTCGGCGAGTTCCTCGCTCTGGCAGCGAGTCTCGACTACCTCGGCACCACGGAGGCCAACGACCGCGCCCGCCTGCTCGGGGCGGCGCTCGACCGGGCCACGGCGACCTTCCTCGACGAGAACCGTTCTCCTGGGCGCAGGCTCGGCACCACCGACAACCGCGGGAGCCACTTCTACCTCGCGCTCTACTGGGCGCAGGAGCTGGCCCGGCAGGACGGGGACGCGACGCTCGCCGCCGCCTTCGCGGAGGTGGCCACCACCCTCGCCTCGCAGGAGGAGACCATCGTCGGTGACCTGCTGGCGGTTCAGGGCCACCCCGCCGACATCGGCGGCTACTACCGACCCGACCCGGAGAAGACCGTCGCGGTGATGCGCCCCTCAGCCGCCTTCAACGACGCGCTCGCGGCGTTGAAGGCGCGGGCCGCCACCCTCTGACCCGGGCGGCCGGGCCACCGGGCCTGCGCCATGGAGGCAGCGCTCCGCGCGTTTCCGGGGAGTTAAGTCCATTTTACGAATTACCTTCATTTTGGGTAGACGTGGGACTTTTTACACCGTAGCGTCCAGTTCGCCACCCACGAACGGGAGAAACTGGACAATGAATATCAGGCTCACGCGACCCACCGTCGCCGTCGCCGCGCTGGTCGTCGCGCTCACCACCACCCTGACCACTGCGGGGCCCGCCTCGGCCGTCCCGGTCACACCGGGCACCTACAGCAGTGCGGGCGCCACCCGGGTCCTCGACACCAGGGCAGGGACGGGGGCGCCGACTGCGAGGCTCGCCGCGGGCGCCACGCTCATCTTCCCGGCGACGGCGGGGCTGGTGACTCCGGTCTCGGCCCTCGCTCTCAACATCACCGTGGTCGACCCCACCGCCTCCGGGTTCGTCACCGTGTGGGCGTCCGGAGCCCCCCGGGTCTCGGGCTCGACGGTCAACTTCCTCGCCGGGCGGGTCACGGCGAACGCGACCATCGTCCGCCCTGCCCTCGACGGCGCCGTCAGCGTCTACAACGGGTCCGCCGGGACCATCGACGTCCTCGCCGACCGCACCGGCGCGTGGAGCGGTGGCGGCCCGGTCGACCCCGGCACCGGCGGCGCCCTCAATGCCCTGACCTCGACCCGTCTGGTCGACACCCGGGCCACGGGCGGGGCGCTCGCCGCGATGGCCGCCCGCAAGGTCGCCGTGCTCGGTCACGGCGGGGTGCCTGCCACCAACGTCTCGTCGGTGGCCGTCAACCTCACCGTGGTCTCCCCGACGGCGTCCGGCTACCTCGCCGCCGGAGCCGAGGTCGCGCAACCGGCCGCCCGCACCTCCAGCCTGAACTTCCTCGCCGGGCAGAACCGGGCCAACCTCGCCCTGGTGCCGGTTAACCCCGACGGCACGATCACCGTCGTCAACTACTCCGCGGGCTCTGCCCAGGTCCTCGTCGACGTGCTCGGCTACTTCAACGACGGGACACCGTCAGTCGCAGGGTCCTACCTGCCCAGCACGGCGTTCCGGGTGGTCGACACCCGGACGACCGCGTCGGCGCTGCCGGCACTCACCACCCGCAGGCTGGCGGTCGGGTTCGACACCGGCACGGCGTTCGTCTTCCAGGCGCTCGCGGTGAACATCACCGTGGTGACTCCGCAGTCCAGCGGCTACCTCACGGCGTGGGACGGCGTCGGTGGTCTCCCGTCGACGTCGAACAACAACTTCTTCGCCGGTGTGACGTCCGCCAGCTCCACGATCGTGCCGCTCAACCCCGACGGCACCGTGACGATCTACAACGGGTCCTACGGCAACCTCGACGTCATCATCGACATCGACGGCTTCGTCCTGGCCGACCTCACGGGCAACGTGGCTCCACAGGCGGCCGTCAAGCGCGCGGTCGCCTCAGCCCGGCAGTTCAGTGCCCACCACTGAAGCCCACCACTGAAGCCCACCACTGAAGCCCACCAC
>JBBRNQ010000135.1:0-10826 GCA_038230235.1 Actinomycetales bacterium
CGGGTTGGCGGCGAGGATCGCGCAGGCGACGGCCCCGAGTGGTCCGGGCGCGTCACGCCACTGCTGCCAGGGGTCGTAGGCGTGGCCGCCACCGGGGGTGAGGGCGCCGCTGTCGTAGACGCGGTAGCTCAGCAGACCCGTGCCCGCGACGACGACGGTGGCACCGCCGAGGCCGATGGCTCGCAGCACGTGTCGTCGGGAGGGCTGCCCGGGACCGTGCGCGTCGGGGGCTCCGCCGTCAGGTCCTCCGGTGTCGGGGGGCGTGCTGGGGGGCCGGAGGGGTTCGATGGTCGTGCTCATGGTGTCTTCCAGCGTGCGGGTTGCGACCAGGTCGATGGTGCGGGACGACCCCAGCGTGCAACCGTCAGGCTCCGGCCGTGGGGGCCAAACGTCCCTGAGGCTTGGGGGTGCGCCGACCAGGAGCGGGGTCAGGGCTCAGAACCGTTGGCTGACAGGGCGGTTGGGCGGCAGGGAGGCATAGAGCTCGAGGTGGGCGCGGGCTGCGGCGTCCCAGGTGAACGAGGCAGCCAGGGCCCGGCCGGGGGCCGGGTCGGGCGGGTGGGTGAGGACCGCAGACAGGGCCACGGAGATCGAGGCGGGCGACGCGGCATACGCGACGGTGTTGGCGTAGACCTCTCGGAGGACGGGCAGGTCGCGCGCGACGACGGGGACACCTGCGGCGAGCGACTCCATCGCCGCGAGCCCGAAGCCCTCCTTGGTGGACACGAAGGCCATGGCCGACGCACCGGCCACGAGGGCGGGGAGGTCGTCGTCGGGCACGACGCCCACCTCGACGGGGGTGAGTCCCCGCTCCGCGAGGACGGCATCGACCCGGGCCCGGTAGCCGCGGTAGTCGAAGAGGGTCTCCCCGCCGGCGAGGACCAGCGCGAGGTCGGGGTGGTCGTGGCGCAGGAGGGCGAAGGCCTCGACGAGGTCGAGGGTCCCCTTGCGGGGCTCGATCCCCCCGAGCGCGAGCACGTACGGCGCCCCGGCGCGCTGCCGCCACGCCTCTCGGGCCGCCCGCGCGCCCGCGTCGTCGGGCGCCGCAGCGGCGGCGAACCGAGCGGCGTCGACGCCGTTGGGGATCACCGTCGGCTCAAGCCCCCACCCGGCCCGCACCTCGTCGGCGACCGCCGCCGACACGCAGACCCGTGCGAGGGGTGCCACGACGGCGCGCTCGTGGCAGGCCTGCAGCTGCGGGGTCGTGAAGTCGTCGAGGTGGTGGATGGTGCGCACACAGGGCAGAGCGGCATTGGCGCTGATGCAGTCCTGGGAATGCACGATGTCGTACGCGTCGCGGGCGGAGGTGAAGGCGACCCGCAGCACCTCGATGGAGCGCACGATCCGCTCCCCCACCGACTCGTCGTCACGGGCCTCGAAGGGCACGGCGTGGACGCCGACCCGCGGGTCGACCACCCGGTAGAAGGTCTCGTCACCACCCCGTCCGAGGGTCCAGACGTCGACCTCGGTGCCCGCCCGCACCAGCGCCTCCGCCAGCGCGAGGGTGTGGACGACCCCGCCGCGCGGCCGCGTCGAGTAGGTGAGCAGCGCGACCCTCATGACCCGCCGCGGTGTCCGGCGTAGGCCTGCGGCCGCAGCTCGTGCAGGTGGTGCAGGGTGCGGCGGGCGCGGGTGACCTCAGCCTCGACGTCGATCTGCGCCCGCGCGAGACCGCCCTTCGACGAGGTGCGCGCGAGGATCTCACCACCCGGTCCGACGACCTTCGCCTGACCGAGGAAGCGCAGGCCCCCCATGACACCGGTCTGGTTCGACGAGACCCACACGACCTGGTTCTCCGCGGCCCTGGCCTGGTCGTAGAGGTCGAAGAGGCGCGACTGACGGTCCTGCGGCAGCCGCGAGGCCCGGTCGGTCACGGAGGCCGGCCAGGCCGAGAGGCACGCGAGCACCTCGGCCCCGTCGAGGGCGAGGGAGCGGGCCGCCTCGGGAAAGGTCTTGTCGTAGTCGATGAGCATCCCCATGCGCCCCAGCGGCGTCTCGAAGACGTCGAACGAGGTGCCGGCGGCGTACGCCAGGGACTCACCGGCTGGTTGGTGCACCTTGCGGTGCCGGCCCAGCACGCCGTCACCGCTCACGCACAGGGCCGAGTTGTAGAGCCGAAGGTGGCCATCGTCTCGCGACTCCTCGGCGTAGCCGAAGCAGACCACCATGGAGCCGGCCAGGGCGATGATGGCGCGCACCTCGTCGGAGTCCTCGGTGAGCCCGGGCGGGAGCTCGAGCGGGTCGGGGTGGCGCAGGTCGGAGAGGTACCCGCCGAGGGTGGCGTCCGGCAGCACGAGCAGGTCGACCCCCGCCGCCCGGGCGTCCCCGATGATGCCGCCCACCTTCGTCACGGCCCGCCCGAGGTCCCGGCCGAAGTGGCCCGCCACGGCCCCGATCGTCATCGGCCCGCTCCGCACACGTGACGCGACGGACGAGGCGGCTGACGACCCGCTCTTCACCGACGACACGCTGCGAACCTACCGGGCCGCTCCGGTCGACGGGGAGACCCGCGATCCCGCAGTCTCGCCGGGTCCCCGCGAGGGGCCGACGATGCAGCCCGCGACGTGCTCGGCGTCCGCGGCGATGCCGAGGAAGCGCCCCGAGCCCCACGTATGGAGCCACGGCAGCCCGAGGAAGTAGAGCCCCGGCACGGCAGTGACGCCCCGGGAGTGGGTGGGCCGGCCGCTGCCGGCGAAGACGCCCACGTCGACGAACCGGTAGTCCGGCCGGTAGCCGATCGCCCAGACGATACTCGTGATCCCCTCGGCCGCGAGGTCGAGGACCGGGTCGTCGGGGCCGTCGGGGCTCCATCCGGGCTCGTAGCGTGAGGCCGGCGGGGCCTCGATGCCCTCGCGCTCGAGGTAGCGGTCGATGTCGGCGCAGATCGAGCTGTAGACGCTGTCGGCGTGGTCGAGCGCGGCCGCCACACCGGGGGCGAAGTGGAGCCTGGTGCCGCGCCCCGACTCGAGGTGGCCGTGCAGGCGCAGCCCCTCGGCGGCGAATCGGCGCAGGTCGATGTCGCGCCCACCGTCGCGGCCCGTGACGTAGTGGTTGGTCTTCTCGCGCGCCGCCAACCCACCCGGGTACTGCGCCACGGGGGTGTCGTAGAGGCCCATGTCGCACAGCCAGGTCATGACGTCACGGCCGCGATAGCGACGGGCCACCCGCGGCGCGTCACCCAGGGCCAGGTGCACGGATCGCCCGGCGAGGTGCAGGTCCTCCGCGATCTGCGCGCCCGACTGTCCCGATCCGACGACGAGGACGGCCCCCTCGGGCAGCTGCCCGGGCCGCCGGTAGTCGGCCGAGTGGAGCTGCTCGATGCCCTCGTCGAGCGCACTCGCCCACGACGGCACGATGGGCAGGTGGTAGCCGCCCGTGGCGAGCACGACGTCGTCGGCCTCCCAGGTCTGCCCGCCCTGCGGACCCTCGACGGTGAGCACGAAGCCCCCGCCGTCACGCTCGGCCAGGCGGGTGACGCGCGTGTGCTCGAACAAGGGCGGGCCGAAGGTCGCGGCATAGCCGCCGAGCCACTCCACCACCTCGCTGCGGGTCATGAAGCCGTCGGGGTCGGGCCCGGCATACGGGTAGCCGGGCAGGCGGCACTGCCAGTTGGGGGTGACGAGCGTGAAGGAGTCCCAACGGCTCGTGGCCCACTCGTGGGCCGCGGTGCGGGCCTCGAAGACGACGTGGTCGACCCCGTCGCGGGTGAGGAACCAGCTCGTCGACAGGCCCGCCTGGCCGCCACCGACGATGGCAACCCGGGTCGAGCGCGTGCCCGTCACGACGCCACCGGCGTGGCGTCGGCGCGAGGCAGAGGCGGGTGCATGCGCACCACCTCGACGACCTCGTGCGGCCCGAAGGCCGCTGCGGACCGCCGGATCTGCGCGACGGTCGCCATCGCCGACGTGCACGCCATGCCGTATGCAGCCCTCACCCGCTCGCTCGCGAGGCCGAGGGCGTGCGTCGACCGTCTGGTGAAGTCGTCGACGCTGTAGGTGGCCCCCGGCTCGAGGTGGTCGTGCATCACGAGCGAGGGCGAGTAGCAGTCCTCCGTCCGGCCATCGGGCCAGCGGACGCTGAAGGTCATCTCAGGCACGGGCTCCCACCTCCGCGGGGGTCTGGGCGGGCAGGGCGCCCGGCTCGTAGGTGTCGGGGCGCCGGTCGCGCAGGTGGAACATCGAGCGTCGGGCGGTGCCGAGCACGTCGGCGACGTCGACGTGGGCGAGGGCCAGACCCGGTGCCGTGCCGGTGGTGGCGAGCACGTCACCTCCGGGGCCCACGACCTTGGCGTTGGCCACGAACCGCAGCGACCCGAAGGTGCCGGTCTGGTTGGACGCGACCCACACGACCTGGTTCTCCAGGGCCCGCGCCTGGTCGAAGATGGTGAAACGCTGGGTCCAGCGGTCGTCGGCCAGGGAGCCCGCGCTCGCGGTGCGCGAGGCGGGCCAGGCCGAGATGCACGCGATGACCTCGGCGCCGTCGAGGGCGAGGGCCCGGGCCGCCTCGGGAAAGGCCTTGTCGTAGCAGATGAGGGTGCCGACCCGGCCGACCGGTGTGTCGACGGCACGGAACCCGTCGCCGGCGTCGTAGTGCAGGCTCTCGCCCAGTGGCTGGTGCACCTTGCGGTGGACGCCGAGCACGCCCTCGCCGGTCACCAGGGCGGCGCTGTTGAAGCGTGAGGTGCCGTCGGACTCGCAGAAGCCGACGACCAGCACCATCTCGCGGGCGATCGCCGCGATGCGGGCCAGCTCGGGACCGGCGGCGTCCATCACCGGCGGGAGGGAGTCGGGGCTCTGGTCGTGGGCACCGTCGCGCCCCGCACCCAGCACCGACAGGTAGCCGCCGAGGCAGGCCTCCGGCAGCGCCAGCAGGCCCGCGCCGGCGTTGCGGGCCGTGCCGACGAGCTCCTCGACCTGGGCGAGGTTGACCGCGACGTCGCGGCCGAAGCCCGCCGCGACGGTGGCGAGACCGGTCGTGCCGGGACCGGCAGCGCCAGCGGTGGTGAGAGGAAAACCGTTGGTGGTCAAGGTGGGTGAGGTGCTCATGGCGGTCAGGCCCGTCCCATCCCGGTCACCGTCGAGGTGACCGCATCGGTGACGACGCCGTCGGGCCAGCGCAGGCCGACCCCGGTGCCTTCGGTGAGCTCGCCGCACGCCGCTGTGGTGACGCACGCCGGCAGGGTGTGCCGCTCGTCGCTCGGCCGCCGCTCGGCGGTGACGACGGCAAAGCCGGGGAAGCAGGTGAACCAGTCCCCGGTGGAGGTGGTGACCGGCGCCGGGACCGCCGCGACGTCGAGGACGGCCCGGCAGCCGCTGGCCTCGGCGAGCATGCCGGTCGTGCCGACGAGTCCGCTCATGCTGACGTCCTTGGCCGCCGTCGGGTGCAGGGCCGGCACGACGTAGGCGAGGGACCGGAGCTCGTCCGGGCGACGGTGCGACGAGGAGTCCCACTGGGCCCCGGTGTATCCCGGGCGCCAGGACCCGCCGAGGTCGGCGGTCACCCGCAGCGTCTCACCCGGGCGGCCACCCCCACCCCGCACCGGGCTCCGGCTCCGCCCCAGGGCGGTGACGCTGAGCGCGGCCGGCACCCCGAGCTGGGTGTGGCCCCCGAGCACGGGCACCCCGAAGACCCGGGAGGCGTCCACCAGACCGCGCAGGATGCGCCGGGCGAAGGAGGCGTCGCGGGCAGCGACGGCGTCGAGCAGCCCGACCGGGGCCGCCCCCATCGCGTGCAGGTCGTTGAGGTTGACGAGCACCGCGCACCAGCCTGCCCACTCGGGGTCGCGCTCGACCATCGAGGGGAGGATCGCGTCGCAGGCGGCGACGACGTCGGTGCCCGGCACGGGTGCGCCGTCGTCACCGACGAAGCCGGTGCCGCCCCCGCCCGACGGCGTCGACGTCACCTCGGCGAGCAGCCCACCCAGGGCCGACTTCGTTGCGCGAGTGAGGCGCTCGATACGGTCGATCGGCCAGTCCATGACGAGGTGGGGGCGACCGTGCAGCTCGACGGTGTCTCGGGTGCTCCAGCCGAGACGGTGGAAGAGGCGCTCACGGCCGGCCTGAACGGTCGCGTCGAAGCGCAGGACCCCTCGTGCCTCGGCGGCGGCACACGCGGCCCGCACCAGGGCCGCTCCCACACCGAGGTGCGCACGGGCGTCAGGCCGGACGACGAGCCGGCTGCCCTGCCACCACCCGAGGTCGCGGCCCCCGGTCGTCTCGTGGTGCGCCGGGTGCACCCGCACGCCACCGACCACCTCGCCGGCGGCTGAGCGCGCGACGAGCACGACCGCGCGCGGGTCGTCGTCGACCTCGTCGGCGTCGCTCCGGGCGAACATCCCCTGCTCGCTGACGAAGACCTCCCGCCGCAGGCGCCGGTAGGCCGTGAGGTCGGCCAACGACGTCGCCGACTCCACGGCGAACGGCTGGGGCGGCAGGGAGGTAAGGCGGGCCGGGCCGACACCCCGGGGGCTGCCCACGAGCACGACGTCGTCGACCGCGGCGGCGAGCCCGTGGAGCTCGGGCCAGAGGGCAGTCACGTCAGGCCCCTTCGGCGGCGAGGGCCGAGCAGGCACCGCAGGCAGCACAGCCGGCGGCCTGGTCGGCGCCGACCATCCCCACCCGGCGAAGGGCGGCGGCGACGCGGGTGGTGACGTCGTCGAGGGTGGACGGGTCGGGGGCAGGCACCCGGTCGACGTCGGTCGCCAGGGTCCCGGCGAGCGGCCGGAAGGGGACGACGAAGGGGTAGACGCCCATGGCGATGAGCCGTTCCGCACCGGCGACGAGCTCGTCGGGGTCCTCGCCCAGGCCGACCAGCAGGTACGTCGACACCTGGTTGCGACCGAAGACCCGCACGGCCTCACGCCAGGCGGCGTCGTACTCGGCCATCGGCACCGACCCCTTCCCGGGCATCCAGGTGCGCCGTACGGTGTCGTCGAGCGACTCGACGTGGATGCCGATCGAACGGGCCCCGGCGTCCCACAGCTCCTGGATGGTGGCCAGGTCGCCGGGAGGCTCGCACTGCACCTGGATGGGCAGGTCGGGCAGCACCTCGCGCACGGCGCGCACGCACCGGGCGAGGTGGGTGGCCCCGCGGTCACGGCCGTTGGAGGTGCCCGTCGTCATCACCATCTGGGTGATGCCGTCGAGGTCGTGGGCGGCCTTCGCCACCTCCGCCAGCTGCGCCGGGCTCTTGACCGCCGTGGTGGAGCCCTGCCGCAACGACTCCTCGATCGCGCAGAAGCGGCAGCGCTGGGCCTCGTCGTAGCGCACGCAGGTCTGCACCACGGTCGTCGCCAGCACGTGCGACGAGTGGAGCCGCGCGATCTTCTCGTACGGCGTGCCGTCAGCGGTCGTGAGGTCGTAGAACCGTGGCCGCGCAACGGTTTCCACCCCCATCCCCGTGTCGGCGCCGGCGAGCAGGAGCCGACCACCGCTGACGGTGTAGGGGCTGAGGGGGTTGAGCGGCAGGGCCGCACCGACCCCGTCGAGGAGCAGGTGACCGTCGTCGCTCGGCCCCGCACCGGCGGTCCGCGCCACCGGGACCTCGCGCAGCCGGATACCCCGGATGGCGACGTCGACACGGGTGCTCCGGGCGGCACGAGGCGTCGTACGGGCCTCGTGCTCGTGAGTGGTCGGTGCGGCCATCGCGCGCCTCAGAGGTTGTAGGTCGAGTTGATGATCGCGCCCTTGCGGGCGTAGTGGATGATCGCGTCCTGCACGTCGAGCGGGTGGGCGGGGACGACACCCTCGATGAGGTCCTCCTCGCGCAGGCCGTGCAGGGCCAGGCCGAAGCGGCAGCAGTAGACGGTGCCGCCCTCCTTGATGAAGGTCTCGAGCGAGCCGTTCATGTTGAGCTCGCCGGGGAAGGCCGCGTCGCCCGTGGTGGGGAACCCCCGGGTCGCGACGCAGGCGAGCGTGCCGGGGCCGTAGAAGTAGATCGCCGACTCGAAGCCCTTGCGCAGGGCCCGGGTCGCCTGCAGGACGGCGACGAAGCTCACCGACGACTCGTGCGGGATGCCGTGGACGAGGGTGAAGTAGGTCTCGCCTGCCTCGGCCTGGTAGTCGGGGAAGAGCTTGGTCGACCCGTAGAGGTTCGTGCCCTTGGGCAGGCTCGGGTGGGGGATCTCGCCGAGCGCCTTCTCGATGTTGGCCTTGAGCTCGGCGTCGAGCTCCGTCGTGGTGGTGGGGTCGGTGATGGTGTCGGTCATGTCGGTCTCCTGGTGAGGGGGTCGGGACTGCGCGGTCGGGGTCTAGCCGTAGAGGGCGGTGAAGTTGTCGTGGAAGAAGGCGCGGTGCAGCTCACCGTCGCCGGATACCGCTGCGAGACGGGCGTACTCGCCCTCGAAGTCACCCCAGGGGGTGTCGGTGGCGAAGAGGATGCGGTCGTGGCCGACGCCGCGGCGCTCGACCTCGGCGACCAGCCAGCGGGGCGCGAAGCCGATTGCCCAGCTCGTGTCGGTGTAGACCTGCTTGCCGGCCTCGACCCAGTCGAAGAACCGCCCACCGATGAGCTTGAGGTGGCCGCTCATCCCCCCGCCGAGGTGGACGAGGTGGATCTTCGTGGCGTCGCCGTAGCGGTCGACGAGCGTGCCGATCTGGTCGATGTCGGAGGCCGCTCCCGGCGAGGTGTGCACGTGCACGACGAGGTCGTGGGCGGCGGCGGTGGTGAAGATGCGCTCGAGCTGGACGGCGCAGTCGGGGTCGTCGACGGAGCCGCCGAGCAGGAAGCTCGTCTTGAGCGCCGCCACACCCTCCTCTCGGACGAGCGCGAAGGCGGCGTCGTTGCGCTGCGCGTCGGCGGCCTTGGGAGAGACCCAGAGCCCGCAGCGGATCCGGTCGTCCTTCTGGGCGGCCTCGACGGCGAGGGCGTTGAGGTCGAACGAGACCTGCGGGTCGGGCACGCCGTAGTTCGGTAGGACGAGGGTGCGCTCGACCCCTTCCGCGTCGAGCGAGGCGACGAACTGCGCGACGGTCTCCGTCGCGGTCGTGTCGGGGTTGATCGCCGGCCCACCGTAGAACGGGTAGGCAGGGAGCACGCCGATGTGCCGGTGGGCGTCGTGCACGGGCGTCGGCATGTCACCCAGTCAACGGACGCCGTGTTTCGGTGTGGTTACGCCCGGAATAAAGGTGGCGTCAGCCCGACGCGCCGCCGGTCGGGCAGCCCCTACCCTTCGACCACGTCGGCGTACCTGGCGCGCCCGTGCTCCAGCGCCGCCACGTAGCCTGCCCGTTCGTAGGCCCCCCGGTCGATGTCGAGGGGGACGGCCAGGAGCCCGCGCACCTCCGTCACCGACGTGTGGCCACCCGACTCGAGCCAGGCCGTGAGCCCGTCGAGCAGCACGCCGACGTGGTCGACGCCGTGCCGCAGGAGCGCCGACGCCGTCATCACGGTGTCGGCGCCGGCGAGGAGGTACTTGACGACGTCGTCGGCCCGGTCCACTCCCGTGGTCGCGGCCAGCGAGCCGCGGAGGTGCGAGCGCAGCAGGGCGATCCAGGTCCGCGGCAGCCGGGCCTCGTCGGGTGCGGAGAGGCCGAACCCGGGCTCGACCCGCATCGAGCGGAGGTCGATGTCGGGCTGCAGGAAGCGGTTGAAGAGCACCAGGCCATCGGCACCGGCCGCGTCGAGGCGCAGGGCCAGCTCTCCCACGGAGCTGAAGTGGGGGCTGAGCTTGACCGCGATCGGCAATGACACGAGCGCCCGCACCTGCTGCAGGATCTCGAGGTGGCGGTCCTCGACCGAGCGACCACTGGTGTGCGGATCACCGGGCAGGGCGAAGATGTTCAGCTCGAGCGCCGACGCCCCGGCCTCCTCGATCGAGCGCGCGAAGTCCACCCAGGCACCGGTGGTGCTGGCGTTGAGGCTGGCGATCACCGGTACGTCGACGGCGCGGACCGCACGCTCGACGAGGTCGAGGTAGCGGTGGGCACCTCCCCGAGCATCGGTCGGCAGGGACGGGAAGTAGGAGCGGGCCTCTCCCAACGACGCCTCGTGCGCTTCGTGGAGGAGCAGGTCGCGCAGGTCCTCCTCGCGCACCTGCTCCTCGAAGAGCGAGTGCAGCACCACCGCGCCGATGCCGGCGTCGGCCAGCTGTCGGACCCGCTGGACCGAGCTCGAGAGCGGGGACGCGGACGCGACAAGGGGATTGCGCAGCGCCAGACCGAGGTAGGAGGTGGTGAGGTCCATCACGCGTCCTGGCGGGGGTCGGCCGTGAAGTGGGCGGCGCCCCGGGTCGCCATCTCCTCGTAGACGGCCCAGCGCTGGTCGACGGCCTCCTGCGCGAGCCCGAGCAGGCGCTCGGCCTCAGCCGGGTTCGACGTACGCAGCATCCGGTAGCGCAGCTCACGGTAGATGTAGTCCTCCAGGGGGATCCGCGGGCGCGGGGAGTCGAGCATGAACGGGTTGCCACCGTGGGCACGCACGGTGGGGTCGTAACGCACCAGGGGCCAGTGCCCGCTCGCGACGGCGCGGTACTGCTGGTCGAGCCCGTCCTTCATCTCGATGCCGTGGGCGATGCAGTGGCTGTAGGCGATGATGATCGACGGCCCCTCGTGGGCCTCGGCCTCGCGGAACGCCGTGAGCGTCTGCTGCGGGTCTGCCCCCATCGCCACCCGGGCCACGTAGACGCTGCCGTAGGCGATCGCCTGGAGGGCGATGTCCTTCTTCGCGACGGCCTTGCCCGAGGTCGCGAACTTCGCCACCGCGGCGAGGGGCGTCGACTTGGAGGACTGGCCACCCGTGTTGGAGTAGACCTCGGTGTCGAGGACGAGCACGTTGACGTCGCGGCCGCTGGCGAGCACGTGGTCGAGCCCGCCCGACCCGATGTCGTA
>JBBRNQ010000136.1:0-10818 GCA_038230235.1 Actinomycetales bacterium
CTCGAGCGCGACGAGGGCGAGGCCAACGACCACCGCGATGCCCCCGACACCGGCGCCCGCCAGCGCCAGGGTGTACGACGCCACCACCCCGACGCCGCCGTCGAGGGTCGGGGCTCCGGGCGAGACCTGGATAGTCGTGACCGGTCGCAGCGTCGCCCACAGGCGCCAGATCAACCACACCCCGACGAGCCCGGACGGGAGAGCCCGGCAGACTGGGACGCGTGAGCCGCGCGGAGAAGTCGTCGTACGACACGGTCGTGGTCGTGGCTCCGCTGGTGCCTGCGCACTGGCCCGCCGTGGACGAGATCTGGCGGGCCGGCATCGCCGGGGGGCACGCGACCTTCGAGGCGGCGCCGCCGACCTGGGAGGCCTTCGACGCCGGGCGCCTGCCTGGGCACCGGTGGGTCGCCCTGGCCGCAGGGGACGTGATCGGCTGGGTCGCCGTCAGCCCGACGTCGGCCCGGCCCGTCTACGCCGGGGTGGTGGAGCACAGCGTGTACGTCGCGCCGTCGGCTGCCGGTCGCGGGGTGGGACGGCTGCTGCTCGACGCCCTCGTGAGCTCGACCGAGGGGGCGGGGATCTGGACGATCCAGTCGGCCGTCTTCCCCGAGAACCTCGCGAGCCTGGCCCTGCACCGGGCCGCGGGCTTCCGCGAGGTGGGGCGGCGCGAACGGGTGGCGCTGATGCCGGGCGGGCCGATGGCCGGAGCGTGGCGCGACACGGTGCTCGTCGAGCGGCGCAGTGTGGTGGCGGGGCGGTGACGCGAGCGGCGGGGTGCTGACGCGAGGGCAGGTCGACGCACCGCTGACTGACGTACGCTTGTGGTGGGCCCAGGCGGCCCACCTCGCCCACTTGCCGAGCGGCCACGGAAGGAGACGACCGTGAGCCTCACGCGCCAGCGGGTCTCCTCGCCCCGGCTGCCGACGGCCGCCGTGCCGGGAGCGCGAGCGACGCTGGTCGGATGCGCAGCGCTGGCGGCCACGCTCGTCGTGCTGCTCGCGTCGGCCACCCCCGGGAGCGCCCTCCCCGTGCTGCTGGCCGTGGCCGCCGTCGGGTTGCTGGCTGTGGTGCGGCAGCAGGCCGGTCACCGGGTGGTCCGCCCGCTGCCGGTGCCGACGCACCCGTCGGGCGTGGCCCACGCCGTACGGGCCTCGACGGCGTACTGGTGCGCCATCCCGGCGCCCGGCTGCCCACGACGTCCGAGAGCTCCCGGTCGGTCCTGACCCCGCTCGCCGCACCCGCGGCGACAGGCTCAGCCCTGACCCACCACGGCCCTCGTCGGGCCGAGCCGAGGAGCTCACCCATGTCTGTCCTGATCTTGCTGTCCCCCGTCACCACCGCTGTCACCACCGCTGTCGCGGTAGTGCTCGCCGCCGCCCACGACCTCGCCGGGGTGGTCGGCCTGAGCCCCGGGTCCGCCGGAGCCTGGCTGCTCTCGATCGCCCTGCTCGTCGTCGCGGTACGCACGGCGATGCTGCCCATCGCCCTCCACGGCGTGCGGGCGACCCACGCCCGCGCTCACGCCGCCCCCCAGCTGCGTGAGCTGCGCCGCCGTTACGCCGGGGGCAGGGACCGCCAGCAGCTCATCGCCCAGCGTGCCGAGCAGAAGCGGATCCACGCCGAGCACGGCGTCTCGGGATGGAGCCTCGCACCCGCCCTGCTGCAGGTGCCGCTCTTCTACGCCCTCTACCGCGTCGTCTCCGACCTCACAGCCGGTCATCCCGTCGGCGCCCTCGACGCGGCCCTCGTCGCCTCCGCGTCCGCGGCCTCGGTGCTCGGTCTGCACCTGACGAGGCACCTCGGTGCGACCCTCGTCGCACGCGACCCGGCCGGGCTCGCCCTCCTCGGGGTCGCGGTCGCCGCGGCGCTGCTCAGCCTCGCGACCCAGCGGTGGTTCGTCGCGCCGATGACCGACCCCGCCGACGTGCCGGAGGCGTTGGCCGCGGCGCAGCGGCTGGTGCCGTGGCTCGGGGCGGGCGGCGTCCTGGTCGCGGCCTGGGTGGTGCCGGCCGGGCTGGTCGTCTACTGGCTGGCCAACAACGCGTGGACGTTCGCCCAGCAGGGTCTCGTCTGGCGCTTCGCGCCCACCCCCGACTCACCCGCGGCGGCTCGACGCGCGTCGAAGGGACCGCGCGCGGTGACCCTCGCCGCCGGTGACCCCCGCTGACGGTGACCCCCGCTGACGGTGACCCTCGCCGACGGTGACCCTGGTCGACGACGACTCTGGTCGACAGCACCCGGGTCCGTTCCCCACGCGGTTGAATGGGCCCATGCGCCCGATGCTCGCCTCGCCGACCGCGCGGGTCCCCACCGGGGACGCGTGGGCGCACGAGGTGAAGTGGGACGGCATCCGGCTGCTCGTCGACGTCACCCGCGAGGCAGGCACGCCACGGCTGCGGCTGACGACCCGCACCGAGCGCGACGTCACCGTGGCCTTCCCCGAGCTCGCCGGGCTGGCCGACACCTTCGACGACATGCTGCTCGACGGCGAGGTCGTGCTCATCGTCGACGGAACGCCGTCGTTCCAGGCGCTCGCGGAGCGCATCCACGTCACGAGCGCCCGCCGCGCGACCCCCCTCGCGGCCCGCACCCCCGTCACGTTCATGGCCTTCGACCTGCTGCGCCTGTATGGAGTCGACCTACGGCACCGGTCGTGGGACGACCGCCGCGCGACGCTCGAACGGCTCGAGCTGTCGGGGGCGCACTGGCAGGTGCCCCCGACCTTCCCCGACGGCGGGCTGCTGCTGGCCGCGACGCTGGAGCAGGGGCTGGAGGGCGTCGTCAGCAAGCGCCGCGGGGCGCCGTACCGGCCGGGGGTGCGCAGCGACGACTGGCTCAAGCTGCCCCACCGCACCTCGGTGTCGCTCGTGATCGGCGGGTGGATGCCCCAGAAAGACAGCGCGCAGGACAGCCTGCGCCTGGGCTCCGTGCACGTCGGGGTGCCCGGGCCGGAGGGGCTGGTCTTCCTCGGGAAGGTTGGGAGCGGCATCGCCGGGCGCGCCGGGGAGGCGCTCGCCCGCGAGCTCGCCCCCCTGACCCGCGAGACCTCACCCTTCGTCGACGCCCTCCCCCGGGAGGACAGCGTCGGCGCGACCTGGGTCGAGCCGGTGCTCGTCTGCGAGGTTCAGGCGCTGGGCCTCACGACACAGCCGCGGCTGCGGCAGCCGGCCTACCGTGGTCGGCGGGTCGACCTCACCGTGGCCGACGTCGACGCCGCCGAGGTGCTCCAGGGGCTGCGCCGTGCCTGAGTCGCCTGGGCAGAAGATCCCCGTCGAGGTCGCGGGCCGGCGGATCGCGGTCAGCAACCTCGACAAGGTGATGTACCCCGCCACCGAGACGACCAAGGGCGAGGTGCTCAGCTACTACGCCCAGGTCGCCGACGTCCTGCTGCCGCACCTGGGCCGGCGACCGGTGACCCGGATCCGATGGCCGCACGGGGTCGAGGGGCCGATGTTCTTCGAGAAGAACCTGCCCTCCGGAGCGCCGTCGTGGCTGCCGCGGGTCACCCTCTCGAGCCACGGCCGCGACCCCGACGCCCACCCCGAGCGCGACACCGTCACCTACCCGCTCGTGCGCGACCTCGCCGACCTCACCTACCTGGTCAACCTCGCCTCGCTCGAGCTGCACGTGCACCAGTGGCAGGTCGACGACGACGGCGCACCGCAACCGCCCGACCGGCTCGTCATCGACCTCGACCCCGGCAGCGGCGCCGGTCTCGCCGAGTGCGCCCAGGTCGCCCTGTGGGTCAAGCCCCACCTCGAGGCGATGGGGCTGACGCGCCTCGTACCCGTCACCAGCGGCAGCAAGGGCATGCAGGTGTATGCCGCCCTGCCGGGCCAGCACTCCGCCGACGACATCCGCGCGCTGGCGCAGTCGTTGGCGCAGGAGATGACGAAGACGCACCCCGACCTCGTGGTGTGGAAGATGACGAAGTCGCTGCGCCCGGGAAAGGTGCTCCTCGACTGGAGCCAGAACACCGCCGCAAAGACGACGATCTCCCCGTATTCACTCAGGGGAAAGCAGGCGCCCTATGTCGCCGCCCCCCGCACGTGGGAGGAAGTGGGACGGGGGGCCGATGGTCGGCGCTTCGAGCAGGTGATGTTCGACGAGGTGCTGCGTCGACTGGAACGCGATGGTGACCTCGCGGCGCCCCTGAGAGCGGAGTAGCTCCTCGCGACCGGGCTCTCCGGCGAAAGAGCCACTGGGTGACGATTAGCGCAGGTCACGAACGGATCGTGCGAATACGTGAACGGGTGCCCTGTCTTCCCTCGAGCAGGACACCCGTTCACACACTTACTTCACAGGCGGCTGAATCAGCCGTGGGCCTTGTCGTAGGCCTCCTGGACGGCGGACGAGACGCGCCCGCGCTCGCTGACGTTGTGACCGTTCTTGCGAGCCCACGCACGCACCTCCGAGAGGTCGTTGCGCTTGGGGGAGCTACCGGGGGCAGCCTTGCGGCTGGTGGTACGGCGGCCACCGCTGCGACGGGCGTGGCCCACCCAGGTGGCGAGTGCCTCGCGCAGGGCAGAGGCATTGCTGTCGTTCAGGTCGATCTCGTAGCTCACGCCGTCCAGCCCGAAAAGCACGGTCTCGGCGGCATCGCCCCCGTCGACGTCGTCTTCGAGGACGACCTGCACACGCTGAGCCATTATTGTTCCTCTTTCTGGTCAAACCCGAGCACAACTCCCCGTTGGGGGAGCTCCGAAATAAGAGTAGCAACCAGAACGCTATTCGGTCCAATGAGTCTGCGGCGAGCCGGAGATTACTCGTCAGGTGTTTTGGCGCGACTGTCGGGGCCGCTCTCGTCGAGAGGTCCGCGGTCAGCGTGCTCCCGCTCCCATTTCGACTGGGCCAACCGCTCACGGCGGTCACCCTCGAGGATGTACTTGATGATGTAGAAGAACAGCACGGACACCGCAACCGTGGGGAGCAGCGCGGCGAGATAAGGAAAGATGGCATCCCACACGGGGAGTCAGCCCCCGTCCGGGGCGGCAGCCGAGGGGGCCGACGGCGGGGCGTCGGCGGCTCCGACGGGGACACGGGAGGCGGGCACCGTCGACGCGGCCAGGGGCTTGAGCAGCGGGAAGAGAATGGTCTCGCGGATATTGGCTCCGGTGAAGAACATGACCAGCCGGTCGATACCCAGCCCCAGCCCACCCATGGGTGGCGCCCCGAACTCCAGCGCCGCGAGGAAGTCCTCGTCGACCTGCATCGCCTCGGGATCGCCTCCGGCGGCCAGCAGCGACTGCGCCTGCAGGACCTCGCGCTGGATGACCGGGTCGACGAGCTCGGAGAAGCCCGTGCCCCGCTCGACCCCGCCGATGATGAGGTCCCAGGCCTCGATGAGGCCGGGCTCGCTGCGGTGGGGGCGGGCCAGCGGCTGAGCCGACGCCGGGTAGTCGCACAGGAAGGTCGGCTGGAGCAGGGTCGGCTCGACCAGCTCGCCGAGCAGCTCGAGCGCGACCTTCTCGGCCCCCCAGGCGGGGTCGAGGGCGACGCCGTGCTCGGCTGCATACCGGCGCAGGTCGTCCTCGGAGGTCTCGATGGTCACTGTGGCCCCGACCGCCTCGCTGATGCCCTCGTAGACCGGCAGCCAGCGCCACTCCCCGTCGAGGTCGACCGTGCCCGCCGGCGTCTCGACCTGCCGCGAGCCGAGCCGGTCGGCGACGCCGAGGTAGAGGTCGCGGATCAGCGCCGCGATGCTGGTCTGGTCGCCGTAGGCCTGGTAGGCCTCGAGCATGGTGAACTCCGGGCTGTGCGTGGAGTCGGCACCCTCGTTGCGGAAGATGCGGCCCATCTCGTAGACGCGGTCCACCCCGCCGACCACGGCCTTCTTGAGGTTGAGCTCGAGCGCGATCCGCAGGGTCATGGGCTGGTCGTAGGCGTTGTGGTGGGTCGCGAAGGGACGGGCCGAGGCACCGCCGTGCACGAGCTGGAGCACGGGGGTCTCGATCTCGACGTAGCCCTGGTCGTCGAGGGTGTCGCGCAGGGCGCGGTTGACCGCAGCCCGCAGACGCACCATGTCGCGTGCCTCCTGACGCACGACGAGGTCGGCGTAGCGCTGGCGCACCCTGGCTTCCTCGGAGAGGTCCTTGTGCAGGGTCGGGAGGGGGCGCAGGGCCTTGCTGGCCATCTGCCAGCTGGTGGCCAGCACCGACAGCTCGCCCTTGCGGCTGGCGATGACCCGGCCGGTGACGGCGACGTGGTCACCGAGGTCGACGAGCGACTTCCAGTCGGCGAGCGAGTGCTCACCGACCTCGGCGAGGCTGACCATCACCTGGAGCCGGGTGCCGACGCCCTCCTGGAGGGTGGCGAAGCACAGCTTGCCGCCGGTGCGGCTGAAGACCACCCGGCCGGCCACCGTGACGACGTCCTGCGTCTCCGCGCCGGCCTCGAGGTGGTTCCACTGCTCGCGCACCTGCGCCAGGGTGTGGGTGCGGCCCACGTCGACGGGGTAGGGCGCGTGGCCGGCGTCGAGCAGCCGCTGCCGCTTGGCGCGGCGCACCCGCAGCTGCTCGGGCAGGTCGTCGGTCGGGGGCGCCACGGGCGCCTCGAGCTGGTCGGTCACCTCCTCAGGTTACCGAGCGCGTCAGCACGAGCCGCACGGCCCGGGGCCGTGCGCCGGCCGGGGCGCTACCGTCGTCGGCGGGGACGAGGACGCGGGCGGGGGCGGGGACGAGGACCCGGGCCGGGCTCGACCCGCTCTTCCACCAGCTCAGCCACGGAGAGTCCTTCCTCTCGCTGCTGCAGAGCAGCGGTTCGACGGCGACGGGCTGTTCGTCATGGACGAGCGCGGGGCGACGACCCTCGGGTTGTCAGGAGACCTCGCCGGTCACCGGGTCGAGGCGGGTGCGGCGGAACGGGGAGGCGGCGAGGAGGAGGGCGGCGGCGGCGAACGCGACGGCTCCCAGTGCTAGCGCGGGCCGCGCCCCCCACCGGTCCGACGCCAGGCCCGCCAGCGGTGCCCCGACGACGAGGACAGCGCGGTTGAGGGAGCGCATCGTCGTGTTGGTGCGGGCCTGCAGCCGATCGGGGGTGATGGCCTGGCGGTAGGCCATCTCGTGGGAGTTGCTGAAGCCGATCGCGGTCCCGTGCAGGGCCTGCCCGACAGCCAGGACGGCCCAGGCGGCCCAGCCCGACGTCCCGACGCCGGCCAGCCCCATCACCGACGCGCCGATGGCAGAGCAGACGTGGGCAGCGACCACCGCGCCGCCGGTGCCGAGCCTCCGGCCACCCGCTGTCGACGTCACCGCGCCGAGAACTGCGCCCGCCCCGGCCGCCGAGGTCGCCAGTCCCAGCTGCCACGCCGACAGGCCCAGCCGGGTGAGGGCATACGGCGCGAGCACGGTCATCACCACGGCGTTGCCGAGGAACCACACGTGCGTCGACACCGCGAGCATCCGCAGGCCCGACCCCCGGTAGACCCAGCGCAACCCCTCGGCGACCTCGTGGCGCAGCTGCGGCCCCCGTACGACCCGGTGTCCGCTCTCGTCGTTCTCATTGTCGTCGTCGTCGTCGACGCGCAGAGCGGACGCTCGCCCGGGCTCCTCGACCTGGACACCGGCGACGGCTGCCGCGGAGAAGAGGTAGGACGCCGCGTCGACGAGGACGGCCAGCGGCGCACCGACCAGGGTGACGAGCAGGCCACCGAGGGCCGGGCCCGCGTTCTGGGCGACGGCATCGGCGCCGTCGATCCGCACGTGAGCCCGCTGGAGGTCGGCCCGCCCGACGAGGCGGGGGACGAACGACATGGCGGCGGCACCGTTGACGAGTGAGACCGCGCCGGAGGCCAGCACCACGACGAGCACCAGTGGGAGCGACAGCCGCCCGAGCGCCCACGCGCTCGGGAGAGTGAGCAGCAGCAGCGCCTGGGCGAGGTCGGTGACGACGAGGACCGGTCGGCGGCGCACCCGGTCGACCAGGGCACCGACGAGCAGCCCGAGCACCAGGTAGGGCAGCCAGCGAGCGGCGGTGAGCCAGCCCACGGCCGTCGCGTCGCCGTCGAGGTCGACGACGACCAGGGTCTGCAGCGCGAGCAGGGTGACGTAGGTGCCGAGCGACGACACGGCGTCCCCCACCCAGAAGCGACGAAAAGCGTTGCTGGGAAAAGGTTCCGTGGTGGGCCCCGTCACCGTCAGGCAGGGCCCGGGGGTCCCGGCTCGACCCCGACGTCGTAGGTGACGACGTCGAGGGCGGCCGCACCCTCCCGCTCGTAGAAGGCCCGGGCCCGGGCGTTGGTGTTGCTGGTGATCCAGCGGACCCCCGACCACCCGCGGTCGGCGGCGAGTCGTCGTACGGCGTGCAGCAGGGCCGCCGCGGCCCCGGTGCCCCGCGCGTCGGGGTCGACGTAGAGGTCGTCGAGCCAGCCGTCGACCTGGACGTGCAGCGGGCGGACGACGGGCCGCACGTGGGCGATCCCCACGACCCGCCCCTCGTGCTCGACGACCAGCCCCTCGAGCCCGTGCTCGTGGGAGACCAGCCAACCCCAGAGCCGTTGGCGCTGCTCGTCGGTGGTCGCGATGCCGTAGTGCCCGCTGTAGCCGCGGTGCAGCACCTCCCAGCGAGCGTGGTCGTCGTGACGCAGGTCGCGTGTGTAGAACGACTCAGGCACCGTCATCGCTCCTGCTCGACGCAGCTTTCGCCGCAGGGTCGGGGGTGCCGGCGAGGTCGAGGGCGATGTCGAGGATCGGGGAGGAGTGGGTCAGGCCACCGACGCTGAGGTAGTCGACCCCGGTGAGGGCGTAGTCGCGCACGACGTCGAGGGTCAGCCCGCCCGTGGCCTCGATCTCGACCGGCTCGGGGAGCGCCCGCAGGGTGGCGACCGTCTCGCGCAGCAGCTCGACACCCATGTTGTCGCACATGATGAAGCGGGCACCGGCGTCGTACGCCTCCAGGGCCTCCGCCACCGTCGTCACCTCGACCTCCACCTGCACTGCTGGGTAGGCCGAGCGGACCGCGGCGTAGGCGGCGGCCACCGAGCCGGCGGCGAGCTTGTGGTTGTCCTTGATCATCGCGACGTCGTACAGGCCCATGCGCTTGTTGGTGCCCCCGCCGGCACGGACGGCGTACTTCTCCAGGTGCCGCATCCCGGGCGTCGTCTTGCGGGTGTCGAGCACCATCGCCCCGGTGCCCTCGAGGGCGTCGGCCCAGCGGCGGGTGTGGGTGGCGACGCCGGACAGGCGCGAGAGCACGTTGAGCAGCGTCCGCTCGGCGACGAGGACCACCTGGGTGCGACCGGTGACGACCGCGAGCACGTCGCCGCGCGTCACGCGGTCGCCGTCGGCGGCACGGAGAGCCACGGTGGGAGCAGGCAGCCCGAGCAGTACGGCGACCTGCCGCGTCGCCTCCCCCACGACGGCCAGTCCCGCGACAACCCCGTCGGCACGGGCGACGACGTGCGCCGTGCGCTCCTGCTCCGGGGGGATGGTCGCCAGCGTCGTGACGTCGAGGTGGTCGGGCCCGAGGTCCTCGTCGAGGGCGCGGCGCACGAGGTCGGCGGCGACGTCGGCGGGGAAGGTCTGCTCCAGCTGCATACCGTCATCATCGCGTGACGTGGGGCCGGGGCGAGCACCACCGCCGCCCGCCTGAGGGGCACCGGCCGCAGGCCCGTCAGAGCCACCTACGTGCCGCCCCGACGGCGGCGGGGGGTCGAGGTGCCGGTCGGACGGAGCACCATACGACGTCCTGGGCCCCTCAGGGCAGGTCGAGGTGCTGGTCGGGGGTGGGCTCGAAGGTCGTCTCCACCGTGCCGTCGGGGCGTCGTACGGAGAGCAGGTGGCCGCGCCAGTGCTCGTCGTCGCGCCCCGGGAAGTCTCCGCGCACGTGGCCGCCGCGGGTCTCCTCGCGCAGCGAGGCGTGGTGGGTCAGGAGCTGGGCGAGGTGCAGCAGGTTGGTGGTCTGCCAGGCCTTGGGGCCGGCCTTGCGACCGTCGGGGTCGGCTGCGAGGGACGCGAGGGCCCGGCCCGTCTCGGCCGTCGACCCGGCCGTGCGCACGACCCCGGAACCGGCGGTCATGGCGCGCTGGACGTCGCGGCGGTGGCGACCGCGCAGGAGCACCGTGTCGTCGCCGAGCGCGACCGGGATGCGTTGGGGCAGCTCGCCCGTCGCCAACCGGGCGCTGATGTCGTCGGCGATGCGGTGGGCGAAGACGAGCCCCTCGAGCAGGGAGTTGGACGCGAGCCGGTTGGCCCCGTGGACCCCGGAGCACGAGCACTCGCCGCAGGCGTAGAGACCGACGAGTGACGAGCGGCCGTCAAGGTCGACCCGCACGCCGCCGCTGGCGTAGTGCTGCGCCGGGGCCACCGGCACGAGGTCGGTGACGGGGTCGATGCCGTGCGAGCGACAACTGGCCAGGATCGACGGGAAACGCTTCTCCAGGAACGCTGCTCCGAGGTGGCGGGCGTCGAGGAACACGTGGTCGGTGCCGGTCTCGCGCATCCGCGCGACGATCGCGCGGGCCACGACGTCGCGGGGTGCGAGGTCGGCCATCGGGTGCACGCCCTGCATGAAGCGCACCCCGCCGGCGTCGACGAGGAAGGCGCCCTCACCGCGCACCGCCTCGGAGATCAGCGGCTGCTGACCACCGGCGTCCTCGCCCAGCCACAGCACGGTCGGGTGGAACTGCACGAACTCGAGGTCGGCGATGACCGCCCCCGCGCGCAGGGCCACGGCCATGCCGTCACCGGTGGAGACCGACGGGTTGGTCGTCGCCTGGTAGATCTGCCCGAGGCCGCCCGTGGCGAGCACGACGGCCCGCGCGTGGGCGGCGCCGACGCCGTCGCCCTGACCCTCGCCGATCACGTGCAGGGTCACCCCGCA
>JBBRNQ010000137.1:0-10755 GCA_038230235.1 Actinomycetales bacterium
CGAGCTCGTCGAGGCTCACCGGCTGCTCGCCCGCGCGCTCGAAGACCGCCGCCAGCGCAGCGACCCGGTCGGGTGAACCGGTGATGAGTGTGCGTCTGGGTGTCGTCGGTGTCGTCGGTGTCGGTGTCATCCGCGTCCTCGCCTCGTGCGGATCCGGCGGCCGCCGGTCCGAGCCGTCATCACACCGTCGAGCCTACCGGCCGGGTAGGGCCATAGGTCCTCCACACGCTCCTCCGCTCCTACCGGGCCGCCCGAGGGGCAAGGGACCTTGTCCCCTGTGGCCGCGGGCCGACCCGTGCCACGGTCGGGAACGAGGGTCACCTCGTCCCCTGGACGCTTCGGCAGGACACCGGCGGGGCGCTTCTCCACCATCCCAGAGGTTCAGCCATGACCAACCACTCCTTCACCGCCCTGACGCCGCTTGCCTTCCTCGAGCGGGCCAGCGACGTCTTCGCCGACAAGACCGCGATCGCGTACGGCGAGCACCGGATGAGCTACGCCGAGTTCGGTGACGAGGCGACCACCCTGGCTCGAGCGCTGCAGGCGTCCGGCGTCAAGCGGGGCGACCGGGTGGCCTACATGGTCCCGAACATCCCCGAGATGCTGGTGGCCAACTTCGGGGTCCCGCTCGCCGGGGCGGTCCTCGTGGCCATCAACACGAGGTTGTCCGCCGAAGAGGTCCAGTACGTGTGCGACCACTCCGGGGCGACTCTGCTCGTGGTCGACACCGAGTACCTGCCGTCGCTGGCGCCCGTGCTCGCCCACCTCGAGACCGTCCTGGAGGTCATCGCGGTGAGCGACCAGCTCGGTCCCGTCGCCCACGCGCCGGCGGACCCCGTACACACGTCGTACGACGAATTCATGAAGCGGGGGACGGGCGGGCCGCTGCCCTGGACGGTCGAGGACGAGTCGAGCCTCATCTCCATCAACTACAGCTCGGGGACGACGGGCCGGCCGAAGGGCGCGATGTACACCCACCGCGGGGCGTACCTCAACGCCCTGGGCGAGATCATCCACCAGCGCTTCGACCCGGAGAGCGTCTACCTGTGGACCCTGCCGATGTTCCACTGCAACGGGTGGTGCACCCCGTGGGCCGTGACCGGGATCGGGGCGACCCACGTGTGCCTGCGGGCCGTGCGGGCCGACGTCATCTGGCGCCTGCTCGACGAGGAGCGGGTGACCCATCTCGACGGCGCACCAACGGTGCTCACGACGATCGCCGAGGCACCGCAGGCCCATCCGCTGGGTCGTGAGCTCGTGGCGACGGTCGCGGGCGCGGCGCCCAGCCCCACCGTGATCGCGCGGATGCGCGAGCTCGGTGCCCGCGTCGTCCACGTCTACGGCATGACCGAGCTCTACGGCCCCTACACCCTGAACGAGTGGCAGGCCGGGTGGTCGGCGCTGCCTCCCGCCGACCAGGCCCGCCGCCAGGCCCGGCAGGGCGTCGCGATGATCCAGGCCGATCCGGTGCGGGTCGTGGACGCTGAGATGAACGACGTGCCCCGCGACGGTCGGACGATGGGCGAGATCGTCATGCGCGGCAACAACGTCATGGCGGGCTACTTCAACGACCCCGAGGGCACGGCGGCCGCCTTCCGCGGCGGCTGGCTGCACTCGGGCGACCTCGGCGTCCAGCACTCCGACGGGTACGTCGAGCTGCGGGACAGGGCCAAGGACATCATCATCTCAGGCGGCGAGAACATCTCCACGGTGGAGATCGAGCACGCGATCGAGTCGCACGACGCGGTGCTCGAGGCCGCCGTGATCGGCATCCCGGACGACAAGTGGGGTGAGCGGCCCAAGGCGTTCGTCCTGTGCCGGACCGGGTCCCACGTCACCGAGGACGAGCTGGTGACCTACCTGCAGCTGCACATCGCGAGGTACAAGGTCCCGCGCGCCGTGGAGTTCGTCGACCGGCTGCCCCGGACGTCCACCGGCAAGATCCAGAAGTTCGAGCTGCGGGAGAGGGAGTGGGCCGGCCACACCAGCCGCATCCAGGGATGAAGGACCGACCGGCTCACCACCAGGCAACGTCACTCGAGGAGACACCATGACCGCGACCATCGACCCCACCATCCACCCCGTCCACCCCGTCGAATCGGGCCCGCCGCCCGACTACGCGCAGGGACCACCCGACGCCAGGACGGCGGCCCTGGTGCTGCCTCCGGCCGACAGGGTGGTGCCCATCGCGGACCCCGCCCCGCTGGGGCTGGCCGCCTTCGCCGGCACCACCTTCGTCCTCAGCGTGTTCAACGCCGGGCTCGTCTCCGACGCCAAGCTCGTCGCGGTCGTCCTCCCGCTCGCCCTGCTGTACGGCGGGCTGGCTCAGCTCCTGGCCGGCATGTGGGAGTTCCGCAACGACAACACCTTCGGGGCCGTGGCCTTCACCTCGTACGGCGCGTTCTGGATCTCCTACTTCCTCTACGCGAAGTACTTCGCGGGCACGCTCCCGCCGGCCGACGCACACACGGCCACCGGCATCTTCCTGCTGATGTGGACGATCTTCACCGCCTACATGACCCTGGCGGCGCTCAAGACGAACCTGGCGCTCATCGCGGTCTTCGGCACGGTCCTGGTCACCTTCGTGCTCCTGACCATCGGCGAGTTCGCCGAGAGCACCTCGGTGCTGCACGCCGGCGGCTACATCGGCCTGGTGGCGGCTGCGTGCGCCTGGTACGCCTCCGCGGCCGGGGTCGTGAACCCCACGTGGGGTCGCACCGTACTCCCGGTGTTTCCCGTCCGCCGGGCCTGAGGAGGTCGGGGCAGCCCGGGCTACAGCTGGACGCCGCGGGTCAACGCGCCGTCGACAAGCAGGTTGGTGCCGCTGATCCGGCGAGCCGCGGTGCTGGCCAGGAAGACCACCGGCGCGGCAACCTCCTGCGGGGTGCCCATCTGGCCCGACGGGTTGAGCTCCATCGCCATCGTGAAGAGGTCGGGGTTGCCCGTCTCGATGCTCGACCACACACCTCCCTCGAAGTAGGTGTTGCCCGGGGAGACCGTGTTGGCGCGGATCCCCTTGGGGGCCAGCTGCATCGCGAGTCCGTGGAGGTAGCCGACGATCGCGGTCTTGGCGGTGCCGTAGGGGCCCGAGGCGAAGTCCGACTCGCGTCCCGACACGCTCGAGATCGCGATGATCGAGGCCGCGGGGCTGCGCTCGAGGTGGGGCATCGCCGCCCGGACGAGCCGGACCGTGTGCATGAGGTCCACGTTGAGGCTGGCGGCCCAGTTCTCCTCGGTGTCGGGGATGGCGAGGGCGCTGACGTTGGCCACGACGACGTCGAGACCGCCCAACGCGTCGGCCGACTCCGCCACCCAGGCGGCCAGCGCGTCGGCGTCGCCGACGTCGAGCGTGGCCCCGCTGACCGTGCCTCGTTCCCGCAGCGCCTCCTGCGTGGCCGAGACCTCGTCGGCGTTGCGGGCGCAGAAGGCGACGTGGGCCCCCTCGGTGAGGAAGGCCTCGACCACCGCGCGGCCGATCCCTCTCGTGCCGCCGGTGACCAGCACCCGGGTACCGCCGAGTTCGAGATCCATCAGTCAGAGCCTTTCGCGCATCGGGGGTGGAGGGACTACAGCGTGCGACCGGTGAGGGAGCGGGCTCGCGCACGGAGCTCGGCGTGCATCCCGCCGAACGCGTCGGCCGCGGGCAGCAGGCCCTTGGCCGCCTTGACCACGACGCTGTAGTTGGCATCGACCACGTTGGCGATCGGGGCCAGCGTGATCTGCGAGCACAGCTGGTAGGCGTCCATCGGATGGAGGCCGCACAGCTGGCCGACCCAGCCCACGAGCTCGGCGTTGCCGATGCGCCAGGAGTCCTCCATCGGGCGGCTGGAGCCGATCGCCATCAGGTGGCTGTCGTCCTCGATCCGCGGCCAGCCCGGGGCACCGCCCTTGATCAGCTCGACGATGAGGGTGGTCGTCATGGCGCCCTCGACGGCGGTGCCGCACGCCTCCCCCTCGCCCTGGCGGTAGTGCCCGTCGCCGATGGAGAAGAGGGCGCCCTCGACGTTGACGCCGAGGAAGACGGTGGAGCCGGCCCGCATCTCGGGGGTGTCCATGTTGCCGCCGAAGCGCTCGGGCACGAGGGACGACCGCACCTCGCCACCCGCCGGAGCCACCCCCACGGTGCCGAGCATCGGCTCGAACGGCAGCTCGATGCGGTGGTCGCTGTGCCGGGCCGCGAACGCGACCGTCCTACGGTCCCGGTCGAGCTCGTAGATCCAGGTGGTGTCCGGCAGCGGCTCCTGGAGGGTGACGACGCGGTCGGTGCTGGTCATCCCGCCGAAGAACGGGATGGCGGCCGAGGCCCCCCAGTCACGCGCGGCCTCGAGGGAGACCAGGTGGAGCGCGAGCGTGTCGCCGGGCTCGGCTCCCTCGACGTAGAACGGGCCGGTCTGCGGGTTGACGTAGCGCAGGTCGACCTTGGCGCTCGACAGGTCGTCGACGGTGCGCAGGGTGCCGCCGAAGGCGTCGTCGGACCACAGCCGCAGGACGGCACCCGGCGTCACCCGCATCACGGGTGCCGCGCCCCCGAAGGTGTAGGCGTACTGGTCACGGGTCGGCACGTACTCGATCACGTCCATCACCGGGACTATGCCATGTCCTGCGGCGGGGCGAACCGGTAGCCCTGCGCGGTATCGCTGACCGATTTCGCTGACCGGTATCGCTGACCCGTATCACGGGGCGGTCGTCCCTCTCCTTCCCGGTGTCGAGCATCGGAAGGAGGTGTTTCACCATGAAGATCCAGATCCTGAAGGTGGAGTCGATCAAGGCGACCCGGATCCATCTCAACCCCAACGCCGGGGGCGCGTGACCCGAAGACCTTGGCCCGGCACGAGCCGGGCCAAGGTCTTCCACCCGGCCACCACCCCGCCTGCCTGTCCCCCCCACCCGCCTGTCCACCCGCCCGGAGGAACCATGCCCGTCGTACCCCGGCTGAAGTCGTTGACCTGCGTGAGCCTGGGCGACCGTCTGGTCGCGAGCCTCGACCCCCGCCGCCGGGTCGAGCTCGGCGACGACGACGGCGCCATCCGGACGCTGCTGATCCTGCTCGCGGAGGGCAGCCGCACCGTCGACGAGCTCGCCCTGGAGGTGTCCCGTCGGGGGTTCCCCACCACGACGGATGAGCTCAGCTACCTACTGAAGGGGCTCGACGACCTTGGGTGGGTCGACAACGCCTCTGGCGCAAAGGTGCTCACCGACTGGCAGCGAGAGCGGTTCCACAGCAACCTCGCGTTCTTCGACGCCTTCACCTCGCTGCAGCAGGACCGCGAGCCCCTCCAGGCTCGCCTGATCGACGCGAACGTGGTCGTGCTGGGGGCCGGTGGGCTCGGCTCGTGCGTCCTCCAGAGCCTCGCCGGGTACGGCGTCGGCCGGCTCACCCTGCTCGACCACGACCGGGTGGAGTGGCGCAACTTCGCCCGGCAGTTCACCTACTTCCCCGACCAGCTCGGCCAGCCCAAGGTGCAACGCGTCGCCGACTGGGTGCGCGCCTTCCACCCCCAGACGCAGGTCACGGCGGTCGAGGCCCTGGTGGACGGGCCGGAAGCGGTGGCGCGGCTGCTCGACGGTGTCGACGTGCTCGTCAGTGCCATCGACACCCCCGACGAGGTCGACCTGTGGGTGAACGAGGCCTGCGTCGGGGCCGGGGTGCCCTTCATCCGCGCCGGTCTGGCCTACGTGCAGGGTCTCTACTGGTCGGTCGACCCCGGTCGGTCGGCGTGCCGACACTGCCTGGAGCGGCACCGGGAGTCGCTGGGGGAGGGTGTCGACGCGATGGTGGTCCAGGGTGAGCGGGTGCTCCAGGCGCCCACGGTCAACCGCGCGATCGGCCCGATCGCCCAGATCCTCGGCGGGCTGGCCGCCCTCGAGGTGCTGCGCTACGTCACCCGGGTGGCGCCCCCGGTCTCCGCCGCCACCTACCGCCTCATCGACTTCGACGGGGCCTGCGACACCTCCAGCGACCCCTGGCCGCAGGACCCGTCCTGCCCGGTCTGCGCGACCGCCCCCACGGTGACCGGAGCCGCCCGGCTCACCCCGAGGGTGAGGGTGCGTCCGTGAACCCCGCGTCGGCTCCCCGGGTGCGCCCATGACCGCCGCGCCGAGTCGTACGACGCCCCGGGGCGTCGTACCGCCGTGGCGGGTCGCCGACCTCAGCGTGGTCGACGAGGGCGGGCACTTCCTGGTGGGCGATCCCTTGACCGGGGTCTTCGTGTCGCTGCCACCCATCGGGGTCGAGGTGATCGGCTGGCTGGCGGCAGGGTCCTCGACGGCGCAGGTGGCAGCCCTGGCCCGGGAGTCCGCGGGTGAGGACGTCGACATCGAAGAGTTCCTCGGCGGTCTGGAAGAGCTGGGATTCGTCGCGCGGCAGGACCCCGACCACCCGGAGGAGGCGCGGGGGACCGACGCCACCGGCCTCTCGCCAGACCCCCACCACCGCGGCTCCATCGTGTCGCGGGTCGGCGCCTCGGCCGCCGCCGCCGCAGGGGTGCTGTCGCTCGCCCTCGTCGCCCGCAGGCCGGACCTCGCGCCGACCGCCTCCGACCTCCTGGCCCTCGGTGACCCGGCGACCAGCCTCGCGGCGCTGACCGGGCTCACCTACGTCCTCGCCCTCCTGCACGATGGGGCCCACTGGCACGCCGCGCGCCTGGCCGGTGTGCGTGCCCGGGTCAGCATCACCCGCCGGCTGTACTTCCTCACCCTGGAGACCGACCTCACCGGCCTGTGGGCGCTGCCCCGTCGACGGCGCTACTGGCCGCTGCTGGCGGGGATGGCCTTCGACGTCGTCGTCCTCTGCGCAGCGTGGGCGAGCCAGGTCCTGCTGGGGCCGGACACCCAGGTCATGCCGCTGCTGCGGCTGGTCGCCTTCGTCGCGGTGACCGGCCTGGCGACCCAGTGCTGGATCTTCCTGCGCACCGACCTGTATGCCGTCCTGGTGGTCGCCACCGGTTGCGTGGACCTCTACCGGACCACCTGGCTCTCCATCCTCCACGGGCTGCGGCTGGCCGGGCCCGAGCACCGGCGCGCGTACGCGTCGGCCCCTCGACGCGACCGCCGCGTCGCCGCCTGGTACCGGTGGGTGTGGGCCGGAGGGATGGCGCTCGCGGCCGTGTTCCTCGTCGGCTACTACCTCCCCGCGGTCGCCGTCACCATCTCGTGGACCGTGCAGATGACGGTGCCGGTGCGGCTGGACAGCCTGCGCTTCTGGGAGGCGACGGCGCTCGCGCTGCTCATCGTCTCTCCGTCCGCGCTCACCGGCTGGGTCCTCCTGCGCGATCTGGCGCGGACGGTGTCCCGCCGCGTCGCCCGACCCGGGTAGGCCCGGAACCGAGGCCCGAGGGGGCCTGCCCGGCCGAGTCCTCGTCGCCGCCCGACGAGCTGGTCGCGGCCGGGTCGATGCCGTGCGATGCTGACGCCGTGCCACCCCGACGGAGAGGCAGGGCACCATGACGTCGCTGTTCGCCACCCCCCGCATCGTGCGCGAGGACCGCGCCGACGGGGCGATCCTGCTCCGGTCAGCCGACCCGCTCGGTCCGCACCCGGCCACCCTCCTGCACTCCCTGCGGTCGTGGGCCGAGGTGGACCCCGACCACGCGATCGTCGCGGAGCGCGACCTCGTCGGGGGCTGGCGTGAGGTCTCGTACGGCGAGGCCGTGCAGGCGGCCCGCGCGATCGGCGAGGGCCTGCTCGCGCTCGGGCTGGGCCCCCGACGACCCCTGCTGGTGCTGTCGGGCAACTCCGTCGACCACCTGCTCATCGCGCTGGGGGCGATGACGGCCGGCATCCCGGTCGTGCCGATCAGCACCGCCTACTCGCTGCAGTCGAGGGACCACGAGCGCATCCGCGAGATCGCCGCTCTCGTCGAGCCCGGCGCCGTCTTCGCCGAGGACTCCGACCAGTACTCCACGGCTCTCGACGCCCTTCCCGGCGTCCCCCTCCTCGCCAGCCGCGGGTGCCGTACGACGGCGGCCACGGTCGACACCCTGTGCACCACCGCCCCCGGGGCAGCCGTGGACCGGGCGTTCGAGTCGCTCACCCCCGAGTCGGTCGCCCGCGTCCTCTTCACCTCGGGGTCGACCGGCACACCGAAGGGGGTCCTCAGCACGCACGGGATGTGGGCGGCCAACCAGCAGATGATGCGCCAGGCCTGGCCCTTCCTCGCCACCGAGCGCCCGGTCGTCGTCGACTGGCTGCCGTGGAGCCACACCTTCGGGGCCAACCACAACCTCGGCCTCGTCGTCGCCAACGGCGGCACCCTCTACGTCGACGCCGGGCGACCCGTCCCCGGCCTGTTCGAGCAGAGTGTCACCAACCTGCGCGAGGTGCCCCCGACGATCTACGTCAACGTGCCGGCGGGCTACTCCCAGCTCGTGCCGGTCCTCGAGTCCGACCCCGCGTTCGCGGCGGTGTTCTTCTCGCGAGCTCGGTTGCTGTTCAACGCGGCCGCCGCCCTCCCGGGGCAGCTGCGAGACCGGTTGACCGCCGTCGCCGAGCGGACGCTGGGGCACTCCATACCGATCACCGGGGCGTGGGGTCTGACCGAGACCGCGCCGGCCGTCACCAGTGCGCACTACGACTTCGCCGACGCCCGCTGCATCGGCGTGCCGCTGCCCGGTGCCGAGGTGCTGCTCCTGCCCCTCGACGACGCGTGGGAGATCCGCGCCCGGGGACCGATGGTCACCCCGGGCTACTTCCGGCGACCCGACCTCACCGCCGAGGCCTTCGACGACGAGGGCTTCTACCGCACCGGCGACGCCGTCCAGCTGGCGGACCCCGACGACCCGAACGCCGGGCTGCTCTTCCGTGGGCGGGTCGCCGAGGACTTCAAGCTGAGCAACGGCACCTTCGTGCGGGTCGGCGCCCTGCGCACGACGCTGCTGTCGGCCATCCCCGTGCTCGGTGATGCCGTCATCGCCGGGCAGGACCGTGACGAGGCCTGCGCCCTGGCCTGGCTCAACGCGGCCGAAGTGGCCGCGTTCCTCGGGCGGGAGCCCGTTGTCGACGGCGACGTCGTGGTCGACCCCGAGCTCACCGAGCACGTCGCCCGCGCACTCGCCCTGCACCAACAGGACCGGGGGCGCTCGAGCCGCGTCGAGCGCATCCTGATCATGGCCCGACCGGCCGACCTCGACCTCGGCGAGATCACCGACAAGGGCTACGTCAACCAGCGCAGGGTGATCGAGCGCCGACCCGCGCTCGTGGCGCGGCTGCTCGACGAGCCCGACCACCCGAGCGTCATCCGCCCGTCGTTTGTGACACCGACTGCCGAGCGTGTCTGACCTACTGGCGTCCCTGACCTACTGGGGTCCCTGAACTACTGGGGTCCCTGACCTACTGGGCGTGCCTGACGAGATCGCGCTCGGCTGCGTGGCCGACGAGGTCCTCGGGTCCTCGCTTTGCCAGCAGCGGGGCTCCACCGTGGAGGCGGGGCCGCAGGTCGGGCACCACGTCGGTAGGGGGTCGCAGCGCCGGGACGCGCATGGTGAAGCAGCTGCCCCGGCCGACCTCGCTGGTGACCTCGAGGGTGCCGCCGCGAGCCTCGACCAGGGCGCTGACCAGGGCCAGACCCAGGCCGGTGCCGCCGAGCTCTCCGGCGGTGCTGCCGGTCTCGAAGACCTGAAGGACCCGCTCACGGTCCGCCTCGGGGATACCCGCCCCGGTGTCGGCCACCGAGATCAGCAGATCCGGCCCCTCGACCCGGGCGTCGACCCCGATGGTGTCGCCGCGCCGGGTGAAGCGGACGGCGTTCTCGATGAGGCAGTCCAGGCCCGCCTCGAGGCGCTCGGCGTCACCCAGCACCGTGCCGACGGAGCTCGTCCACGTCCAGTCGCGATCGACTCCCGCCGACCACCGCGCCACCACCCCGCACACGACGTCGTCGAGCTCGAGCTCCTCGGGGTCGCCTGGGGCATCGGCGCGCACGAGGTGCAGCAGCGTGGTCACCGTGGCCGTCGCCTTGTCGATCTCACCGAGGACGAGGGAGGCGTCGGCGTGCACGGCGGGGTCGGTGCTGTCCTGCCGCATCATCTGCACCAGCCCCCGGGCCACCGTCAGCCTGGTCCGGACCTCGTGCGACCCGAAGCGGGCGGTCAGCTCGCGCTGGGCCGCCTGGACGCGCTCGTCCTCGAGCAGGTCGCCGATGCGGCACTGGGCGGCACGGTGGCGGTTCACGTGCCAGATCAGGAGCGCGACGATCACGCCCATGAGCACGATCTCGGAGCACTCCGACCAGCCGATGGCGCCCACCCGGGCATGATCGAGTAGCGGCAACGCCGTCGACACCGTCACGGCGAAGAAACTGGCCGTGGTGGCCGCGCGTGACCATGGCAGCAACCCGTAGAGAAGGGCGTAGCTGGCCCAGATCAGGTGGTAGGGAATGGTTTCCTGGCCGACAAGGAAAACCATCAGGAGGAAGTTCACTGTCGCGAAGACCATCCATCCGATGGCCAGGGTACGACGCAGTCGAGTGCTGGGGCCGGCACTCGTCCCTGGGGCCCATCGGTCGCGGGCCCACCGGTCGAGGGTCTTCTGGTCATACGGGCCGACGGCGCTGTGAACTGCACCCTGAGTCATGCCAACCCCCACGTCGTGGCCGTCGCCGAGATGTGCGCTGCCTACCTCAGCCTGGATCCACCGACGTTTGAGCGGTGACGGCGGGTCGTGACACGCGAATGCCCCTGTGGTGCAGGAGAATTGGGCTTGCGACGGTCCATATCCACCGGCTCCGAAGGGGCATCCGACAGATGCAAGCATTCCACA
>JBBRNQ010000138.1:0-10569 GCA_038230235.1 Actinomycetales bacterium
GGCAGCCGAGCCCACCGACTCGGAGTCAACCCCCGCCCGAAGTCAGCCGAAGAGCCCCCGCCCCATGAGCGCCCCGGCGAGCGACTCCTGGAGCCAGGTGAGGAACTCGTAGAACGACACGGCATACACCGTCGGGTCCTCGTCGTCGAGCCCCGCGAGCCGCTCCTCGAGGCCCGCCGCGTCCTCGTCGGTGCGCAGTCCGAGGCGTTCGCCGAGCAGCAGCCGGGTGTCGGTGAGGGCGATCATCGTCGCCTGGGCCTCGTCGCGGCTGAGGACGAGACGGTCGCCCTTGGCCCGCCGCAGGGCCCCGATCGCGGTGGCGAGGTTGGTGGCCTTCCGGTCGCGGAGGTCGTGCTCGGTCAGCCGACGGAACTCGGCCGCCACCTGGTCGTCGCCCCGGTGGGCGGTCGGCAGGAGCCGGTCGAGGGCCGGGTCGCGCTCCTCGGGCCCATCGGGCATCTCGACCTGGTCCTCGGCGGCCAGCGACACCCCCAGTCCCGCGACGAGGTCCTCGAAGGGGTCGCCGGTGGACTCCCGCTCTGCCGGGGCCAGCAGCACCCGGGTCTGCTCCATCAGCCCTGCGACCACCCCGCGCTCGTTGGCGTCCATCCGGGCGACGAACCCGTCACCCTTGCGCTTGAAACCCCGAGCCACTCAGTCGTCCTTCTCGAACGTCGCCCACAGCCCGTAGCCCTGCAGCGCCTCGGCGTCGCGCTCCATCGCCTCACGGGGGCCGTGCGAGACGACGGCCTTGCCCTTGACGTGCACGTCCATCATCAGCTTCTCGGCCTTGGTGCGCGGGTAGGCGAAGTACGACGTGAAGACCCAGGTGACGTAGGACATGAGGTTGACCGGGTCGTTCCACACCAGGGTGATCCACGGGATGTCGGGTTCGGCACGAACGTCGGCCTCCTCGCTCACAGCGGTGGAGGTCTCCTCCACAGGGGCGATGGACACGGCTACCAGCCTAAGGTGTCGCGGGTGACTGCGAGCACGGCGCTGCTGACCGATCACTACGAGCTGACGATGCTGCAGGCCGCCTTGCGCAGCGGGGCCGCCCACCGGCGGTGTGTCTTCGAGGTCTTCTCCCGCCGGCTGCCCGACGGGCGACGGTACGGCGTGGTCGCCGGCACCGGGCGCTTCCTCGACGCCCTCGCGAACTTCCGCTTCGACGACGCGGTCGTCGGCGAGCTGCGGGTCAAGGGCGTGGTCGACGACGCGACCTGCGCCTGGCTGTCGTCGTACCGCTTCTCCGGCGACGTGCGCGGCTACGCCGAAGGCGAGTGCTACTTCCCCGGCTCGCCCGTGCTGGTCGTGGAGTCGAGCTTCGCCGAGGGTGTCGTCCTCGAGACCCTCGTGCTCTCGATCCTCAACCACGACACCGCGATCGCCTCGGCGGCCTCGCGGATGACCGCGGCCGCCGGAGACCGGCCCTGCATCGAGATGGGCTCGCGCCGCACCCATGAGGAGGCGGCGGTCGCGGCCGCTCGTGCGGCCTGGATCGCCGGCTTCGCCGCGACGAGCAACCTCGAGGCCGGACGACGGCACGGGGTGCCGACCACGGGCACCGCCGCCCACGCCTTCACCCTGCTCTACGACGACGAGCGCTCGGCCTTCGCCGCCCAGGTCGCTTCCCTCGGGGTCGGCACCACGTTGCTCGTCGACACGTACGACGTGCCGACGGGCGTGAGGAACGCCGTCGAGGTGGCCGGGACGGGACTCGGCGCCGTACGGCTCGACTCGGGTGACCTGCTGGCCCAGGCCCGGGAGGTGCGCGAGCAGCTCGACGCGCTCGGGGCGACCGGCACGCGGATCATCGTGACGTCGGACCTCGACGAGCACGCCATCGCCTCGCTGGCAGCGGCCCCGGTCGACGGCTACGGCGTCGGCACCCAGCTCGTCACCGGGTCCGGAGCCCCGACGGCGAGCATGGTCTACAAGCTCGTGGCCCGCACCGACGACACCGGCGTGCTCCAGCCGGTCGAGAAGCGCAGCCCCGGCAAGGCCACCGTCGGTGGGCGGAAGTGGGCCCTCCGTCGACGGAGCGCCACCGGGGTCGCCGAGGCGGAGGTGGTCGGGGTCGGCGAGCCACCGGTGGATGACGGCGACGACCGGCCGCTCATGGTGGAGCTGGTGCGCGCGGGCGAGGTCGTCGCCCCCCAGACCCCGGCGGCAGCGCGCGAGCGGCACACGGCGTCACGGGCGGAGCTGCCTCGCGCCGCCCTGCGGCTCCAGCGGGGAGAGCCTGCGCTGCCCACCGTCTACGAGCCCTGAGCCGGGTCTGTCGGAAGCGCCTCGGCACGCGGAGGACGCAGGTTAGCCTGACGTCATGGCTCGTCGCGCGCTCGTCCTCGTGGACCTCCAGCGCGACTTCTGTGAGGGTGGCTCGCTCGCGGTGGCCGGCGGCACCGACGTCGCACGGCTGGTGAGCGACTACGTCGTGGCCCACTCCCCCGAGTACGCCGCGATCGTGGCCACGGCTGACTGGCACGAAGACCCCGGAAGCCACTTCTCCGACACCCCCGACTTCGTCGACAGCTGGCCGCCACACGGCCGCGTCGGCACAGAGGGGGCTGACTTCCACCCGGCGGCGGCGAGCGCACTCGTGCGTGCGCAGGCGACCTTCCGCAAGGGTCGTCGGGGCGCGGCCTACAGCGGCTTCGACGGTTTCGCCGGTGGCCCCGGGCACGAGATCGGGTTGGCCAAGTGGTTGTGGGAGAAGGAGATCGACGCCGTCGACGTGGTCGGCATCGCCACCGACCACTGCGTGCGCGCGACCGCCCTCGACTCCGCCGACCAGGGCTTCGCCACCCGGGTGCTGCTCGACCTCACCGCGGGCGTCGCCCGTGACACCACCGACGCCGCCCTCGCCCAGCTCAACCTGGCCGGCGTGCACCTCGAGGGAACCCCGGTCGTCCGCGCCTGACCCGCGCATTCCCGGGCACGTGCCCCCGTATGCAGACCCGCCCGCACCCGGCCCGCGCATTCCCGGGCACGTGCCCCCGTATGCAGACCCGCCCCGCACCCGGCCCGCGCATTCCCGGGCACGTGCCCCCGTATCGGGTCCCGGGCAGGGCGACCCGGAAAGTTTTTCGACCACGCCTCGTCATGGGTGTCGATCCGGGCGGATGCTGTTCGTCGTCCCGAGTGTCAGAGCCTCAAGCGGCCCACCCCGGCCGGCGATCGCCGACCATCCCCGAAGGAGACATCCCATGGCCCAGTACCTGGTCCTCATCTACGAATCCGAGAACGACTACGCCAATGCGACGCCCGAGTTCTTCGGCGAGGTCATGAAGGCCCACAACCGCTTCTCCGAGCGGTGGGGTGACGCGATCATCGGGGGCAACGGCCTGCAGTCCAGCGACACCGCGACCACCATCCGCGGGGACGTCGTCACGGACGGTCCCTTCGTCGAGAGCAAGGAGGTGCTCGGCGGCTACTACCTCATCGAGGCCGCCGACCTCGACCATGCGCTCGAGATCGGGAAGTCGTGCCCGGCCGGTCTGGGCGGGGTCGAGGTCCGTCCGGTCGCGGTCTACGGCTGAGCGGAGCCGGGCAGGAGCGTCGGCAGCGGCTACGGGGACACGCACCGGTGACGTCACCGGACGAGGTTCGACGCGCACTGGACGACGCGCACCGTCGCGAGTGGGGCTCCGTGCTCTCCTCGACGGTGCGCGTCGCCGGTGACCTCGACCTCGCCGAGGAGTGCACCCAGGACGCCTACGTGCGAGCCCTCGAGGTCTGGACCCGCGACGGCATCCCCCGCAGCCCCGGCGCCTGGCTCACGACCACCGCCCGCCACCTCGCCCTCGACCGGCACCGTCGGGCCGCCGTCCTGCGCGGCAAGGTCCCCCTGCTCGTGGAGGACGCCCGGGCCGCACCCCCGGCCGACGCCCACCTCGACGCCGAGGGAACCGTCGGCGACGGCGGCATCCCCGACGACCGGCTCCGGCTCGTCTTCACCTGCTGCCACCCGGCGCTGGCCCGGGAGGCCCAGGTGGCGCTCACGCTGCGCCTCGTGTGCGGCCTGAGCACCGCCGAGATCGCCCATGCCTTCCTCGTCAGCGAGACCACGATGGCGGCGCGGGTCACCCGGGCCAAGAAGAAGATCGCCGCGGCGCGCATCCCCTATCGCGTGCCTGCCGGCCACGAGCTCGCCGAACGCCTCGACGCCGTGCTCACCGTGCTGCACCTCGTGCTCACGACGGGGCACACGGCCCCCACCGGCGACCGCCTGCACCGTGACGACCTCGTCGAACGGGCCGTCGCGCTCACCCGGTCGCTGCTGACGCTGATGCCCGACGAGCGCGAGCTGAGAGCACTGCTCGCGCTCGCCCTGCTCGGGCAGGCCCGGGCCGTGACCCGTCTCGATGCCGAGGGCTCGTTCGTCCCGCTCGAGGACCAGGACCGACGACTCTGGGACGCCGCCCTCGTCGCCGAGGGAGAGCAGCTCGTGCTCGAGGCGCTCCGGGGAGGTCGGCCCGGCCGGTTCGCCCTGCAGGCGGCGGTCGCGGCGCTGCATACGAGCGCCAGCAGCGTCGCCGCGACGGACTGGCATGAGGTCGTCGCGCTCTACGACCTGCTCCTGCGGGTGTGGCCCTCGCCCGTGGTCGGGCTCAACCGGGCCGTCGCGGTCGCCTTCCGTGACGGGCCGCAGGCCGGGCTGCTCATGCTGGACGCGCTCGCGGCCGCGGACGGCGAGGCGCTGGCGCGTTATCACTACCTCCCCGCGGCCAGGGCCGACCTGCTGCGGCGGCTGGGGCGGCGGGTCGAGGCCGGGGCGGCCTACGCGCAGGCGCTGGCGCTGTGCGAGAGCCAGCCCGAGCGCACCTTCCTGGAGCGACGCCTCGCCGAGGTGGCGCCCTACCCCGCCTGAGGGTGGCTTCGGCCGCGGCCGCCCGTCCGCGTCGGCGCGGGCCCTCTCCTCGTCGACGCGGACGCTTAGGGTCGCGCCGACTCAGGGGGTGATCGTGATGGGCGTGCCGTTGGAGACGAGGCGCCAGTCCTGCGTCGCGAACACGCTGGCGTCGATGGTGCCGTGCTCCGTCACCCAGGCGATGATCAGCTCGCGGATGGGCTGCTGGGCGTTGTAGACGACGGGAGCCGTCGTGACGCCGGGGAACCCGCCGCCACCGCTCTGGCGGTAGTTGTTGATGGCGATGGTGAAGGTCTGCGTGTCGGCGACCGGGACGCCGCCGTACGCGAGGGCCTTGATGCGCGAGCCGACCGGCTGGGCGAGGTCGATGTCGTAGGTGAGGGGCGCGTCGAGGCCGCCCATGATGTCGTAGTTGTAGTCGGGGGTGCCGCCGGGCGCGGTCGGCGTGACCGCGTTGGTCAGCTGCTCCGGGGTGAAGGGGCCGCTGCCGGTGACCTGCTGGAAGTACTGCGCCGACGTCTCGAGGTAGGCCTTGACCTGGGCCCCGGTGAAGGAGATGGCCACCAGGGTGTTGTCGAAGATGTAGAGCCCCGCGACGTCACGCACGGTGACGTCGCCCTGCGGGATGGCGGCCGCCTTGTTGAAGGGAGCCGCGATCGACAGCACCGGGTCGCGCTCGTACGGCGTGCCGACGAGCGCCTGCTTGACCGCGTCGGCCTGGACGTAGTTGATGAAGTCCATCGCCGCGGTGTCCTCGTAGCGCGAGGTCTCCGCCGACATCGCCTGCAGCGACGTGCCGATCACGCCGTTCGCGTAGGCCAGCACCTCGTCGTGCGCCTGGCGGACGATCGCGGCGATGTGCGGGTCCTCGACTGCCGTGTTGGCGTCGAGCAGCGTAGCCCCCGCCGAGACGACCCGCCAGCGGCGGCCCACGAGCTCGAGGTAGAGGTCCATCACGGTGACTCGCATGCCCCAGTACTTCGGCTCGCTCAGCAGCACGTTCCTGCGGGTCTGCTTGTTCCACACCTTGCGCATCGGGATCTCGGAGTGCGCGTGGCCGACGAGGATGGCGTCGATGTCGGGGACAGTGGCGGCCAGGAGGCTGCTCGCGTTCTCGGGGTAGGGCAGCGCGTCACCGTACGACGAGCTGGTGTCCATGCCGGAGTGGCAGGAAACGACGACGACATCGGCGCCGGCCCGCTTCATGCGGGGAACGTAGATCGCGGCCTGCTCGACGATCCCGGGGAACCTCACCTTGCCCTCGACGTTGGCCTTGTCCCAGATCGCGACTCCGGGGGTGACCAGGCCGAGGATGCCGACCCTGACCGGGTGGCCGTACTTCGTCGGCATCTCCTTGATGACCCACGGCCGGAAGACCGGCTCGCCCGTGGCCCAGTCGACGGCGTTGGCACCGAGGAGCGGGTGGTTCAGCTCCCTGCGGAAGCGGTGCAGGTGCTCGAGGCCGTAGTTGAACTCGTGGTTGCCCAGGGCTGCGGCGTCGTAGCCGACAGCGTTCATCGCCTGGGCCATCGGGTGCTTCGTGCGCCCGCCGATGGGCTTGATGCGGGCGTAGTAGAACGCGAGGGGCGTGCCCTGGATGGTGTCGCCGGCGTCGAGGGTGAGGCAGCTGTGGGCCCGGCGCTCGGCCCGGACCGCCTTGATGAGGGTGGCCGCCTTGGCCAGGCCGACGTCGTTGTGGTCGGCGTCGTCGTACTCAGCGCCCTTGTAGTAGTCCCAGTTGAAGACGTTGGCGTGCAGGTCGGAGGTGCCGAGGACCGTGAGGTGGTGCCTCCTGCTGGTGGTGGTGGCGGCTGAGGCTCCACCTGCCTGCGCCGTGGCGAAGAGGCCCGCGCCACCGACGGTGGCGAGGGCGAGCATCTGGCGACGGGTCGTGGGGTGGTCGAGCGGCGAGGTCATGGTGCTCCTGCTGGTGGTGGCGGGGGATGCCGTGGCGTCGGCCCATGGCTCCGGGGTGGCTCCGGGCGGCCGGTCGACCCGGCGCCGGCGGCGCGGGGCAACATACGGAACGTAATGGGCGACGTCGTCGACGGCGAGTTGAGATCCGAGGGGCGGGTCACCCCCGATCCCCCACCACCACCCGCAGATCTGCGACCTGTGGCGCCCCGCGGCCCGCACGCCGCACCTACTCCCTCCGACCCCCCACCCACGACCACGCGTACACGCCGTCGTCGACCGCCCGGCCGCCCTCACCGAGCTCGAGCGGGCGGAAGGTGTCGACCATGATCGCCAGCTCGTCGAAGAACTCCACCCCCAGCGCCCCCTCGACCGCGCCCGGCTGCGGCCCGTGCGGGTGCCCGCCCGGGTGCACCGACACCGACCCGCGGGTGATCCCCGAGCCCTTGCGCGCCTCGTAGTCGCCGTCGACGTAGAACATGATCTCGTCGCTGTCGACGTTCGAGTGGTAGTACGGCACCGGGACCGCCAGCGGGTGGTAGTCGACCTTGCGCGGCACGAACGCGCACACGACCGCGCCGGCCATCTCGAAGACCTGGTGCACCGGTGGCGGCTGGTGCACGCGCCCCGTGATCGGCTCGAAGTCGGCGACGTTGAAGACGTAGGGGTAGAGGCAGCCGTCCCACCCGACGACGTCGAGCGGGTGGTGCGGCAGCACGTGCACCGACCCGACCACGGCTCCCCCGGCACCGCGGTGCTTCAGCAGCACCTCCGTCTCCTCCCCTGGGTCGGCGCCGACGTCCTGCGCCAGCAGCGGCCCCTGCGGCAACCGCAGGTCGCGCTCGCAGTACGGCGCGTTCTCCAGCAGCTGCCCGTAGCGCGAGAGGTAGCGCTTCGGCGGCGCAACGTGGCTCGTCGCCTCGACCGAGTAGGTCCGCAGCGGGTCCTTGACCGAGCGACGGGGCAGCCAGCGGTGCGTCGTGGCGCGGGGGACGACGACCAGGTCGCCCGCGCCGACGTCGAAGGCACCGAAGACCGTCTCGAGCCGGGCCCGCCCCCGCTCGACGTACACCACCTCGTCGCCGAGCCCGTTGCGGTACCACGGGCTCGGGCGGGCCGACACGGCATACGAGATGCGCACGTCGCGGTTGCCGAGCACCAGCCGACGGCCGGTGACGGGGTCGGTGCCCTTGACCGTCGCCGGGTCGAAGAGGTCGTGCAGGCGCAGGTGACGCGGCCGCAGCGGGTGGTTGGGGGTGGTGCCCTGCTCGGGCAGGGTCCACTCCCGCACGTCGAGCAGGGACGACGGGATGTTGCGGTGGTAGAGCAGCGACGAGTCGCTGGAGAAGCCGTCCTCGCCCATGAGCTCCTCGTGGTAGAGGGCGCCGACCTGACCGCGCGGGGCCGGACGCCGGTGCTGCGTATGCCGTTTGGGCGGCACGCTGCCCTGTCGCTGGTAGTGCGCCATCGCACTCCTCCTGTCGTCGCCGCCCGTGCGCGGAGCTCGCGCGCGGAGCCCGCCGGGGTGCTGTCTGAGCTTCGGTCGGGGTGCCTCGGGGACTGGCCGCGGCCCGCGCCCGGACGGGAGTGGCAGCACAACAGATACGGTGGCGCGGTGTCAACGCCGACGCCCGCCTCCGCCACAGCCGCCACGCCCGGGCCCTCCACTCCCACACCCACCGCCACCTCCGCAGCGGGCACCTGGCTCGACCTCGCGCCGGACGACCCCTACGGGATCGCCACGCTGCCGTACGGCGTCTTCTCCACGCCGGACCGCCCGGCGCCCCGCGTCGGTGTGCGGGTCGGCGACCGGGTGCTCGACGTCGGTGCCGCCGCAGCCCTGGCCGGGATGGAGTCCGAGACCGTCTGGAAGCACCAGACCCTCAACGCGTTCCTCGGTCAGGGCTCCACGGCCTGGGCGGCCGCGCGGGAGTGGCTGACCCTGGTGCTGACCGACGAGTCCTACCGCGATGTCGTCCTGCCCCACCTCGTGCCGCTCGACCGGGCCACGCTGCACCTGCCGATCGAGGTCGCCGACTTCGTCGACTTCTACGCGGCCGAGCACCATGCGCGGCGAGCCAGCGAGATCTTCCGCCCCGGGGCCGGCCTCGGTGAGAACTGGAAGCACCTGCCGGTGGGCTACCACGGTCGGGCCGGCACGGTCGTCGTCAGCGGCACCGACGTCGTACGGCCCGCGGGGCAGCGTCGCGCCGCGGCAGGCACGGGGTCCGGTCCCGAGTTCGGGCCCAGCACGCGGCTCGACCTCGAGTGCGAGCTGGGCTTCGTGCTCGGTGGGCCCACCACGCAGGGCAGCCGGGTGCCGGTCGACGAGGCCGGCGACCACCTCTTCGGCGTGGTGCTGCTCAACGACTGGAGCGCCCGTGACCTGCAGGCCTGGGAGTCGGCGCCCCTGGGTCCCTTCCTCGGCAAGTCCTTCGCCACGAGCATCTCGGCCTGGGTCACCCCCATGGCCGCGCTCGAGGCAGCGCGGGTGGCGGTGCCCGGTCAGGACGACCCGACGCCGCTTCCCTACCTCACCGGCAGATCCTCCGCGCGCGGGCTCGACCTGCAGCTCGAGCTGCGCCTCAACGACAGCCTCGTCAGTCGACCGCGGGCCCGCGACCTCTACTGGTCACCGGAGCAGCTCGTGGCCCACCTGACCGTGGGCGGCGCCTCCATACGCAACGGTGACCTGCTCGGATCGGGCACCGTGAGCGGCGCCGAGGACGACAGCATCGGCTGCCTCCTCGAGCTGACGCGGGGTGGGCGGGACGCGTTCACCCTCGACGACGGCTCGACTCGCACCTTCCTGGCCGACGGAGACGTCGTGACCATCACCGCGACCGCCTCCGGCCCCGACGGCGCGCGGGTCGGCGTCGGCGAGGTCACCGGCAGGGTGCGCCGGGCCCGCCCTCCGGGCTGAGGGACCCGCTGCTCCTCAGCGCCCCTTGGGGGGGAGGACGACGACGTTGGTGGCCGCGATCTTGTCGTGGAGGGCCTGGTTGCGCTCGTCCCAGAGCGGCCACACGTAGTCGAGGAGCTGCACCACGCTGAGCCCCAGGCTGAGCAGGACCACCGCGACGGAGGTGCCTTCGCCGCCGCGGGCAGCCTGGAGCGGCAGGGACACGACGACGAGCAGCACGGGGAGGGCCAGCCGCCGCAGCACCGTGAGGAGGTCGGGTGACCCCGGGCGGTCACGTCGCCGCACCTGCAGATGGAGGAGCATCTTGCCCGGGGTCGCCCCGCGCCAGGTGAGGAAGCCGACCTGGTAGAGCAGCTGCACGACGACCGAGACGATCAAGTAGGGGAACAGGCGCGAGAGCATCTCCGACTGCACGGCGGCCTGGTCGATCACGGGGTTGGCCTGGTCGACGATCTTGCTGACGTAGTCGACGTACCACCGGAAGAAGTCGATGATCCAGTAGGCACCGGCCACGGCCGAGATCACGCCCTGGATGATGTAGTCGATGATGAAGGCGCCCAAGCGGACGCCCCACCCCGCGAGCGGGGCGCCGTCGGGGGTGGTCTTGCCAGCCGTCCCGCCGTAGACGCCGCCGTACGCCGGGCCGAGCTGTGGCGCCTGACCCCACCCCTGCGGCGGTTGCTGGCCCCACCCCTGGTGCCCCTGCGCGGGCTGTTGGGGCTGCTGGGGCGGGGCCTGACGTCCCCAGCCGGATGACGGTGGGCCCTGGGGCCCACGGGTGTCGGCCGGGCCGCCCGCCGCCGGGCCGCCGAGGGTGCCGGGCGGGCCGGCGTACCCGATCGACGACCGGGCCGCC
>JBBRNQ010000139.1:0-10440 GCA_038230235.1 Actinomycetales bacterium
CCCGGTCGAGCCCGGTCGAGCCCGGTCGAGCCCGGTCGAGCCCGGTCGAGCCCGGTCGAGCCCGGTCGAGCCCGGTCGAGCCCGGTCGAGCCCGGTCGAGCCCGGTCGAGCCCGGTCGAGCCCGGTCGAGCCCGGAGCCTCTCGGTAATCGGGGTGGCCCCCGGAGTGAGGACCCGAGGCGTCTTGCTGACCACGACGTCCCTAACGGTGAGGATCTCGAGGTCCGTGAGGGCGGGCAAGCCGACAGGAGGGGGATCCCGTGCGCTGCGTGAGCGTGCGGTCTCAGGCCGCGCCCCGCGCGGGGTAGTGCGCCTTCTGCGCGAACTGCAGGCCGGCGATCACGTCGTCGAGGGCCGGGCGACCGAACGGCATCGAGGACACGTTGCTCCAGTACAGGGTCCCGTCTGCGTCGAGGACGAACATGCCGGGCTCGTTGAACACCGGCGCCTCGACGTCCTTGATCGCTGTGGAGACGAACAGACCCCACTCGCGCGCGGACACCTCGCTGAGGCCATGGGCTACCGGCAGGTCACCCAGGTGCCATTCCTGAACCAGCTGGGCGCTGCGGCCGGGTGTCTCCATGCTGACCGCGAGAACCCGGCCCACTCCGGCCTCACGCAGGTCGCCGAGACGTCGATCGAGTTCAGCGAGCTGCTTGCGGCACACGGGACAGTGCAGCCCGCGGAAGAACACCACCAGCGAGAAGCGTCCGTCGGCGCCACTGCCCAGCGCCAGGTCGTCGGTGCTCCCGCCGCGGGTGAGCGGCAGCGACAGCGCGGGTGGGGTCTGCGTCGGGGTAAGGGTCATACGCGATGCAACCGTGGCCACCGCCTCGGGCATTCCGGGCGTGTCTGGCGGGGTTCGTCAGACCCACGCTCCCGACGCCTTGAGAGACGCCGTCGGGACGTCATGAAACTCTGCCAAAGCGCCGCTTTTGCAGCGGTATGAGACGCTTCGTGAATGACGTAGCAGCGGACTTCCGGTGGCATCCCCGGGTCCGCCTCGCTTGGTCTGAGCGGTGGCTGAGTGCACACGCCCGTCGCGTCATCTGCCTACGCTGACGGCGGTCTCGACGCCCCGACACCCGTGGCAAGGTGCGGGCCGAACATAAGATCTGCGTGAGGTAGCGTCCCGGCGTGACGTTGAATCATGTCCGGCGTGGACGCGGCAGGCCGCTGTTGCTCGTGCACGGCCTAGGCGCGGGGTGGCGGTCGTGGTCGCCGGTTCTCGACCTGCTGGCTGAGCGGCGTGAGGTCATCGCTGTCGACCTGCCGGGGTTCGGCGAGACGCCACCTTTGGCCGGCGAGGTCTCCATCGCGACCTTGACCGACTCCGTCGCGGACTTCATCCGCGAGCAGGGGCTGGACGGGGTGTCGACGGTCGGCCAGTCGATGGGTGGGCGAATGGTGCTCGAACTCGCTCGTCGGGGGGTCGGCGGCGACACCGTGGCCTTGGACCCCGGCGGTTTCTGGAGCGACCGGGAGCTCGTCGTCTTCGGCGCGACATTGCGGCCCTCGATCAGGTTGGTCCGAGCGCTGCGCGGCAGGTTGCCCTCCCTGCTCGGCAGCCGCGCGGGAAGAACTGTGCTGTTGGCGCAGTTGTCGGCGCGACCCTGGGCGCTCTCGCGCGAGACCGTGCTGCCGGACGTGGCCGGCCTCGCCGATGCCCCGGCGACCGGCGCCGCGATGGACGCTCTGACCAAAGGACCCAAGCAACAGGGCGCCCCAGCAGGTACGGTCCCCGGCCGGGTCACCATCGGTTGGGGGCGCCGCGACCTGGTGACCGTGCCGCGACAGGCCGCCCGTGCCACGGAACTGTTTCCCGACGCCGCGCTGCACTGGTTCGAGCGGTGCGGTCACTTTCCGCAATGGGACGCCCCAACCGAAGCCGCCCAACTGATCCTGGACAACACCGACTGAGGTCGGAAAGGGCAGTTCGGTGGAGCGTCTCATCGTCCGCCGGAGCGACGGGCAGCATCGGCGGTCCGTCATCCACCCTTGGCCGGCATGCCCGAGCTGTCGACGCGCCGACTGGTCAGGCCGTAAGGAGGCGTTGGGATCAAGCGCCCACACGGCTTCGCGGACGACACGTTTCAAAGGCCATGGAGCTCTGCCCCAGCGCGGTCGTGGAACTTTGCCCGGTGACGATCAGGAAAGGTGTCAGTGGTGGCCAGGGGGTGTCCCCAGTGGGTGGCCACCTTGACACTCCAGCTCGTTGAACGAGGCCGGGTGCAGGTTCCAGCTGGTCGCGATGGAGCGTTGCTTGTCCGCGGCATCGAGCAGCCGGGCAGCTCCCCGCAGCTTCGTGCGCCACGGGCCGGAGCCCGGTGGTCATCGATGACGACGAGGTCCGCGCGCAGGACGCGGGCGATCGCGCGCGTCCAGGGTGTCGTCCGCGGTGCTTTCATCGAAGGACCCTGAGGTCGCGCGGGTGGAGCTCGGCGACCTTCGCCCTTGCTCGACGGCGTGCTGACCCTAGGCCTCCGGCAGGAACGTCGGGCCCGTGAGGGAGGGCCCACACGTGATGAGATCAGGCCGCCAGATGGGTCCCGCCAGAGCCCTCTCGTCATGCACCCATGGCAAAAGGAGGACGCGAACGCCTGACGTAGGGCACGTCCCCCGGGCACGAGAACCAGTCGCGTGCTCCATACGGTGAGGCGTGGGCGGGTGCGGGTACCACGACGCACGTGCTTGGCGTGGCCGCGAAAGAGCCGAAACGGGTGGGACGGCGGGACGGCGCCGCCGCCCGCCGCCCCACCCATTCGGGGTCAGGGCTTGGGTGTGCCCGGGAGCGTCTCCGACCCGCTGGCCGGGTGCCCCAGGTAGGGGAACACGTTCAGCGTGCGGAGGTTGGTGTCGGTCGTGCCGTCGGTGATGGCCGAGGTCGCCCCGTCGGGGGTGAACGACGGGTCGACGAGCGGGATCGTCAGGCCGGCGATGGCCCGCAGCTCGATGGTGGCGACGTCGTCGGCGATGCGGCGGCCGTTGGGGAAGCCAGCCGCGTCCCCGGCGACGAGGCCGAGGTCGTTGGGCTTGGCCGTCGGCTTGACCGCGACGTTGAGGCGCAGCATGTCGGCCTTCACCGTGCCGGTGAAGTTCTGGAAGCCGGGGACGACACCGGCCGGGATGCCGGTGAGCAGGATCGCCGCGAGGTCGGCCCGCGGCTTGGTGTAGGCCGCGAGGTTGGGGAAGACCCCGGGGTAGAGCACGGGCAGCAGGCCGCCGAGCTCGGGCTTGGTGACGTACTCGGCGTACTGCGCGTCGGCCACGGGGGCCTGGCTGTTCCACTTGTCCTTCTCGGCCATCGGCACGATGACCTCGTTGAAGAGCGGGTTGCCCAGGCGCGAGACCTGGACCCAGCCGCCATGGTCGTCGCGTGTGCCGGTCTCCTCGTCCCACACCGAGGACTTGCGGCGGTACGCCGCAGCCCACACCCCGATGGTGGCCATGGGGTCCATGACGTCGGTGGGCACCTGCCCGTCGTGGGTGAGGTCTGAGATCGGTACCTGGATGGCGATGGTGTGCACGTTAAACCCTTGCAACCCGTTGACCCCCATCGCGGCGGCGGAAGGGATCAGGTGGAGGTTCTGGAAGGGACGCAGCGCGCCGAGGTCGAAGATCGCGCCGGTGTCGACGTGGAACGCGTCGGAGCGCTGCCCGGCGAAGACCGTGCGACCGCCCATGATGGCGTGCACACCCTGCCGGCCGAGCTTGGCGTAGTTGGGGGTGCTGCGGACCCCGACGTTGCACGGCGGGACCGACAGGTCGCGGGCGAGGACCTCACCGCCGCTGCCGTCGCGGGTGTAGCGGTGCACGACGTAGCTCTGGGGGCGGTTGAAGTTGGGGTCGTCGATCGAGTTGATCGGGCCCGTGTTGTAGAGGAACGTCTTGGGGTTGCGGATCGTCGTGGAGAAGTTGAAGGCGTAGGAGATGTCGGGCATGCCGTCACCGGTGTTGCAGACGTGGATCTTGTAGGTGACGTCGTCGCCGAACTCGTAGAAGTTCGGCCCCCCGCTCGGCGCCTGCAGCGGGATGAAGTTGGCGATGAGGGTGACGGTGCCGGGCTTGTCGGGGCTGCGGAAGGCGTAGACGTCGGTGTTGTCGGCGACCGGGTCCTTGGAGATCTCCGGTGCTTCGCGGTGGCTGCTCATGTCGTCACTTCCCCATCTTCGTGGCGTGCTTGGCCAGGGCGCGCACTAGGGCGGCGTCGCGGACCACGATCTCGTTCTCGCCCTTCATCAGGGTGACCTCACCCTTGGAGGCGTCATGCACGTAGGCCAGCATCGCTCCGGATGCCGCGGCCTGCTCCTGCTTGCTGTCGGCGGCCGGTCGTCCGGCTCCCATGGCGCTGGGGGCCACCGCTGCTGCGGCCACCCCGGCTCCGCTGATGGCGAGGAACCCTCGCCGCGTCGCGTCCTTCATCTGTACAACTCCCTTGTTGTGAAGATGCCCCTTGCCTCGCGGGGCACGCCGAGTTTACCGACCTCGGTACGTTCTTGGCGACCGGATTGAGCTGTGCCCCAATGAAATACACCTACCTTTTCGGGACCAATGGGCGTATTTGCGGCTTGTCATAGGCGAGGGTGTAGTTGGGGTCTGAAGCCGCCCCTCTCGAGCAGAAGCGGGCGATGGGGTCGGGTGGATGGGTGGAAGGATCAGCCCTGCTGACCGTCCTGCCCGAGGTCCTCAACTAGGAATGAGAATGGAATTCTGTCGGCCTGACCCACCGTGTACCCGGTGGGGTCAAGCGGGTCGACCGCCCGTCAGGAGAGCACGGTCCAGGGTGGTGAGAAAGCCGCCAGGGCGTGTGAGCGGTCGGTGGGCTGGCGGGCCAGGACGCGGATCTCGTCCTTGCCGGTGCAGTGGTTGATGCGCTGCAGCAGTCGCTGGGCGGGGATGGCCGCCACCTGCGGGTCGAGGTCGACGACGAGGAACGACGACTCGCGGCGGGGGTTGCGCCAGGCGAACCGCACGTCACCGAGGTCGGCGTCGACCGCTGGGCAGGGACCCATCGGCGGCGTTCGCGGCGGGTCTCGTCGATCCCAAGCAGTCCACCGGTGACCGGGGCTGGGGGAGGGTGCCGGTCACCTGCGCGACGAAGGCGTCGTGTGCGACCGGCCATCTGACCCGGCGGCCAGTCCACGCTGTAGTCGCGCTGCCGCATCACCTCGCGGACCCACTTGCTGGTCATCCACGCGAAGGGGCAGACCGGGTCGAAGTAGAAGTTGATGTCGCTCATGCATCGAGGCTACGTGCTGCGTCACCCCCGCCCGTCAGGGGCGCCACGTCTGCGTGCCCTCGGCGGGATACCCCGGGCCTCAAGCGCGCCGAGGGGGACGCGCTCGTCTTCCGGGCGGACATGTCCGGCCGCCGCCGCGCGCCGCCAGCCGCTCTGTCACGGGCCATCGGCCGCCCGCAGTCCGCCCCAGGCCTTCGGCGCGGCACGTGGCGACTACGGTGACGGCCATGAGCGAAGACGCAGACCACCCCCGACCACACGTCGGCCGACCCACCCGTCGCGACGGCGCCCGACGGCCTGCGGTGATCATCTTCGACGTCAACGAGACCCTGTCGGACATGTCGTCCATGTCGACCCGGTTTGACGATGTCGGAGCTCCCGCCTACCTGGCTGCCACGTGGTTCGCCAGTCTGCTGCGCGACGGCTTCGCTCTCACCGTGACCGACGACAGCGGCGCGTTCGCCGATCTCGCGGCCGAGTCGTTGCGGGTCGGCCTTCACGACCAGCCCCTGAACCGCGAGCTCGAGGAGGCGGTCTCCTACGTCATGGAGGGGTTCGCCCGGCTCCCGGTCCATGCCGACGTCCAGGAAGGGATTGAGGCGCTGCGCGACCTCGGCATCCGGCTGGTCACCCTGAGCAACGGATCAGCCTCCGTCGCGGAGGCACTGTTTGGTCGTGCCGGCATCGCGGAGCACTTCGAGCGGCTGCTCACGGTGGAGGACGCGGGCCGCTGGAAACCTGCCCCGCAGGCCTATCAGTACGCGCTGGGGCAGTGCGGTGTCGACGCTGCAGACGCCATGCTGGTCGCGGTCCACCCCTGGGACATCGATGGGGCGTCCCGTGCGGGACTGGTCACCGCCTGGCTGGACCGCAGTGGGGGGCACTACCCGACGTACTTCCGCGCCCCCAAGCTGCGAGCTCGCTCACTTGCCGACCTCGCCCAGCAGCTGACCTGACTCGGTGCACCGTGTTCTTGGCCGATCTCCGCGAGGCTCGGACCCCTGTCGGGGTCACCCACCCGGAGCTTGACGGGAGCTTTTGGCCTGGGAGCTCCTTAAGGGGCGACGTAGCGAGGCGACCGGTCGACCACGCCCTGTCGCCCGGCCTTTCGTCAGCGGTCCAGGGGGCGTGTTGGCAACTCGAGGGGGCGGCTTATGTGGACCCTTTGGTGGTTGCCGCCTCCGGGGGTCGGGCCCGGAGGGGTGGCGCGATGAGGTGGCAGATCTCGGTGTCGGTGCAGTCGGCGGGGTCGAGTCGGGCACCGCGGCTGACCAGGGTATGCAGCTCTGCTTCGAGGGCCGCGAGCTCGCGCTGGCGGGTCTGGACCTCGTGCAGCTTGGTCGACAGCAGTTCGGAGACGTGGGCGCAGGGCGAGGCGCCGGTGCCGCGCAGGTCGATGATGGCGGTGATCTCGAGGAGGGTCAGGCCGGCGTCTTGTCCGTGGCGGATGAACCGGAGCCGGGTGAGGGTCTGCTCGTCGTAGGTGCGGTAGCCGTTGGCCGTGCGCTGCGATGGCGGAAGCAGGCCCTTGCGTTCGTAGAAGCGGATGGTCTGGGCTGTCACGCCCACGGTGGCGGCGACCTCTCCGATGCGCATGGGCTCAACGTACGCCTTGACCTTGTACCGGGGGTCAAGGTTTACCGTCGCTGGCATGGACATCACGCTGCTCTACTTCGAGGGCTGCCCGAACTGGACGACCGTCGACGAGCGACTGACGCGGTTGGCGGTTGAGCGTCCGGACATCTCGGTGACCCATCAGCTGGTCGAGACCCCGGAGGAGGCCGACCGCGTCGGGTTCCTCGGGTCCCCCAGCATCCGCATCGACGGCGTCGACGTCTTCGCCGAGCCTGGTGCGGGAGTGGGGTTGGCGTGCCGCCGGTACCTCACCCCCGCCGGCTACCGGGGTGCACCGACGCTCGAGCAGCTGCGGGCGGTCCTTGCGGATGAGTGACCGGCACGTCACCCTCGCTCCGATCGCCGCAGTGCTCGGCACGCTCGGGCTGTGCTGTGGGCTTCCGGTGCTGGTGTCCCTCGGAGTGCTGGGCGCGGCTGCCGGCCTGTCGCGGCAGAGCTGGGCGATGGTCGGTCTCGGACTCGCCCTGGCGGCTCTCGGATGGAAAAGGAGCCACCGACGGCGCAAGACCAGTCCCGGCTGCGACGTCGTCGGCGGCCGTGCCCGCGGCGACGACCGCAACAGCGTGTCCCGATCAGACCCGACCCCGCCACCCGAAAAGAGGACTGATGAGCGACACGTATGACCTGATCGTGGTCGGTGCGGGCATGGCCGGCGTGGCTGCCGCCACCAAGTGCGCTTCCCGCGGGTGGCGGGTCGCCATCGTCGACTCCCTCCCCTATGGCGGCACCTGCGCGTTGCGGGGATGCGATCCGAAGAAGATCCTGCGTCGGGGAGCCGAGATCATCGACAGCGCCCGCCGGATGCGCGGCAAGGGCATCGACGACGCGGGCCTGACGATCAACTGGCCGGACCTGATGAGGCACAAGCACGGGTTCACCGACCCCGTCCCCCAGCGCATGGAGGAGAGCCTGACCGGTCACGGCGTCCAGGCCCTCCACGGCCACGCCACCTTCACGGGCGCCCACCAGATCCAGGTCGACGGCGCACCCTACGTCGGTGAGCGGTTCCTCATCGCGACCGGGGCGCGCCCGCGCCCGCTGGACTTCCCCGGTCACGAGCACCTCGTCGACAGCACCGGCTTCCTCAACCTGACGGCCCTGCCCGCCCGGATCCTGTTCGTCGGGGGCGGCTTCATCTCGTTCGAGCTCGCCCACATCGCCGCCCGGGCCGGCAGCACGACGGTCATCGTCGACCGCGGGGAGCGTCCGTTGAAGACCTTCGACCCGGACCTCGTCGAGCTGCTCGTCGACCGTGGCCGGCAGGTAGGAGTGGACCTGCGGCGGGCCACCACCATCGCGGCCGTGAAGCGGTACGAGCGGGGTTACCAGGTCACCCTCGAAGGAGCGGGCAGGCGCGAGACGATCGAGACCGACCTCGTCGTCCACGGCGCCGGCCGCATCGCCGACCTCGACAGCCTGGGTCTCGATGCCGCCGGCGTGCGATGGGGCGAGCGCGGCGTGCACGTCGAACCCCACCTGCAGAGCTCGACGAACCGGGCCGTCTGGGCCGCCGGTGACTCCGCCGACACCGCCGGGATGGCCCTGACCCCGGTCGCGGTCTCCGAGGCCAAGGTCGCCGCGTCGAACATGCTCAACGGCACCACCACCACCACCCCGGACTACAACGGGACCCCGACCGCCGTCTTCACCATCCCCGAGCTCGTGCGCGTCGGCCTGCTCGAAGCCGAGGCGACCACTCACGGGATCGACCTGGCGGTCCGCTACTCCGACACCAGCAGCTGGTATTCCAGCTACCGCATCGGGGAGTCCACCGCCGCCGCCAAGATCCTCATCGACCGGGCGAGCGACCAGGTCGTCGGCGCCCACCTGCTCGGACCCGAGTACGGCGAGATCGCCAACACCCTCGGTTTGGCCATCAAGCTCGGACTGACCACCCGCCAGCTCAAGTCAGCCACCGCCGCCTACCCCACCCTCGGATCCGACCTCGGCTCCCTGCTCTAGCTGGGCGCGCCCACCAGCAGGCCGCAGCGCACTGCTCATCCGCGAGCAGTGCAGAGGACAAGGTGTGGCAGGTGCAGCGGCCCCGTCGCCCCGCACAGGCAGTGGCTCTATGACCTTCACCGCGCACCCTCCCCGGCTCCGGGGGCTACCACCCTCACTCTCGGCCGAGGACCTCAGCGAACACGGTAGCGGCGTGGCTGGCCTGGTCGTCGAGGACGTGCGCGTAGACCCGCAGGGTGATGGACGGGTCAGCGTGCCCGAGCCGGTGGGCAATGACGTGGACCGGCACCCCCGCCTTCAGCAGCAGACTCGCGTGGAGGTGACGCAGGTCGTGGAGGCGGATCACCGGCAACAACCGCGCCTCGCCCGTCGAACCTGCAGCAGTGGAAGTGCCGCCGTCGTTGTGCTGCCGCAGGAGCTTGCGCATCAGCGCGGTCGGGGTGTCCGGGAACAACGGCGCCCCCAGCTCCTGCCGGAACACGTGACCCCCGGCAGTCTGCGCAGAGTCCTTCACCCAAGCCGCACCGGCCAGCTCACGCTCCCGGTTCTGGGCGGCCTGGTGCGCCTGCAGCACGGCAACGGTCGCGGGGTCGATGCTGACGACCCGCTCCCGCCCACCCTTGGTACTGCCCTCAACCCGGACACCGTGGATCACCGACACCGTCCCCCGCAACCGCAGCGACGGGCCCTCGCCCAGGCGGACGTCACCCCAGCGCAGGTTCACCAGCTCCCCCCGCCGCGCCCCCGTCGCGGCCGCCAACCAGAAGAACGCATGCAACCGGTGACCCTTCGTCGACGCCAAGAAGGCGGCCAGGTCGGCGGCGGTCCACATCACCACCGGCTGCGAGACCTCCTTGCGTGGCCGCTTCGCCCGCTCCGCCGGGTTCGACGACAACACCTGATCGGTGCGGACCGCGTCCGCGAACGCCTTGCGCAGCACCGCGTGCACGTACTCCACCGACCGGGCTGACAGCGGTCTCCCGCCGCGGCCCCCGCCCTCGAGCAGGTCCCGGTACAGCCGGGACAGGTCCGCCGACCGCACCGCCTGCAACCGCATCGCCCCGATCCGCGGGACGACGTACGTCTCGATCAGGTGCGCGTACCCAGCCCTCGTCCGCGGCTTGACCTCCAACGCGTGACCCTCCAACCACTCGGCCAGGTACCCCTCGACCGTGACCGTGCTCCGGTCGACGTACCCCCCGGCACTGGCCGAGATCCGCGCCTCGTCCCGGGCCCGCTTCGCCGCCACCTCCGTGCCAAACCCCCCGACCCAGCGCGGCTTGCTCACCCCCCGCGCGTCCGTCACCCGGATGACGTACGACCACGTCTTGCCACGCCGAATCACCCCGTTCCGCAACCGCGGCCCGGCCTTCGGCTCCGCCGGTCCGGCCGGGCTCACGAGACCCCCGCAGTCACCCGCTCGAGCGAGTCTACGTACCGGGCCACGTCCTCCCCCCGGATCCGACGCGAGCCCCCGATCCGTACCGACGGCAGCACCCCCGACCGGACCAGCTCATACACCGTGCTCCGGCTCAAGCTCAGGCTCGCCGCGACCTCCGTCACCCGGTACAACAGCTTCTCGTCCATCTTCGACCTTCCCTTGAC
>JBBRNQ010000140.1:0-10378 GCA_038230235.1 Actinomycetales bacterium
CACGTCGCGCTCGCCGGCCGCCGCGGCATACACCTCGCGGGCGGTGTGGTCCGGGCGGTCGAAGACGACGTCCTGCGGGAGGTAGCCCACCCGGTCGGCGCGCACCCGCACCTCACCGCTCGCAGGCGCTACCTCACCCGCGAGGACTGAGAGCAAGCGTCGACTTCCCCCTGCCGTTCGCACCGGTGACGAGCACGTGCTCCCCAGCCGCGACGGTCAGCCACTCCACCTCGACCCGACCGGGCACGACGAGGTCGCGCACCCACACCGTGCCCGCCCCCTCGGTGAGGTGCTCGCCAAGGCTCAGAGGGTGCGGCGGCTGCGGCACCCGGACCCGCTCGATCGCCTCGATCCTGCGCTCGACGTTGTTCACCCGGCGCGCGATGGTCTTCTCGACCTTCGCGCCCTTGAAACCGTGGATGAACTTGTCGTTGTCGCGGGGTCCGCGGTCGTGCGCGACCCTCCGCGCCGTCGACGTCTCAGCCAGCCGCAGCGTGCTCAGCTCCTCACGCTGGGCGAGGAACGTCTGCTCCCAACGACGGCGCGCCCTGCGTCGCACCCGGAGGTAGTCGGTGAAGTCACCGCCGAACCGCGTGCCACCCTCGCCGTCGACGCCGAACCACGTGGGGTCGAGGTCGACGACCACGGCGGCCGCTCGGTCGAGGAAGACCCGGTCATGCGACGCGACCACGACGACGCCCACGCTCGACGCCACGACGTCCTCCACATACGCCATCGCCTCGTCGTCGAGATGGTTGGTCGGCTCGTCGAGCAGCAGGCAGTCGGGCCGGCGCACGATGATCGCCGCGAGCGCCAGCCGGGTGCGCTCACCCCCCGACAGCTCCGCGACCGGGCGGTTGCGCGGCAGGTGGCCGACGCCGAGACGCTCGGCCGTGATCCCGGCCTGCCGGTCCGCGTCCCAGGCGTCGTGGTGCTCGGCCCACGCGAGCAGGTCGCCGTAGGCCTGCGCGGCCGAGGGGTTGTCGGCGAGGGTCGACCCGAGGGTCTCGAGCCGAGCCACGGCCTCGTGCAGGGGGGTCAGCACCTCGGCGAGGACGTCACCGACGGTCGACCCGCGGGCGAAGTCGGGCTCCTGCCCGAGGTAGACGGTGTCGGCGGGCCGGGTGACGCTGCCGGAGTCGGGGGCGTCGACACCGGCGAGCAGGCGCAGGAGCGTCGACTTGCCCGCACCGTTCTCCCCGACGAGGCCGACGGGCTCCCCCGGGTGCGCGACGAGGTCGACACCGTCGAGCACCACGCGGTGACCGAAGACCCTGACGAGGTCACGCGCGACCAGGGAGCTAGGGGGTGAAGGAGACGCCATACGGGAGACCTTGTCGGGAGACGGGGCACCCGCCGGGCATCGCCTCGGCCGCGGGTGGGGGACGTCTCAACGCTTCATGGTGCCCCCAGTCTCACCGACGCGACGCACAACCTCAAGCGGGTATGGAGCGCCGCGCCGATACGGTCGACCCATGCCCGAGCCCGACCTGCGTGCCGATGCCGTCTCCGCCCTCGCCGCGCTCGCCGCGAGCGAGAGCCCCCTCGACCGACGGGACGCGGGCATCGCCCTCACCGGCTTCCTCGACGCCGAGACGGCCCAGGCGGTGTTGCACGACCTCGCACTCGACGCCGATGACGCGGTCAACCGGGTCGTGAGCGCCGCGATCGCCCGACGCGCCGACCCCCGCGGCTGGGTGGTCCTGGTCCTCGCGCTGGCCACGGCCGACGAGGGGCAGCAGGGCTGCATACGGCACGGGGTGGGTGAGGTGGTCGAGGCGTCCGACGCCACCCGGCTCCAGGGCGCGCACACCGCGCTGCGGCTGCACGAGCACCCGGAGGAAGCCATCCGCGAGGGCGCCAGGAGGCTGCTCCAGATCCTCGGGGCACCCGCCGAGTGACCGCGGTGGGGGACCCCCGCGCACGCCCTGTGGTTGGTCCGTTGACGGACGACACAGGTAACCCGGACGGCCGGCCGCCGGTGCGCTAGTGCACCACGACCCTGCACCTCCATGCCGCGCCCTTGCACCCCCTGACCCAAAGCCTGTGGACAACATCCCCGAACGAGGGCAGCTGTGGGCGGTCGCCCCCCGCGGGGACCCGCTTCTTCCGTGTGCGAAGCACGCTCAACCGCTACTCAGGCCTGTCCTGGGCCCACCGGAGCAGGTCGCTCATCGCCTGGTCAACCTGGGCCAAGCGGGGCCGGAACGTGACCTGCCGCAGGCGCGGGTCGGCCACGTCGAGGTGCGGTAGGTCGTCTTCGCGCACCCTCGCGACCAGTGGCCGGGCGTCACCCGTCGGCCCCGAACGATCGTGTCCGCGAGGGGATCCCTCGCTGGCAGGACGAGCACCCGCACGCTGACCACGCGGGCCCCGGCGAGTGCCGGCCCCGGCGTGGCGACCTCGAGGACATCACTCCCGCGGGAGACGTCACCGGCGCCGCGACCGTGGTCGGCGCGATATTGGCGCTGCTGACCACCCTGCCGCCGGTCAAACGGCTCTATCGCAGCGCCAACGTCATGCGCTTCGACGCCTCATGGGCCTACGGCTGGGCACGGCGGCTCGTCCCGGGCCCCCGAGCAGCCCCGAGCTCCTCCTCGCTACCGCGATCCGCCCAGGAGCCGGACGGGCAGCTCTGCCTCGACGGCGTTGTCGCCGACGCGTTCCACCCGGAAGACGGGATGACCCGGCTGCTCGGCGACGGCCTCGACCAGCGCCCCGTCCCTGGTCACCACGGCGGCGTAATCGTCCACCGCGTAGCCGGCGGGCAGCGCACCCGTGGCCACCCAGCCCTGGTACTTCTCGCGCCGCTCCGGCTCACCGAGGTAGTGGGGGCACCCGCTGCCGGCAAGGAAGCCCAGCCCGTCCGGCAGAGGGGCGAGCGGCCCGTAGGAGTCGGTCGACGAGCTCTCGAACCAGCAGTTCATCCCCGCACTGATACCGGCCAGCACGGTGCCCTGCGCCGCCGCCTGACGCAGGATGTCCGGGAGGCCGTGGAGCCTCCATACGGCGAGGAGGTTGGCGGTCGACCCGCCGCCGACGTAGACCAGGTCCTGGTCGAGCAGCAGGCGCGGGTCGGAGTAGCCCCACGGCTCGCGGCAGAAGAGCGAGAGCACGCTGGTGTCGGCCCGCCCCGCGAACGCCGCCTCGAAGCGCCGGCTGTAGTCGTCGGCGTCGCCGCTCGCGGTCGGCACGAAGCACACGCGAGGCCGCGGCCGGTCGGTGAGGTCGAGGAGGTAGTCGTCGATGAAGGACGACCCGTCGTCCGACATCGAGAACCCGCCCCCTCCGAGCGCGACGATGGTCCCCTTGACGGCTCCGGCTCGCATGCGAGCACCCTAGCCTCGACGACTCGGTCGTCGGCGTGCCAGCATCGGTCGGGTGCAGACCCACGACGCCTCGCGGTATGGAGACCTCGCTGACGCCGCCTGGCGCTGGGTGCTCGACCAGGTGCACTGGGACGACGGGCCGTGGGTGCCGGAGCAGGTCGTCGTCCCCGGGGCGGACGACGCCATCGCCCCCACCTCCACCACCCCGCCGGACTACCGGGACGGCACCCACAGCGGCATCGGCGGTCTGGCCCTGGTCCTCGCCGAGATCCGGCTCGACCGCGGATGGACCGAGCAGGAGCAGCGGCTCGCCGACGGCATCCGGGAGCGGGTGCGGAAGGCCGCGCAGACCGACACCGACCCCAGCTTCTTCGACGGGCTGAGCAGCCACGTCGGGACGCTGCTCGCCTTGGACGACCCGGCCGGAGCCGACCTGGCTCTGGGCCGGCTGGCCGAGACCGCGGGCCCCGCCGGGTGGCCGTCACCCTTCGCCGAGACCGACGGGCTGGTCGCGGGGTCTCCCCTCAACGACGTGACGCTCGGCAACGGCAGCGTCGTCCTCGCGGGCCTCTGGGCGGCGCGGTCGGGGTGCTCCGGCGGTGCCGCCCTCAGCGGTCTGGCCGCCGACCTGGTGCGGGCCGAGGCGCAGGAGACCGGCGCGGGCCTGCAGCTCCCCTTCACCTCCCCCCGCTTCCGGGTCGACCCCGAGAAGGCGGTGCGGGACATGCCGAACTGGTCGCACGGGACCGCGGGGATGGCGGCCGCCCTGGCGATGGCCGGCTCGACCCTCGAGCGCCCCGACCTCGTCGAGGTCGCCCGCCGTGGCGCGGAGCACGTCGTCTCCCTCGCCGACACCAGCGAGGGCGGCTTCCGGGTGGCCATCACCGTGCCACACGACCCCGGGAAGGACCGTGACCTCTACAGCTACGGCTGGTGCCACGGACCCGCCGGCACCTCCCGCCTCTTCACCGCGCTGCACCACTCTGGAGTCACCGACGTCGCCGGGGTCCCCCCGATGGAGTGGCACGACCGGGCCCTGCACTCCGTGATGGTCTCCGGGCTGCCGGACCGGCTGCGACCAGGCTTCTGGGACAACGACGGTCGCTGCTGCGGCTCGGCCGGCGTCGCCGACGTGGTGCTCGACGCCTGGCAGCGCACCGGTCGTGACGACCTGCTGGCCTTCGCGCTGCGCATCGCCGACGCGGTGGCCGACCGGGCGCTGGTCGACGACGACCGCGCCTGCTGGCGCTTCACCGAGCACCGAGACGACGACCCCCTCCTGCCACCCGGGGTGGGGTGGATGCAGGGCGCCGCGGGCATCGCCGCCCTCCTGCGGCGCACCGCTCGGGTGCTGCGCGAGGGGCGGGAGGCCCCGGTGGTCGCCCGGATGGACTCCTGGTGGGGACTGCCGGGAGCCTGACATCGTGGGCGGTGTCGAGATCGGTCCGCCGGCTCCGACGTCTCCTCCGACCGCCGACCAGGGCGGTCCCGACCACCGGAGGCCCCCGTGAAGTACGTCATCCTCATCCACTCCAACCCCGACCCGTGGGGACACCCGACCCACGAGCACACCCCCGAGGGTCGGTCCCTGCCCGACGACCAGCGCGCCCGGTCCGACCGTCAGTTCGAGGCCCTCATGGACGAGCTCAGCGCCTCGGGAGAGCTCGTCGTCGCCGAGGCCCTGGCCTCACCCACGACCTCGACGGTGCTCCGATGGGACGCGGGCGCACCGGTCACCAGTGACGGGCCCTACGCCGAGGCCAAGGAGCACCTCGCCGGGTTCTTCCTCGTCGACTGCGCCACCCGGGAGCGGGCCGAGGAGGTCGCCTTGCACTTCGCCGGCCCGGGCGACGTCGTCGAGCTGCGCCCGGCGATGTGGGACGGCAGCGAGGACGCGTGACCGACCCCGCGCCCGACCCGGCCGCTGACCTGTGGCGCCGCCTGGCGCCGCAGGTCACGGCCGCGCTCGTGCGTCGGTACGGCGACTTCGGCGCGGCCGAGGACGCCGTACAGGAGGCCCTGCTCGCTGCGGCGACGCAGTGGCCCCGTGACGGTTTCCCAGGAAACCCCCGGGGCTGGCTCGTGCGGGTGGCCTCCCGACGGCTGGTGGACCAGTGGCGGGCCGACCACGCGCGCACCGCTCGCGAGCAGCGGACGACGCCCCGAGCCACCGACCTCGTCACGCCTGCGGCCGACACCAGCCGCAGCGCCGGGGGGAGCGAGCGGGACGACTCCCTCACCCTCCTGCTGCTGGCCTGCCACCCCGCCCTGTCGCCACCCGCGCAGGTGGCCCTGACGCTGCGAGCCGTGGCGGGGCTCAGTACGGCGCAGGTCGCCCGCGCCTTCCTGGTGCCGGAGAGCACCATGGCGCAACGCATCTCGCGGGCGAAGGCCAGGCTCCGCGAGGTCGACGCACCCTTCGCGCCACCCCCCGTGGGCGAGCTCCCCGGCCGCGTCGCAGCCGCCGCGCACGTGCTCTACCTCGTCTTCACCGAGGGCCACACGGCCACGACCGGCACCGGGCTCACTGACGTGTCGCTGGCGACGGAGGCCATCCGGCTCACCCGCCTGCTGCACGCCAGCCTGCCCGCCGCCGACGAGGTGACCGGCCTGCTGGCCCTGCTCCTGCTCACTGACGCGCGGCGGCCGTCGCGCACCAGCGCTGACGGGTCCCTCGTCCCCCTGGGCGAGCAGGATCGACGTCTCTGGGACGCCATCCTCCTGGCGGAGGGCACCGCCCTCGTCGAGGCGGTGCTCCCCCGTGGACCGGTCGGCCCCTTCCAGCTGCAGGCGGCGATCGCCGCGGTCCACGCCGAGGCCGCGAGCGCCGCCGAGACCGACTGGGCCCAGATCGAGCTGCTCTACCGGATGCTCGCCGACCTCGACCCCGGCCCCGTCGTCACCCTCAACCACGCCGTCGCGGTCGCCGAGGTCAGCGGCCCCGCCGCGGGGCTCGAGCTGCTCGAGCCGCTGCTCGCCGACCATCGCCTGCGCCACCATCACCGTCTGTACGCCGTGCAGGCCCACCTGCTCGAGCGTGCCGGGCAGCGCGGACCGGCGCTTACGGCCTACGAGACGGCCGCCCGGCTGGCCACCAGCCGCCCCGAGCAGCGCTACCTGCTGCGTCGGGCAGCAGCCCTGCGTCAGGTCCAGCCCCTCACTCCACGGTGAGAGAGGCCCGAGCCCACGAGTTGTTGACGTAGCCCTTGGGGTTCCATACGTCGGCCGGCGAGCGCGGCTGCAAGGCCCCGGTGGAGTCCCACGCCCGGACGACCACCTCGGTCACCCCGGCGGACAGCTCGACGTCGCAGCTCCAGAGGCACCAGGCCCACGGGCCGTCGTCCTGCTGCAGAGCGGCCTGCGCCCAGGTGCGGCCACCGTCGGTCGAGACGTCGACGCGTTCCACAGCGCGGTCGTCCCCGGCGTAGGCATAGCCCCGCAGGGACTGGACCCCCGCCTCCACCACCGCTCCTGGCTCGGGGCTGAGCAGGTCGCAGTTGAGCGCGACCGGGCCGAGGGCGAACCCCGCCCCGGCCACGAGGACGTCCGGGTCCGCCTCCTGCGGCAGCAGCCGGTAGGCCTTGGCCTGGTAGTAGTTGGCCGACGGGTCGCTGGAGACGACCACGCGCTCGACCCACTTCACGCTGCGAGCGCCGATCCAGCCGGGTACGACGACGCGCACCGGCGCACCGTGCAGCGGGGTGAGGGCCTCACCGTTCATCGCCCAGGCGAGCAGGACCTCCGGCCCCTGCGCCTTCCCCAGCGGTATGGAGCCTCCGTACCGCACCTCTTCGACGAGGCCACTCGATCGGTCGGGGGCCTCGAAGCCGACGTGCGCCGCACCCGGGGCGAGCCCGCACCGCCCGAGCACGTCGGCGAGCCGCACCCCCACCCAGCGGGCCGTGGAGGTCGCTCCGGGCCCCCAGGGCGCCTCCCCGGGGATGTCGCGCACGGCCAGCAGGTCGGCGCGCCGTGCGCCGGCGCACTGCAGCGTCGCCGTCACCTCGTGCGCCGGGAACGCCTCCTGCAGGTCGGCGAGGGAGAACGAGGTCGGGTGGTCGACCAGCCCCTCGACCTGCAGCCGCCACGCGCCGACCTCGACCTGCGGGACGGGCCCGTGGTTGCGGCTGTAGAAGGTGCCGACCGGGGTGACGAGGTGCGCGGCGAGGGCCGACCGCCGCGGTTCGGCGTTGTACGGCTCCTGCTCGTGGACGATCATGTCGGCTCGCGTGGTCTCGGGCATGAGGCCTTCCTACCCCAGCACGGCTGCGGACGATGCCACCCACCCTGTTCGGCGGGCTGCCGTGCTCGGCGAGGACGTGCGTCACCGCAGCCCGTGGGCCCCTCGACGGTCACCCGCCGACGCCACGCGCGCCGTGCTCCCGAGCGGGGTGATCTTCCGCCCCGGGACGCGACCTTCCACCCCTCAACCTCGTGCACACTCCTGGGTAAATCGATAGTGGGGTGATCCGACGTCCCCCTCAGCGGGAGATCACCCCCGTGCTGCCGAGCTCAGGTCACGGCGAGACCGAGGAGGTGGAGGCGCAGAGCCAACCGGGTCTGCGGGTCGTCGAGCCCGAGGTCGGCGACCTCGGCGATCCGGGCCAGGCGGTAGCGCAGGGTGTTGGGGTGCACGTGGACCGCCGCCGCGGCTCGCGCCGGGTCGCCCTGGTGGTCGAGGTGCGCGGTCAGGGTCAGCAGGTACGCCGTGCCGTGCACCTCGTCGTGCCGGCGCAGGTCCTCGAGGCCCCCGGGCAACGGCTGGGAAGGCGGCCCGTCTGCCGGTCTCAACGCCTTCGCGGCTCGAGCGAGCGCCACCTCGCGCCAACGGGTCTCGAAGGCCACCGCCGGCTCTCCCTCAGCCACCCCCGGCAGGCTGGCCAGCTCCACCGCCTCAGCCAGCGCCCGCACCAGGCCGCCGACTGCCCCCGGACCCACGCCCACCTCACCGCCACCGACCGGGGCGCTGCCCCACACCTGCAGGGTCGGGTCGGCGGCGCGCTCGACGGCGACCACCCCTGCCAGCCACGACCACGACCCCGGCCGCCGGGCAGCTGACGCGTCCCCACCCGAGCCGAGGTTGGCGACCACCAGCGCCACCGCGACCCCTTCCTCATCAGTGAGCAGCGGCCGTTGCCAACGGTGTCGGCGGAAGATCGTCTCCCAGACATCGAGATCACCCGACACATCCGAGGAGTCGCTCGGGCGCGACAGGACGACGACGCGCCACGGCGGCGAGGGAAGCCAGTCGTGACCGCCGCCGGCACCCCGCAGCAGCACCCGCAGCCGGTCGGCGGTCACCCGGCGCGTGAGGTCGCTCTCGGCCCGCACCCGCAGGAGCCGGATGGCGAGCACCGTTGCCACCTGGCGCAGCTCGCGCAGGACACGCTCCTCCGGCAACCGCTCGGTGACCACCCAGATCGAGCCGAGCCACTCCCCGCCGGCACGCACCGGCACGACCAGGCGCGGCAGGTCCTGGGTCGGGCCGGGGGGCACGAGAAAGGGCTCGTCGGAGCGGGCCAGTCGCCGGAAGAGCCCCAGCGCCCGGAAGTGCGCCACGAGCTGCGGCGGCACCCGCCGACCGACGATGGTGTCGATGCGGGCCGGGTCGGTGACGTCCTGCCGCGAGGAGTAGGCCAGCACCCGGGACGACGCGTCCTCGATCGTCACGGGTGCGTCGACCACCGCCGCGACCGCATCGGCCAGGGTGAAGAGGTCGTCGGGGGCGGCGGCGTCGGGCAGGTCGGCGCCGACCACGGTGGCGCGGTCGAGGACGCTCCGTACGAGCCCGAGCACGTGCGCGAGCGCGGCGGTCGGCGCGATCTCGACGAGGGCGAGGTCGGCCGCTCGGGCGGCAGCCCGCACCGGGCGGGTGCGGGTCAGCTGCTGCCGCAGCACCACCCCGGCCGACCCCACCTCGCCGAGCCGCTCGATCAGGGCGACGGCGGCCGCCGGGTCGGGCACCCCGACCCCGAAGACGAGGTCTCCCGGCACGCCGTACCAGCCCTCCCCCGGCTCGACGACGGTGACGTCGGTGACCTCGCGCCCGCTGCCGGGCACGATCACCTTCACCAGACCGGCGCCGAGGGACCCCGCCAGCGTGTGCAGGTCGACCATGGCCCTCCCTCGTGCGTTTGTGCGCTCCGCACAAGGATGCCATCTCATCTCATGCGCCCACGACTAGGCCCACCGGACGCCCAGCCTCGATCCTGTATGAAGCGCCGTCCCGCCGGACCGCGCCCCCATCACGCCTGGAGACCCCCGATGCCCGTCACCCCTGCTGGACTGCCCACCCCCGAGCGCGTTGCGGTCGTCGGCGCCGGCATGGTCGGTCTCGCGACCGCGTGGTTCCTGCAGGAGCAGGGCGTCGAGGTCACCGTGCTCGATCGCGAGGGCGTCGCCGCCGGGTCGAGCTGGGGCAACGCCGGCTGGCTGACGCCCGGCATCTGCACCCCGCTGCCCGAGCCGGCTGTGCTGAAGTACGGACTGGGAGCAGTGCTCTCGCCGAGCAGCCCGGTCTACGTGCCGCCGAGCGCCCGCCCCGACTTCCTGCGCTTCGTCTCGGGTTTCACCCGGCACAGCACGATGGCGCACTGGAAGCGGTCGATGAGCAAGCTCGTGCCGATCAACCGGCTCGCGCTCGAGTCGTTCGACCTGCTGGGCGCCGGTGGTGTGCAGGCCCAGACCCGCGACGCCGCGTCGTTCATCGCGGCCTACCGCACCGACGCCGACCGGGAGACCCTCGTCGAGGAGATCGAGCACATCCGCGCCTCCGGCCAGGAGATCGACTACGACCTGCTCACCGGCGACGAGGCCCGGATCATCGAGCCGTCGCTTTCTGCCGCGATCGGCTCCGGCATCCGCTTGAAGGGCCAGCGCTTCGTCGACCCCGGGGAGTACGTCCACGCCCTCGCCGACTCCGTCCGGGCCCGCGGCGGCAAGATCCTCGACGGCGCCACGGTCACCGGCATCACCGACACCACCAACGGGGTCTCGGTCGTGACCGCCGAGGGCAGCCGCGACGACTTCGACGCCGTCGTCGTCGCGAC